>NZ_BDCR01000001.1:999185-1332247 GCF_001618385.1 Paludibacter jiangxiensis | reverse complement strand
TGCATCCCAAAATGCCCACATTTTTTATTGTTAGAACATCAAAAAAAGGGAAGGAATAAGAGATTTGTGCTTGCAAAAACAATAAAAGCCTCCTGCTTTTTTGTAAAGCAAGAGGCTTTTTAGTCATTTTCGCCCAATATAAGGACAGAATATAGTTGCTATTTCCGCTTTTCGGCCAAATGTTTTTCCCACTTCCAGGCTGATTTTAGCGTATCTTCGACAGTTTCCTGCGCTTTCCACCCCAAAACATTATTCGCTTTGTCGGGATTTGCCCATACTTGTTCAATATCTCCATCCCGACGATTCACTATTTTATAAGGAACTTCCACCTGATTTACCTCCTGGAATATTTTCAGGAGCTCCAAAACGGATAATCCCCGGCCCGTTCCAAGATTAAAGGTTTCGAGACGAGTCTTGCTTTTCTGCTCGATCATACGTTTCATTGCCACTACGTGCGCTTTTGCCAAATCTACTACATTTATATAGTCACGAATGCATGAACCGTCCGGTGTATTATAATCATCGCCGAAAACACTTAATTGTTTGCGCAACCCGATGGCCGTTTGAGTAACAAAAGGAACAAGATTATTTGGGACTCCATTAGGCAATTCCCCAATCAAGGCTGATGGATGCGCACCTATCGGATTGAAATATCTCAATAAGATACTGCGAAGACCCGCATTGGCATGAAGTGTATCACGAATAATCTCTTCACAGATCTGTTTCGTATTACCATAAGGAGACAATGCCGGCTTAATAGGAGCAGTTTCGCTTACCGGAAGTTTATCCGGTTGCCCATAAACGGTACATGAAGAAGAGAAAACAATATTCTTAATTCCATGAAGTGGCATCAATTCGAGAAGATTCATCAGGGAAACCAAATTGTTCCTATAATAAAGGAGAGGTTTTTCCACCGATTCGCCAACAGCTTTGCTTGCCGCAAAATGAATAATAGCCTCTACGCCTTCGTTCTTTGACAATAAACGATCAAGGCCAACATAGTCGAGGCAATCAAGGTTCTCAAATTGAGGACGTATTCGCGTGATAGCTTCGATTCCGTTCAAAACTTCTACGTTAGAGTTGGAAAGGTTATCTATTATCAACACTTCGTAGCCGGCTTGCTGCAGTTCAACCACCGTATGTGAACCGATATACCCGGTTCCTCCCGTTACAATTACTTTTCCCATTTCTATTTGAATTGAAAAAGGCATATAAACACAATTGGTTTTTATGCCTTCTTATATATTATATGTATATGCTTATTTCTTCCACAAAGATTGAGGATAAACCCCTTCTTTAATCAGCTGATTAATTTTCAGAACCACCTGTGGACGATCGTTTGCATAAGTAACTCCAAACCATTTCGATGGAGTATCCAAAACCTTACATGTGGCCTTTCCTTCAACAATCAGCTCATTTACTACAGTTGGAATATAGAATTCAGATTTCAGTTCCTGGCCTTTTGACTGGAGAAAGTTTTTAAAGCTCTCTTCCGAATAGTTGAAATAGTCAGGTGTAAAACCCCACATATTCATCGATACGGGAGTATTGAACTCCAGTTTATTTTCCAAGCCCTTTTCGTCAAGGAAAACAATTGTACCTCCTTTTTCTTCGATACTGGTTCTTTCCACAACCGATGTCAGGTATCCATCAGCATCTGTAGTACAAACACCTCGACTAACAGAACCACTTTCTGAAAGAGTATTTCCAACACGATAACCAACCATACAGTATTCGTTCTGCTTGTTTTCAACACTCATCAGGAATTGATACAAAATCTCAAATGATTCCTTACCATAAAAGTCATCGGCATTGATTACCGCAAAAGGCTCTTTAATGGCATCCTTTCCCATCAGGAGAGCATGGTTGGTACCCCACGGTTTTTCGCGGTCCTTATTATAGCTCATTCCTTCGGGAACATAATCGATTTCCTGAAATACAACTTCAACCGGAACGATATTACGATATTTAGCAATAATTTGTTCCGTAAAGTCTTTTTCGAAACTATGACGAATAACGAAAACAATTTTCCCAAAACCGGCACGCACGGCATCAAAAACCGAATAATCCATGATAGTTTCGCCATTAGGTCCTAATCCGTCTAATTGTTTTAGACCTCCGTAGCGGCTACCCATACCTGCAGCCAGTAAAAACAATGTTGGTTTCATTTGTAAATAATTTGTTCTTTAATTGTCAACCAGTGCAACCAAGCAAGGAGACCAAAATCGGGTTTATATCACATTTTACTAAATATGAATTTTCACCTATTCAAGCTTCTCCCACATTTCAAAGCAGTTATAGATGTGTTTGTCTCTAATATGCCTCAAAGGTTGTTATTGCAAATATACAAAATTGTAACAGAACCCGAGACTCCTGCACAATTTTTTAATCATAAAAATCAAAAGCGAATATTGTGAGAATTAGTTGTTTGTTGTATATTTAACCCGAAATTTTCAAAACAAATATGTAAATGGAAGACAAAGAATTACTCGCGATAGTTGAGAAAAAAGCCCAACAGTGGCTCACCGGCAACTATGACGAAGTTACCAAACAGGAAGTAGGAAAAATGTTAGCCTCTTCCGACAAAACAGATCTCATCGAAGCCTTTTATAAAGACCTTGAGTTTGGAACAGGCGGACTTCGCGGAATAATGGGTGTTGGCACTAACCGCATGAACATATACACTGTGGGTGCCGCAACACAAGGCTTGTCAAATTACCTGAAGAAAGAATTCGGTTCTTTACCCGAAATTAAAGTAGTGATCGGGCATGACTGTCGTAACAACAGTCGCAAGTTTGCCGAAATATCTGCCGATATATTTTCTACCAATGGCATCAAAGTATATCTTTTTGAAGATCTCCGCCCTACTCCGGAAGCATCTTTTGCCATCCGCCATTTGGGCTGCCAGAGCGGCATAATCATTACGGCCTCTCACAACCCGAAAGAATACAATGGATACAAGGCTTACTGGAACGACGGTGCACAAATGATTGCTCCGCATGATGTGAATGTGATTAAAGAGGTAGAGAATATCAAAAACGTCGACGAAATAAAATTCAAAGGAAATCCTGCTCTGATCGAAATTATCGGAGAAGAAATTGACAGCATTTACCTCGACAAAATCAAAACGATCTCTTTGTCTCCGGATTCTATTGCCCGCAACAAGGATTTGAAGATTGTCTATACTCCTATTCATGGCACCGGCGGTCAGTTAATCCCGCGCATGCTTGGCAAACTTGGATTTACTAACGTAATTCATGTTCCTGAACAAGATGTGATAAGCGGAGATTTTCCAACCGTTGTCTCTCCTAACCCTGAAGAACCGGCTGCTCTCGATATGGCGATTCAAAAGGCAAAAGCAGTGGATGCGGACATTGTAATGGCTTCCGACCCTGATGCTGATCGTCTGGGTATCGCAGTGAAGAACGACAAAGGAGAATGGATTTTGGTAAATGGTAACCAAACAGCTCTTGTTTTCATGTATTACCTGATTCGCCGCTGGAAAGAACTGGGCAAAATTACAGGTAGCGAATTTGCAGTAAAGACCATTGTAACAACTGAAATCATCAAAGAACTCGCCGAGAAGAATGGCGTTGAATGCTTTGACTGTTACACCGGATTTAAATGGATCGCTGCTGTGATTCGTGAGTTCGAAGGCAAACGCCAATATATCGGAGGCGGAGAAGAAAGTTATGGATTCCTTGCTCAGGATTTTGTTCGCGACAAAGATGCTATTTCTGCCTGTTCTCTAATGGCCGAGATTGCAGCCTGGGCAAAAGACAATGGCAAGACACTCTACGAAATGATTCAGGACATCTACCTCGAATATGGTTTTGGCAAAGAAAAAGGAATCTCTATTGTTCGCAAAGGCAAATCAGGAGCAGACGAAATCAAACAGATGATGAGCGATTTCCGGAGTAACCCGCCGAAAGAAATTGCCGGATCGCCGGTTGCCTTCATCAAAGATTACAAATCGCTGAAGCAAACTGACTGTGCCACTGGTACTGTTACAGATTTGGTAATGCCGGCTACCAGCGACGTATTGCAATACTTTACCGCCGACGGCACCAAAATTTCGGTAAGACCTTCGGGAACCGAGCCGAAAATCAAATTCTACGTCGAAGTACGCGGTACACTGAACAGTCGCGACGAATATGACGCCGTGAATGCTGCGGCCGAAGCAAAAGTAGATGCAGTGAAAAAATCGTTGGGAATCTGATTGATGCGATATTCCAGTAAAGACACACGGTCGTGTGTCTCGACAGGATGAATCAACACAAACAAACCGGCCTGTACAAAATGATTTGTACCGGTCGGTTTTGTATTTTACCAATTGTCCTATTTCTCCAGTTTGTTCCTGTGCTTGTCGAGAGCCCTCATTCCTGCCTCGTAACCAATCTCGAAAATATGGAGACTTTTCGAGGTATCAAACATTCCGAATTCGCGGGCTTTTGCCGGTTCTATAACCAAATCGCATATCTGCTTCTCCTCTACAGTGTTCGATTGTACGGTCAGGTGATAAGTTCGTTCGGCAATTTCGATAATGGAAGTGAGTGGCTTGACGGTCGTAATAGGATTGACATGTACCCCTATCAGTTTGTGGCAACGGGTGCGGATAGCTCGCGCGGGCAGGTTACAAAAGATTCCACCGTCGACATACTGCTTTCCATTCATCTCCACCGGATTCATCACAACGGGAATACTCGACGAGGCAACGATAACCTTCAGGAGCGGCCCGGAGCTAAAGTATGCCGGCTTGCCATCCGAAAAATCAGTGGCATTAATCACCAACGGCATCGGCAACTCCTCAAAAGTCTGAGCCCGAAGCATTCCACCTATAGCCCGATAGAAACGTGTTGAAGAGATAAACCCTTTTCGGGGAACCGCCACTTTGGCCAATTGAAGGAATTTCGATTCCTGAAAAAACAGTGCAATATCGCGGGGCGAATGGCCATCGGCATAAAGGGCCCCTACAATGGCACCGGCACTTACCCCCGCCATAATACCGGGCTTCAGGCCATGTTCTTCCATTGCCTGAAGTACCCCCAAATGTGCAATGGCTTTGATACCACCACCACTCAGCGCCATCCCGATTTCGTGCATCTTGTTTTGCATACAGTTCGAGCAAAGATATAAAAAAACGCCGGATGAAAATCAACCGGCGTTCGCAAATTATTTACAGGAGAGGTATCGCTCGGCTTCAATCGCCGCTTTGCAACCACTACCCGCGGCCGTGATAGCCTGCTTGTAAACCGGATCGGCCACATCGCCGGCGGCAAACACACCCGGAATCTTAGTAGCGGGAGAGTCTGGCAACGTAATGATATACCCGTTTTCATCCAGATCGAGATGCTCTTTGAAAATGCCTGTATTCGGTTGGTGACCGATGCCAAGGAAAAAACCGTCGATGGCAATCTTAACCTCTTCCTCTTCGGCTGTGCCGGGCTTTTTCACCAAGGTAGCACCCTGTACCACGCCTTCGCCAAACAGTCCTTTGGTAACATGCTCGAACAACACTTCAATATTCGGGGCATTCATCACCCGTTCACGCATGATAACAGAGGCACGAAGGAAAGGCTTGCGAACAATCAGGTACACTTTTGATGCAAGGTGAGAAAGATATAACGCTTCTTCGCAGGCAGTATCGCCACCACCTACTACAGCTACCGTCTTCTTGCGATAGAAGAAACCGTCGCAGGTTGCACAAGCCGACACACCCGAACCGGCATATTTTTGTTCGTCGGGTAAGCCAAGATATTTAGCCGATGCACCTGTAGCAATAATCACCGATTCTGCTTCAATCAGCTTTTCTCCGTCAATAGTTATTTTGTAAGGAGACGATGAAAGATCGGCTGCCGTAGCAGCTCCGTAACGGAGGTCAGCTCCAAAGCGAGCAGCCTGTTCGCGAAGGTCGGCCATCAGTTGATTGCCATCCACTCCGGAAGGATAACCGGGGAAATTTTCCACGTCAGTAGTCGTTGTCAACTGACCACCGGGCTGCATTCCCTCGTATAAAACAGGAGCCAGATTGGCGCGACCGGCATAAATAGCTGCCGTGTATCCGGCAGGTCCCGAACCGATGATAAGGCATCGTACTTGTTCGGCAGTTCCGGCTACAGGTTGTACCGGCGCCGGCTTATTGAGATTTAATGTTTGAAAATCCATGTTGTTCAATTTGAAGATTTGAAGATTTGAAAATTTGAAAATGAAATTTGCCACGAGATGGGCACATTGTCAAATTATCGCATTGTCAAATCGTTTTTATTTATCTTTCTTTCCAAAAACAGAAAAATGGACATAGCGTTTGGGGTGAGCCTTCAGGTCAACCATAAGATCATTAGCGCTACCAGTCATATTCGACAGGTTGACGTATAAGGTCTTATCATTAAGCAACATTCCTAAAGTTCCATCTTTACTATTCAGTTTACCGGTTGCCGACTCGAGGTTTGCCAGTGTATGATTGATGCTGGCAATAGTAGCTGCAAAGTTGGCATTCCGCAAGTTATCGCTCACTGAAGCAAAATTATCGGTGATTCTGTTGACCTTGGTCATAATCTGAGGAACATCTTTATGCATCATAGACTTCAACTGAGCAGATGTTTCATCCAGGTTGGCTGTAGTACGCTGTATAGAAGCCAAACTTTTACCGATTGCCGGATCGGATGCTACCTTATTTAAGTTGGTAACAAGAGAATCGAGCTTGGGTACAATTTTTTCCAGATTAGGAACAATCCCTGTTTTCAGAGTTTCCATCAAAGTAACCGGAACTGAAGATTCGATAATATCGCCTGAATGATAGTATGTTTCGGAAGCTGGCCCCAAAACCAGATTGACCTGCTTTCCTCCAACTAACCCTTCGTCAGCCAATTCAGCCCGTGTTCCTTTTGGAAGCTTCAAGTCTTTATTGATAGTCATGTACACCATAAAAGAGCTATCGCGGCTGAAGTCATACTGTATTTTATCAATCTGACCAACCTTATAGCCTTTAATGTAAACCGCGTTGGAAGGTACAAGGCCATCGACATTTTTGTAGATGGCAATATAGTAGTTTGTCGGGGAGAAAATATTGACTCCTTTAAGGTAATTCAATCCAAAAAAGAGCAAGCCGATAGCAATAATTACGATCAACCCGATACGCATCTCCCGGCTTTTTGATAAAAATTCTTTGTTCATAAAATGTATATTATCCTTGTATTATCGGCTCATAACCGCTATTGTTTCTTCTGTTTTCTCCATTGTTTGATGGCATCCTGCAATGGGACTTTCTGTCCGCCTCTAAATGCAACAATAAACGCATCAGGAAAGGTTTTCAGCAATTGTTTGAAGGAATTCACGACCTGATTATAATCGTCAGATTCTGCCGTCGTATATTTATAAGAGCTCTTTTCCTGATAAAAATCCACATCTTTCACTCCTTTGAGCTTCGGACTACTTTTACGCACCTTAGTCGGAGAGGTAAAGAATTGCACTTTAAATACCAAAGCATCAGCGCCGACAGTCTCCTGTGTTTCTTTTTGAGCCGTTATTATTTCCTGTTTAGGAGCTTCTTCTACGGTCTGTGGGGTGCTTTTTCTCTTCTTCTTTTTTGTTGTTCGTTTTTCTTCCGACTCTTGTCGTGTTGAATCTTGTTTAGCGGGTCGTTCGAGTCTTGCTGCGGAAACAGTATCTTCTCTATCTGCCGCCACTTGCAGTTTGCCGGAACGACGGTCGTTTTCATGTTTGAACTTGCCGAAAGCAGAAACTATTGACTCGGCCAAACGTTCCTGACCTGCTTCTGACGAAATGAACTCTTCCTCATTTTTATTGGAGATATACCCAACTTCGACGAGAACCGCAGGCATTGCGGTACGGTGCAATACCCAAAAACCAGCCTGACGAACTCCCCGATCAGAGCGGTTTGCCTTTTGTGCAAACTGAGTTTGAATGTCGGAGGCAAATTGAACACTACGGTCGATATATTTGTCCTGCATGTATTCAAACATGATGTAAGAGTCGGTCGAATTCGGGTTAAAACCCTGATAGCGTTGCTTATAGTTATCTTCTAACAAGATCACAGCATTTTCGCGACGCGCCACATTCATGTTTGCCTGAGATTTAGCCAAACCCAGCGTGTATGTCTCTGAACCTGAAGCTACCGGACTCGGAGATGAATTGGTGTGGATGCAAAGGAATAAATTTGAATGCGCATTATTAGCAATCGCCGCCCGCTCTTCCAAAGGAATAAACACATCTGTTTTTCTGGTATAAACAACCCTTACTTCCGGATACCGGCTTTCGATAATCTTGCCAACTTTCAACGCAACAGCCAGATTTATATTCTTTTCCTTCGCAAAAGAACCGATAGCACCGGGGTCTTTTCCTCCATGACCAGCATCAATTGTGACAGTAAAACCTGCAGCAAACACTGTGCCAAAGGACAATACAAAAGATAACAGACCGACAAATACTATGTGTAGCTTTCTCATTTTTGCACATCAGTTTTAAGCTACAAAAATAACAAATAAAATCCTGATACAAAAGTTGTATTTTTGTCCTTCATTCCTGCGATTGTACGCAAGATTCAAACAGACTTATTCAGTATGGATTACCGAGAAAAAGTATTCATGGCAGTAGCCGAACGGCTCAACATTACCAGAGCTGCCGAAAGCCTGTATATATCCCAACCTGCAGTGACAAAACACATTCACGAACTGGAGCAGAGAATAGGCATAGCTCTGCTTGTCAGAAAAGGCAACAAGATTTTTTTAACCCAGGCAGGAGAAATCTTATACAATCGGTTAGGGACAATTGAAAATCTGTATAACGAGCTCGATTTTGAACTAAGCTCTCTGAAAGGTGAAAGCGAAGGTTCGCTTCGTTTGGGCGCCAGTTCCACCATTGCTCAATATGTAATACCTGAACTTTTGGCAAAATTCCATAAACGCTATCCCAAAGTCACGCTTTCAATGGTGGCAGGAAATTCAAAACAAGTTGAATCCCTTTTAATTAATAATGAAATTGATGTTGCTTTAGTCGAAAATAGTTCCGGAATACAGGAATTAAGATATACTGCATTTGCAAAAGACGAGATTGTGGCTGTCACAGGCTCAAAAAGCATTTACGCTCAAAAGGACAGCATAAGTACTGCAGAACTAATGTCGGCCCCCATCATCCTGCGCGAGCAAGGCTCCGGCACTTTGGAAACCCTGATGCAGGCTTTCGCTCAAAACAACATTGATGGGTCATTGCTGCACGCTGCAGCATATCTGGGAGCCACCGAAGCTATTAAGCAATTTCTGGATTACTATGACAGCATTGCCTTCATATCAAGATTTGCCATACGAAAAGAGGTAAAAGCAAGATCTTTAAAAATCCTCCAGATTCCGGGTTTATCAATTTTCCGACAATTCCGCATTGCCGAACGAATAGGTCCCCAACTAACAGCACAGTCATTGTTTATCGATTTCCTTTTTAAGAACACTATCAAGGCCGGAATATAAATCCGAACTTCTCATTTATATGTTTGAAAATCAGCCAAAACAATAGCACTCATTGATATTGACTATAAATTTAGTCATTTTTAACTCCTAAAATTTGATGTGACTATATTTTTAGTCGTATGTTTGTAAAAACTAAATCTACTATGACACAACTAACAAAAGCAGAAGAACAAGTGATGCAAATCCTTTGGAGCCTGGGAGAAGGAATTGTTCAGGATGTCCGACAGGCCTTTCCGGACCCGAAGCCTTCACGAAATACGATTTCTACCGTTATACGCATTCTGGAACAAAAAGGATTTGTCGAACACAAGGCGTATGGAAGAACGTACCTGTACTTCCCCAAAGTAGCGAAAGCAGAATACACGAAGAAACAGATGTTCTCCATGATCCACAACTATTTTAACGGATCGTTTGCTTCCATGGCCTCTTTCTTTGTGAAAGAAAACGATTTATCGATGACTGAACTTGACGAATTACTGAGCCAGATTAAAAGAAACATAGACCACTAAAACACCTCTTACCATGAACCCACTATTCGATTATTTACTCAAATCTGTGCTTTGGCTGTGCTCTTTCTATGTGGTGTATCATTTCCTTCTCCGCAAAGAAACCTTCTGCAAATTCAACCGATTCTTTTTACTTACCGGCATATTTGCATCCTTAATAATGCCGTTGATAGTAGTCTATCATACAATTTACACTACCGTCAGTGTAGAGGATCCATTGCCCGTTATAGCAACAATACCGGCGATACAAGCAGAACCAACGATGTCGTTTCGGGAAGTCATTCAGAACACAGCCATCCTGTTGTATGGAGTCTGTCTTGCCTATTTCATCATCAGGACTGCGATCAATCTTACGCCCATCCTGAAAGAGATCAGGAAGCACCAAGGGAATGACGCATTGATACATAGCCGGACATTTTCCTCTCCCTTTTCTTTTGGCAAATACATCTTTATTCCGGAAAGTCTTTCGGAACAAGAACGCGAACTGATTCTTGCTCATGAATATACGCATACCAATGAATTACACTATTTGGATTTATGGGTGACAAAGGCCGTTTGTATTCTCCAGTTTTTTAATCCGATTGCATGGCTTTATGCAAAAGCGGTTCAGGAAAACTGTGAATTCATTGCAGATCATCAAACATTCCGGAACACAACGTTGAAAGACGAGTATCTCCAACTTCTCATAAAATACAGTGTAGGACATCATCTAAATCCGATCGCATTACACTTTTCTTTTCCATTAATCTTTAAACGCATTAAAATCATGAAACAAAAACAATCCAGCAAACTCGCGAGTTTGAAAAGCCTAATGGTCGTTCCATTGGCGGGCCTTATTATGGTTGGCTTTGCCCAGACCAAAATTGTCGAAACCAAGACGGTGGTTAAACAACAGAAAGCAAGCCAGCCGGCTGCATCTAAAACAAAAGTGAAACCGTCGACCACGCAATCAGAAAGCCCATCACAGCAAACAGATTCACAAAAAGCTACAAACCAAAAAGGTAATGAGACACAGCAAGCGGGACAAGATAAAAAAGGTGCAAATAGTGTCGACGAAGTAGTAGTCGTGGGATACGGCGCACCTGAAACCAATGATCAACAGACAAGCAAAAGATCTGACGAAGTATTTACTGTGGTAGAAGAGTTGCCAAAATTTGCGGATGGTCCTGTTCAGGCGTTTCTGGCAAAAAATATACGCTACCCAGTGGAAGCTCAAAAAAACAATATACAGGGTCGTGTAATCTGCCAGTTCATAGTAGAAACAGACGGATCAATCAGTAGCGTACAAGTTATCAGAAGTATCGACCCATTGCTTGATGCCGAAGCCTGCCGGGTATTATACACAATGCCCAAATGGATACCGGGAAAACAAAGAGGCCAAATTGTAAGAGTTAAATACACACTCCCCATTACTTTCAAGCTCAACAAGTAAAAACAGATATAAAAAAAGGTTGCCCATGGGCAACCTTTTTTATGTGCTGAAAAAAGAAGCGACATCACGTCGTCACTAGTTCCACTAACCAAAATCGACACAATACAGTCTTTTAACCACGAACGGAGTAAGTACAAAAAACTCCGAACAAAAACTGCACTGCATACTCAAATTTACCTCTTATGAAGATTGTAAACTTTGAGGAAACAAAAATAAGAATAAAAGAAAATTCGGGCAAATATTACAATTTTGATTTTATCAATCAGAAATTATAACAAACTGATATTCAGAATATCTATTTGTTTAAAAAATCTACAAAGACTGAGTAATATTTTTCCTAAACTGCACCGGAGTGAGGTGTGTTTGCTTCTTGAAAGCTTCAATAAAAGCAGAACTGGAGTTGAATCCGACCTGAGAGGCTATAATTGTAAGTTTGTATTGCGATGTCTTTTTTTGCGAGTCAGACAGCAATGAAATTGCTTCTTCTATGCGATATTTATTCACTAAATCGGTAAACCTGCCGAAGCGCTCATTAATAGCTTTTGAAAGATAATCCCTGTTCGTATTCAGTTCTTTCGAAGCTACATCCAACGAAATGTCACTTTGCGTGAATCTTTTCCCCTCTTCCAACCATTTTATGAGCTTTCCGTAAAGCAAATCCAACTTTTCGCTATCAGTTTCACTTTTGTTTTTTTTCTTAATCGTCGTATTCTGTTGCAAGAGAGCAGAATAATGCTTTCGTTCTTCCAGCATTTCCATATTCTTCTTTACCAAAGCTGCGTTTTTTTTCTTCATCAAACGAGAAGTGATAAATAACAATGTGATAATGATCAGAAGAACAAACATTATCTGTAACTCAATTACCAATTGTTTCTTACGGCTCTGCTGAAGCATCATAACCTTAAAAGACATACTATCCAATCCTGTCTTAGAATATTGATATGCTTTATTAAGATCTGACACGTACGAATTGGAACAATCTTTTAACTGCATGGCTGAATCAAGATAACAGTAAGCCAGATGATCGTTATGCAGTTTTTCATGCAAATGAGCCAAAACCTCATAGGCATTTTCCTGAAGCTGCATCTGTCCGCTATTTGCAACAAAATAAACAGCTTGTTGAGCATACTTCAATGCCTCGCTCATCTGACTCAACCCGGCATGTGCGTGAGATAAATCCAACGATGCGATAATACGCCCTCGTTGCGAACGATAATTTGGATAATAAGCCATTGCTTTTCGGAGATAACCGATTGCATTGTCAAATCGGTTACGATGAATTTCAATTTCACCGTAATTTGTAAGCGCCAAAGCAACCATGCTGTTGTTTTTCAACTCCAAGCTGTTTTGGTAAGCAAGAGATGCATATCGTAATGCGTTATCAAAATCTTTATCCTTTACATAAAAATCAATCCAATCAATGTACAAATAGAACAATTCTTCTTTATCATCCGACTTTTTTAATTCTGCTTCAGATCGTGTTAAGTGGGTTAGAGCCTCAGGTAGATTATCACTCCTAAAATAATAATGCGCAATAATACGCTCATTAACCCCAACACCTTTGTCCAATCCAACACGAGTGAAATGTTGAGACGACTGATCCATCCAGTCTATCGCCTGCTTGTAAGCTTTCGATTCCAAGCAAAGACGACCGAGAATGCGTTTATTCAGAGCGAGAGCCCTCTCTTCCGAAAAAGACCCACGGAGAGTTTGAGTAAGTTCTTTATATGCAGCCGAGTATTTCTCCATCCGAAAAGAAATAAGCCCCCTGATACTCATATACCAAAATTCCAGTCGCGGGTCGCTTTTGATCTCTTTTACAGTAATGCTGTTAATAATATGAGAAGCACTGTCAAGCTCTTTCATCTCGCAATAGGCCGCAGCTTTCAGAATCTGACACATAATTATATTCGTTTTATCCGGATTCTCAATTTCAATCTTTTTGACTTCCTCTAATACTTGCCGATTCTGATTCTCATTATAAAAAAGTTCTATTGTCTTATCAATCGTTGGGGAGAGTGTACTTTTCGGACTAATCAACAATTTATAAATGCCAAAGCCGCTTATCAAAATGAACACAAGAAGTACCACAAGAAGCTTTTGCACTTTCGTTTGCCGCATCCATGCAACAAAGCGTGTAACAAAAAGAGATTTTTTTATTTCCGAAAAGTGTAACATACGTGGCATAAATCTGTTCTTTACAAATATAAATAATTTATCACAGATTCGGAATATTACAACCAATATCAACATTCCGGCAAAAGTCGACAATACCGCCTTGCTTAAGTATCTCTCTTCTAACCTCATCATAATCAACAAAAAAGTTATTTCTTCATCATTTCTTAACACCAAGCGAAAGATTTATCCTTACTTTTGCAACGATAATTATCTTATAAGTGAATGGAAAAAAGCTATAAATTATTAATCGTCGAAGACGAGCCCGATCTTTGCGAAATTCTACAGTTTAACCTCGAAAGTGAAGGATACACCGTAGATATTGCCAATTCGGCAGAAGAAGCCCTAACTAAAAACCTGGCACAGTACGATTTACTCCTACTGGATGTGATGATGGGGCAAATGAGCGGTTTCAAATTGGCTCAGCTGTTGAAATCCAAACCGGAAACGAAACATATTCCGATCATTTTTCTGACGGCGCGGGTAACCGAAAATGATGTATTAACCGGTTTCAACACAGGAGCTGACGATTACATTCTCAAACCATTTTCCATTAAGGTAGTAGCAGCCCGCATTAAAGCTGTCCTTAGCCGAACACGTTCGGGCAATGCCCAATCCAATGAGCTTGTTCGGTTTGAAACGATGGAAATTGACCTCAACGCCAAGCAGGTAAGCATTGCCGGCAAATCCATTGAACTGACAAAAACCGAATTTGAATTACTGGCACTTTTCGTACAAAATCCCACCAAGGTATTTTCCAGAGAAAGCATCTTAACACAGGTGTGGACCGAAGATGTGTATGTAACCGATCGCACGGTTGATGTGCATATTACGCGATTGAGAAAGAAGATTGAGCCTTACGGCAAAAACATAGTAACACGTTCCGGATACGGATATTGCTTTTTATAGAATTTATCAATCTATCGGTTATGAAAAAATTACTTTTCAAATATTACATTCCGCTGTTTTTTATCTTCTCATTTGCTGTACTTGCGTTTCAATACAACCGTGAGAAGCAATACAAAGCCGACATGCTCAACACGTTGCTTGGTGATACCAACGACATGATATACAATTATTTTGAAAGCAAAAACGGATCGTTGGCACACATAGATTCCCTCATTGCAATATTTCCGCACAGCGATATCAGGGTTACCATTATCGACCTCAAAGGCAGCGTGGTATACGACAATGCCATCCAGGATGTCATGCATATGGAAAACCACCTTTCGCGCAAAGAGGTAAAACTGGCGTTGCAAAATGGAAACGGATCGGATATCCGCACATCACATACCAATCAGAGACGTTATTATTATCATGCCACCAAATTCGGCAATTGTTATGTTCGTTCATCATTGCCTTACGATGTGAACATTTCATCATTGTTGCGGCCTGACAATCTATTCCTCTATTTTTGGTTGGCACTGACCTTTATCATCGCTGCCGTTTTGTTTTACATCTCGAATAAATTTTCCATCAAACTGAACAGAGAACAAATAGAACATGACGCCATGGTACGCCGTCGCTTGACGCACCAGGTGGCTCACGAGCTGAAAACTCCGCTCAGCAGCATAATCGGTTATATGGAAACGTTGCACGACAATCCGGACATTGCTCCCGAACGTCAACGCTTCTTCATCGAACGCAGTCATGCTCAGGCCGAACGCTTGAATTCTCTTCTGCAGGACATTCTGATGCTCAATCAAATAAACGAAGCTCCTCAATCGGTACAGATGGAACCGGTTCATTTAAACAAGGTAGTCCAGACGGTATTAGACGATGTGGAACTCAAACTACAAGAAAAGAATATTGAAGTCTACACGTCATTCGGGGGAGATATCTGGCTAAAAGCCAATACCATTCTGCTGTATTCTATTTTTAGAAATCTGATTGACAATGCAATTGCCTATGCCGGTGAAAATATAAAAATCAATCTCACGCTCACCGGAGAAGATGCCAAATGTTATCATTTTGCATTCTCTGACAACGGTATCGGAGTAGCACCGGAACACCTTCCTTTCCTATTCGACCGTTTCTACCGTGTTGATAAAGGACGTTCGCGCAAGACAGGCGGCACCGGTTTGGGATTGTCCATTGTAAAAAATGCCGTTGAACTGCACCGGGGAACCATCACGGTAAAGAACAAGAACGGAGGAGGACTGGAATTTATATTTTCGCTTCACAAATAAATAAAGACAACGGACGAAACAGTATCTTTATCCTGTCTTTATCTTTTCGCAATAAAGAGAATCTACCTTTGCATCAGCTAATAGGTAAATTCTCTTTTTTCTTTTTCACTTTTTGGGTCTTGGATCCCCGACCGGTTGGAGTACTCGTCGGGGATATTTTTTTAGAAAGTGAGATAATGATGTAGTGAGCAGTAAACAATGAGTTTACCTACCATCTAACTTTCTCACTTACTTGCCATCTGGAATAATATGCGTACCTTTGCACGAATTTTAATTTATAACAAATGACATTTGAAGAATTAGGGATAAGAGAAGACATACTAAAAGCCATCAGCGAATTAGGTTATGAGCAACCGATGCCCATTCAGGAAAAAGTAATTCCGGTTTTACTCAACAACGAGCACGACGTCGTCGGCTTGGCTCAAACCGGAACGGGCAAAACAGCTGCATTCGGGCTTCCGGTACTCCAAAAGACCGACGTCAAACTACGTCAACCCCAGACGTTGATCCTCTGCCCTACCCGCGAGCTCTGCTTGCAAATTGCCGACGATTTATTGGAATACTCCAAATATATAAATGATTTGAAGGTGCTTCCTGTATACGGAGGCTCCAGCATCGAAAGCCAAATCCGCTCTCTGCGCAAAGGCGTACACATCGTCGTTGCAACCCCGGGCCGCTTACTCGACCTGATGAAACGCGGCACCGTGAAACTGGAAGCCATCCGCAACGTTGTGATGGATGAAGCCGACGAAATGCTCAACATGGGCTTTACCGAAAGCATTAACGCTATTTTGGCCGAAATACCCAAAGACCGTAACACTCTGCTCTTTTCGGCAACCATGCCTCCCGAGATTGCCCGCATTGCTAAAAACTACATGAACAATCCGCAGGAGATTGTGGTAGGCAACCGTAATGAGAGCACTAATAACGTAAAACACCGTTTTTACATGGTGCATGCCAAAGATAAATATCTGGCATTAAAGCGCATTGCCGATTTTTATCCAAACATCTACGGAATCGTATTCTGCCGTACACGTAAAGAGACACAGGAAATTGCCGACGCTCTGATTCGTGACGGATACAATGCCGACTCTCTGCACGGGGACTTGTCGCAACCACAGCGCGACCTTGTGATGCAGAAATTCCGCATCCGCAACCTCCAAATTCTGGTCGCTACCGACGTAGCCGCACGCGGATTGGATGTAAATGATCTGACTCACGTCATCAACTACGGGCTGCCGGAAGACAGCGACATATACAATCACCGTAGCGGACGTACAGGACGTGCCGGAAAAACCGGTATCTCTATTGCCATCATCCATATCAAAGAAAAAAACCGTTTACGCGATATCGAACGGAAAATTGGGAAACAGTTCGAAGCAGGTACCGTTCCTACAGGCAAAGCCATCTGCGAAAAGCAGATCATCAGCCTGGCAGACAAACTTGAAAAAGTAAAGGTTAACGAAGAGGAAATTGCAGAACTACTGCCTTCCGTTTTCCGCAAACTCGACTGGTTGACAAAAGAAGATTTGATAAAGCGTCTGGTTTCGTTGGAGTTCAACCGCATGTTCGAATATTACCGAGATGCAACCGAACTGGATATTCCGGATGAAAGAGGAGGAAGACGTGAAAGAGGAGAACGTGGTGACAGACGTTCCGGTGGAGCCGGATTTGCCCGCTTGTTCGTTAATTACGGAAAAACCGATGGAGTTTTTCCTGCTCATTTCATCGACATCATCAACGAAAACGTTCCCCGCCGGGTAGAAATCGGCAAAATAGATATTCTGCAAAACTTCTCATTTATTGAAGTGGAAGAACAATCGGCCGATATCGTGATCAACTCGCTGAACAAAATAAAAGGACTTGATCGCAAAATGGTAGTGGAACGTGCTCAGCCAGAAGGTTATCATGGCGCAAAAAAACGCAAATTTCAGCACGAGAAGAAAGAAAGAGGCGGTTGGAAAAAGAATCGCTAACAGATACAAAAAAAAACGGATGGCAATATGTCATCCGTTTTTGTTTTACCAGCTGATCGTCATCGTTACCTTACGGTCTTTTTTTGACCATGCGGGAGAAGAGCTGAGTAATCGTTCCGCTTCACGAGAGGCTGCCATACATGTAGATTTCTTGATCGTGACATTGACAGGGAAACCTTCTTTAGAAATATTGAAAGAGACTTTCACTTCTGTTTGCAGTTCTCCACAAAGATTTTTTGCTCCGTACTTTTTACAATACTCCAAGAACTCTTTTTCTCCGAATTCGCCCGAGGCAATCTTTACAATCGATCCTACGACAGTTTTTTTCTTTTGAGGCACATAACCAACCACCACCACCTCACTCAATGTTTTCTGATCGGGTTGCAGCTGAATGGAAACCGACTTATCGGTAATTTTTACTTCTCTGTTTTCATATCCGAGATAACCGGCAATTAATTTAGCCGAGTCGGAAACATTTTGAGGCAACTGAAAATATCCATTCGCATCGGTAACCGCGCCGACATTGGTCCCTTTTATCTTTACCGACGCTCCTATTAGCGGCTCGCCTTT
The DNA here is from genome assembly GCF_001618385.1 of Paludibacter jiangxiensis. Classification (NCBI taxonomy): domain Bacteria; kingdom Pseudomonadati; phylum Bacteroidota; class Bacteroidia; order Bacteroidales; family Paludibacteraceae; genus Paludibacter; species Paludibacter jiangxiensis. Next base: position 1,313,920 of record NZ_BDCR01000001.1, on the reverse strand, counting down.
CTCATCAACCACTTTACCCTGAAGCTTGTTTGATGGCTGCACCGTCGGCTCCACTTGCAATCCGGCTACTTTACCTTCCAACATTTTGGACATTCTCACCTGATTTGCCGTCAACACTTCCGCTTGCACAGGTGCCATAACAGGTTCCGGAATTGATTCCTCCTGGGCTTTATTGGTTATTGCTTCCGGAGAAACCGGAGGAGAGGCAACCGCTAAGGTTTTGGTTTTAGTAGGTATTATCGTTCGGGAAGTTGACTCAGGAACCGCACTTTTTTGTTCTTCAGCAGACGGAGTTACTTTCTTCGGCGCAACAGTGGCTATTTCCGGCATTCGGGTTTCCGGTTTCTGTTGAAGTAGGAAGAATGACCCGAAACCTATCAACAACAACACAGAAGCCGCCATTGCCCAATAGACAATTACTCGCCGGTGCTGATTGCGAACCCGAAGCACTTTTTCTTCCAGTCGCTCAAGTGCAGGAAGATGACTTCCCTCAACACTATCGAACCCCTCGATAGCATCGTTCAGAAAAGAATCGTTCATCGCCTGCCGTTCAATCCGGTTAGCCTCTTTCCCTTTTCTTTGGCCTTGTATGTATTCTTTTAGTGTCATGTCAGCAATCCAGAATTTTTACCATGCAGAGTTTCAGGTTGCGTTTGCCATTCTGAATATAACTCTTCACCTTCGTTAGTGCATAGCCTGTTTTTTCTACAATGTCGGCATACGACCAATCGTCGAAAAAGAAGTGTACGACGCAGGCTTTTTGTTCCGCCGAGAGGGTATCCAGACAATAGTTCAACGCTTTATCCTTTTCAACATCTTCGTTTGTATCTAATAGATGCTCAAACTCATCCGATTCCATAACCCGTTCGTCAATTTCCTGGAAGAGTTGTCCCTGAGTGCGCCGCAGGATTTGCAGGCAGTGATTTTTTGCCACGCTGTAGAGCCAGGTACGAAAGTTTGCGATTTCAAAATTAAACACTTTTCGTTGCAATTCTTCATAGATCTGCATCACAGCATCTTCAGCATTCTCTTGTTGACGAAGGTATTTCAGGCATAAACCGTAAACCAACGGAATGTACCTCGAATAGAGCTGACCCAACAACTCCTGTCGTGAAGTGATTACGTATTGCTGCAACAACTCCTCGTCACTCCAATCTTTATATGTCAGCTTAATTTTCAATGGATTCCGGGTTCTTCAAAAAAAAATTACACAAAAATAGAAAATCTTTTATGGAATTTCTGATACCGGAGCATCTATAGGGAAAAGAAAACAATTTTCTCACCCAATTAAAACATACAACTATGAAAACAACATGTACGAAGGCCATTTGTTTAGCCTTATTCCTCATCTCTTTCGGATTTGCAAATGCCGAAGTTCTTTCCGTTACCGGTAAAGTGACCGATGCCAGCGACAATTCGCCTTTGGTAGGAGTTCCCGTTACAATAAAAGGAACCAATATCGGTACACTTACCGATGCCAACGGACAATATTCCATCAGTACTGAAAAGGGGAAAATCCTCATTTTTTCTTACATCGGATTTATAACAAAAGAAATAAAAGCAACCAAATCCAGGATCGATGTAGCGTTGCAACCGGACACCAAGGCGCTTAGCGAGGTAATGGTAGTTGGTCACGTACCACAAAAAAAGACAACTTTGTGTGGCAGTATTGCCGGCATTCAGGTGCAAAGAGGATATTACCCACCTCCCGTCCCTGCTTACGACTACAATTCCGAAAAGAATGAAGAGTACAAATCGTTTGCCGAAAACCGCTTCAAAGATGCCAAAGCCGATCCTCTTTCTACGTTTTCGCTGGATGTGGATGCAGCCTCCTACAGCAATATACGCCGAATGATCAACCTTGGACAGAAGCCCGAAAAGAATTCGATCCGCACAGAAGAGTGCATCAACTATTTTTCGTACAACTATCCGAATCCGACAGGCAAACACCCTGTCAATATCCTGACCGAAACACAGAGTTGTCCCTGGGCAAAAGACCACCTCTTGGTTCGCATTGGTGTGAAAGCAAAAGAGATTCCTTCGGATAATCTTCCGGCCTCCAATTTTGTTTTCCTGATCGACGTTTCTGGATCTATGGGTAGCGCAAACCGTTTGCCTCTGGTTATTGCTTCCATGAAGTTGCTCGTAAATAATCTTCGCGACAAAGACCGCGTAGCCATCGTGACTTATGCCGGAGCTGCCGGTGAAGCATTGCCTTCCACCCCGGGAAGTGACAAGCAAAAAATCACAGAAGCGTTGAATAACCTTCAAGCCGGGGGTTCCACTGCCGGTGGAGCCGGTATTCAGTTGGCCTATAAAATTGCCGAAAAGAATTTTATCAAAGGTGGCAACAACCGCATCATCCTCTGTACCGACGGCGACTTTAATGTTGGCGTTTCGTCAACCGATGATTTGGAAAGTCTGATTGCCGAAAAACGTAAAACCGGCGTTTATCTCACTGTCCTAGGTTATGGAATGGGCAATTACAAAGATGCAAAATTGCAAACTCTTGCGGAAAAAGGCAACGGTAATCACTCTTATATTGATAATCTTCAGGAAGCCAACAAAGTACTCGTCAGTGAGTTCGGCTCCACCATGTATGCAGTTGCCAAAGATGTAAAACTTCAGGTGGAGTTCAACCCCAAGTATGTGAATGCCTATCGGTTGATTGGTTACGAAAGCCGCTTGCTCAACAAAGAAGATTTTAACGATGACAAAAAAGATGCCGGTGAACTGGGAGCCGGCCATACCGTTACTGCTTTCTACGAAATCATTCCCGTAGGAGTCAAAAACAATTATGGCAGCGTGGACGATCTAAAATATCAGAAGACAAATGTTTCGGCGGCTACCTCCAACAACAGTAATGAACTGATGACGGTAAAACTCCGTTACAAACCAATCGACAGCGATACCAGTATCAAAATGGAAGTTCCGGTAATGGCCGGCGATCGTGAAAAGAAAATGAGCGAAGATTTTGCCTTTGCCTCAGCAGTTGCCATGTTTTCGCAATTGCTTCGCGACTCCGATTTCAAAGGCGATGCCACTTACGACAAAGTAGTAGAACTGGCCCGAAAAGGATTGGGGAACGACCCTCAGGGATACCGCCGCGAATTTATCCGTCTGGCAGAAGCAGCCAAGCAATTGGAGAAATAAATCTCACAGATATTTCCGAAGAGCCGGATCTTTCTTTTCACAGGAGAGTTCCGGTTCTTTCCATTCTGTTAATTAACAAGATACAAAGACACTTTGCTCAAAGCCGAACTATCTTTATACCCTCGTTGTTTATCCTTTTCTTCATACGGTTGTAATAGTTTTGTAACACCCGTACACGACCTTTGCGCTTGAAAAGAAACCAATACTAAATTCTTATGAAGAAACAGATTCTCTTGATCGCAGCTTTTGCTGCTGCTTCGTTTACTACATTTGCCCAGGAAGAAGAAGCAACTCCACTTGAACAGGTTCAACAAAAAGTGGAAGTCCACGATGGCGCTATCAGCAAACTGAACGCACTCAAAATCAGTGGTTATGTACAGCCTCAATGGCAATGGGGACAGCAGGATGCCGGTCTGAAAGTAGGTGGTGGTAACGTTACCGAAAACGATAATAAATCTGCGTTTAACCGCTTCGGTATTCGTCGTGGTCGTATCAAATTTACATATGATGATGGCGGTATTGCAACAGGTGTATTCCAACTCAATATAGTAGATAAATCAAATGCTTCAGGAGTAAGTCAGGCCGTAGTTCAATTGAAAGAAGCATATCTGAACGTAAAAGATCCATGGAATGGAACGCTACAACTTCAGGCTGGTATGTTCGACCGTCCTTTCGGAAATGAAATTTCCTACTCTTCGTCACTGCTCGAGTCACCGGAACGCTCCAGAATTATTCAAACGTTATTCCCTGAAGAGGTCGACCTTGGAGGAAAACTTATATTACAAGCTGCAAAAACATCCCCCTGGAACTTCCTGAAATTTGAAGGCGGATGGTTTGCCGGTAATGCCATCAATCCCGAAACTAATAACCGCAAAGACTTTATCGGTCACCTTACAGCAACAAATGTGATAGGTTCGACTGCCAAATGGGGCTTGGGTGCATCTTATTACAATGGAGGCGTTTATCAGGGAACGGCCAATGTCTATACAATGGCTGGCAACGGCTTTGTTCTCAACAGTGATCCGAACAACCTCAGCAAATATGCAAAACGTGAATACTTCGGCCTCGACGGGCAGTTCAGCTTCGAATCGCCCATGGGGATGACACAACTTCGTACCGAATATATCTGGGGTACCCAACCGGGATCAAACAGCAGTACCGGAAGTCCGAATGCAGCGGCCAACCCGACAACAGATACTTACATCCGTAAAATGAACGGTTGGTATGGTATTTTAGTACAGGATTTAGGACAGTCGCCATTCTCGCTGGTATTGAAATACGATAGCTACGATCCGAATACGAAGGTAAAAGGCGACGAGATCGGAGCAACTGCAACGGTTGCAGGAGCTGTAAAGACAAACAAAGCAGATCTGAGATACAACACTCTTGGCATTGGAGGCCTATGGCGCATCAACCCGGCCTTGCGTCTTCAGGTATTCTATGAAAACGTAAAGAACGAAAAATCGGCCAACCTTGCCTCAACAACACGTAGCTCCGACTTTTCTCGCGATCAACTGGACGACACCTTTACCGTTCGTCTGCAATTCAAATTTTAACATCAAATATCAGAGCGAAAGATTTAGAAATTAAATTTTTCGCTCTGAAAAGAAACTCTCTTCCGGCAACAATATCTTTACCCCTCTGTAATATTTTCGTAACATCACAATTCTACTTTTGCAATAGAAAAAGTTATCGCTGATTAAGGTAAGACGCAAGGCAAAAAAGATTTATAGTTTAACAAGACACTACGACATTATGGAACTTGTATTGCAACAAAATCAGGTAGTTACATGGAGATTTGAAGCAGGAAAGAAGCTTGCTGCTCCGAAAAACATTGGCGAATTTATTGTTGGCATCCCGGGTAATATCGAAAGATTGATCGATTCTTTAAGTTTTGAAATAACATATCGGTTATCCTGGTTTCTGCGGAGAGTTATATTTCAATAGTACATTATAAACGCTTAATTATAAATTATTTCTAAGATGAAACGTATTCTTATTTCATTCGCTCTCGTAGCGATGTTTGCCTCAATGGTAAGCGCACAAAAAGTAAAAGGTTCTGACACATGTCTTCCTCTCGTACAGAAAGAGGCCGAATCGTATATGAAGAAATCAGGCACTAAAGTAACTGTAACCGGTGGTGGATCTGGTATCGGCTTTGCCGCTCTGATCGAAGGAACAACCGACCTTGCAATGGCATCGCGCAGCATCAAGTTCGACGAAAAGATGAAGATGCAAAACGGAGGCAAGGCTGTAAAATCGGTAGTGATGGCAAAAGATGCTCTTTCGGTGGTGGTTAATCCTTCAAACAAAGTAACCAACCTTACCCGGGAACAGTTGGAAGGCATTTTCACAGGCAAAATCACAAACTGGAAACAGGTTGGTGGTGCTGATATGCCAATTGTTGCTTACTCTCGCGAAACAACATCAGGCACCTACGAATTCTTCAAAGAGCATGTGTTGAAAAACAAAAACTACAAATCAGGCATTCTGAGTATGCCTGCAACAGGAGCTATCATTCAGTCGGTTAGCCAGACAAAAGGCGCTATCGGTTATGTTGGAATGGCTTATGCAAACAGTAGCGTGAAAGAAATTCACGTTTCATATGACGGTGGCAAAACATTCGTTCAACCGACAAAAGCAAATGCCAAGAGCGGAAAATATCCGATCGTTCGCCCGTTGTTCCTCTACTACGAAGCTAAATCGGAAGCAAAGGTGAAACCCTTCATCAATTACATCCTCTCTGAAGAAGGCCAGACAATTGTTGATAAAGTTGGTTATCTGGAATTAAAATAAAAACTTCGTTGTGTGTGAGTTCGATGTTGTTCTGATCAAGGATTTTAACCTTGGAACAACGTTGGACTCTTTTTTATCTTTCCTCAATAGGATTTGTTTGTACGATATAAATTTCAAAATTTTATCCTGTGTTCAATAAAAAAAGAAACCGTTTTGGAGAAACCCTTGTAGAATGGACGCTGCGGCTCAGCGGCGGCACCACCACTCTGGTCATTGTACTGATCAGTATTTTTCTTTTCACAGAGGGTTGGGGGTTGTTCAAGTCGTCAACCGTCGAGAAGGGTTATGTGCTTTGTGTAAACCGTTCCAATAAGATCCAAAACCTTACTCCCAAGCAAGTAAAAGAAATTTTCGATGGCAACATCACGTCCTGGAAACAAGTCGGCGGCGACGACATTCCTATCGAACCGCTGCGTATGGACGATATTGCTTCTCAATATACCGAAGAGGAAATCGGCGCTAACTTTGAGCATTTGCCCCAGAAATTAAGTGAGGCGATTGCGGCAAAGCCGGGCGCTTTGGCATTTTTCCCCGAGCAGTTTATCAACATCAATTTCCAGGGGCGCGTCCTACCTGCCGAAACCATTACCCTGAAAGAATATTTCGGAGGCAAAGAGTGGTTTCCTACCGCAACACCGGCAGCTCAATTCGGTGTTTTACCGCTTATTCTGGGTACACTTTGGGTGAGTATTGCGGCAATACTTATTGCATTGCCATTTGGACTGGCTGTCGCAATTTATCTTGCAGAGATAGCCAACAACCGCGTCAGAAAAATACTGAAACCTCTGATAGAGCTTCTGGCCGGTATTCCATCTGTAGTTTACGGTTTTTTTGGACTGATCGTAATTGTCCCGCTCATACGTAGCATCTTCCACCTACCGGTAGGAGAAACAGCACTGGCAGGCGCAATCGTTCTGGCTATTATGGCCTTGCCTACCATCATTACCGTGGCCGAAGATGCAATGCGTACCACCCCGCTGGCTATGAAAGAATCGAGCCTGGCGCTCGGAGCTACCCACTGGCAAACCATCTACCGGGTCGTAATTCCCTATGCATCATCGGGTATAATGGCCGCAATTGTTCTTGGTATTGGTCGTGCTATTGGCGAAACCATGGCTGTATTGATGGTTACCGGAAACGCGGCCGTAATTCCACACACTCTGACCGAACCGGTACGTACCATCCCGGCCACCATCGCCGCCGAACTGGGCGAATCGGCCATGGGCAGTGTCCAGTATCAGGCGCTGTTTATGCTTGGTGCCATCCTCTTTGTGCTGACACTTGGCATCAGCATCTGGGCCGAAATCATTCGTAAAGAACCCAAAGTTCAGTAACCACGGAAAAAGAATATAGAATTATGCAACAGAATAAATTTACAGGGAAACGTGCCAATCAGGCGATCTTCTTTTCTCTTTTCCGTTTGATGAGTTATTTGGTTGTGGGAATCCTTTTCTGCATCATCGGGTTTATTGTCATCCGCGGAATTGGCGTTATCAACTGGGAATTCCTCACCTCAGCTCCTAAAGACGGAATGACGAAAGGCGGAATCTTCCCGGCCATCATCGGTACTTTTTATCTGGTTATCGGCAGTATGCTGGTAGCTTTCCCCATTGGTGTAATGTCGGGCATTTATATGAACGAGTACGCTACCAATAAACATATCGTGAGAGTGATTCGCGTAATGACCAACAACCTGGGAGGTATTCCTTCCATTGTATTCGGGTTGTTCGGCATGTCGCTTTTCGTGAACAAACTACACTTCGGCGATTCGTTGCTGGCCGGTTCGTTCACCTTAGGACTGTTGGCGTTGCCATTGATTATCCGGGTAACCGAAGAGGCGCTCAAGGCCATACCGGACACCTATCGTCAGGGAAGTCTGGCGCTCGGAGCTACCAAACTGACAACCATTCGCAGGGTAATACTTCCTGCTGCGTTTCCGAATGTTATGACAGGACTCATTCTCTCTATCGGACGTGTATCGGGTGAAACAGCACCAATCTTGTTCACCGCAGCAGCTTACTTCCTGCCGCACCTTCCGACTTCGGTGTTTGATCAGGTAATGGCTCTGCCTTATCATTTATATGTGATCGCTACCAGCGGAACCGATCTGGAAGCAACCCGACCGATGGCCTACGGGACTGCAATCGTGCTTATTGCCATCGTATTAATAATGAATCTACTTGCCAATATCGTGCGGCGAAGGTTCAGTAAATAATCGCTGCGAATGTAAGTTTGAAATAGTAAAAAATACACAGTTACAAGATATACATAATGAAACTTGAAGCAAAGAACGTAAATTTTTTCTACGGTGACTTTCACGCTCTGAAAGACATCAACATGCAGATCGACTCCAATTCGGTTACCGCATTCATCGGTCCGTCCGGTTGCGGAAAATCAACCTTTCTTCGTCTTTTCAACCGCATGAACGACCTGATTGATGGAACGCATCTCGATGGCGAATGTATTGTGGGCGGCCAAAACATCTATGATAGAAGCGTATCGGTTGACGAATTACGCAAGACTGTCGGCATGGTATTTCAAAAGCCTAATCCATTTCCAAAATCGATTTTCGAGAATGTTGCCTACGGATTGCGCGTCAATGGGGTAAAAGATAAAAAAATAATTGCCGAAACCGTTGAAAAATCACTAAAACAGGCGGCCCTCTGGGAAGAAGTAAAAGATAAACTGAAAAAATCAGCATTCGAACTCTCCGGTGGTCAGCAACAACGCCTCTGTATTGCCCGGGCATTGGCCATTTCGCCTTCAGTGCTTTTGATGGACGAACCAGCATCTGCACTCGACCCTATCTCCACCTCTAAAATTGAGGAACTGATTTTTGAATTGAAAAACGACTATACGGTTGTGATTGTAACACACAACATGCAGCAAGCTGCACGCGTTAGCGACAAAACCGGATTCTTTATGCTGGGCGAACTGATCGAATTCAACGATACGAAGAAAATCTTCCTCAACCCTGATAAGGAACAAACTCAGAATTATATCACCGGTCGCTTCGGTTGATGCTCGATTCCAAATTTCAAAATTCCGAATTAAACGATTCAACAATTAAACGATTCAACATAGATTATGAAACATACAGAAACTGAATTGCTGGAACTTAAGAAAGCGATCTCCGATATGTGGAGTCTGGTTCAGTCTCAATTGGAGAAAGCCAAAACATCTTTACTGACCGGCGACGAAGAGTTAGCACGCGTGGTAATGAGCCGCGAGAAAAGAGTAAATGCTTTTGAGCTGAAAATCGATAGCGATTGTGAAAACTACATTGCGCTTTACAGCCCGGTGGCTATTGACCTTCGTTTTGTACTCTCCGTTCTCAAAATCAACAAAACCCTCGAGCGTATCGGCGACTTTGCCGACGGCATTGCCCGCTTTGTGCTTGAAACCGACGGACATAATCAACACCTTCAATTACTCAAAGAACTGAAGATAGAAGAGATGTTCAACTGTGTACTTGAAATGCTTGAAAAAGACAAATTGGCTCTCGAAGAAGAAAATACGGCACTGGCCGGTGTCGTTTTCACTATCGACAACAAAGTAGACGACTGCTATTCAGATGCCATTCAGGTTTTGGCAAAACATATCACCGCACATCCCGAAGATGTTTTGTACAGTCTGAATGTGGTAACACTGCTCCGCAAAATAGAACGAATTGGTGACCACTGTAACAACATTATGGAAGAACTCGTGTTTTATCTGGATGCCAAAGTACTTAAACACCAAAAAACAGCTCAGGATAAAGATACAGAATAAAATATTGTATCTCTCAGTACGACAAAGGCAGTTCCTGATTTGGAACTGCCTTTGTCGTTTTAATTAATTATCCCTATTTAGAGCGTCACTCCGATATGTATACCGGCATTAAACCGCATCGCATTGTACGAAATGGTAGTGGTGTGAATGTCCTGTTTAAGGTTGTTGAATTTGCCGGGCATCAACGAGGCCTCTATTCCAAAATTGATAACCCCAAGCAGGGAATAGCTGAGTTCGGCACCCAGTAAAGAACAGAACGAACTACCTGTGGTTTCTGTATAAAAAACCAAAGATTGCCCATTGATATTGTCGGCATTATAGTAATAGCCCTTATTCTTGTAAGATTCGATGCCCAATCCGCATTTAGCGCCGATATGCATGCCGGTAAACAGCAGTGGAATATTATATCTCAGTTCGAGTCCGTTGAAATTGAGCGAAAAATCGTTGACAATTGAACCATTCTTTGAATAGCTATTATAAAGTACAACTACATCAGAATAGGATATGTTGGCATCGGAATTAAACCTGTTATGTATAAAACCAATCCCGATTCCCTTTATGTATGTGCCGATTTCAAATTGATTATATGTTCCGGATTTCAAACCATTGGCCACATCCTTCGATGGTCCCGACAAATCGCTACTGGTCGCCGCAGTGATACGGCTCCATCCGTAAGAGTAGTCACCAAATAACTTCAGGTTACCGGCCTGAACAATTGCAGTTGTCTGAACCAGAAGAGCTAACACTGCAAAGCATACAAAATTTTTCATGAGTCTAACCGTTAAATATAAAATATATCTACAATCATTTTATTGAAACGCAAATTTAACAAAATAAATTAGAACACAGTTCTCTTTGATTACAAAAGAAACGGGCTGTTCCCCGTAGGAAACAGCCCGCCAATAATTTATTTTCGGAGAACTTATTTAATTCTCATTTTGTAGAACGAACGCCATACAAAATAGAGCGCAACCACTAAGAATACTCCACCAACATAAGGAGCTACCGGACGGAAAGCTTCTGAAATGGCAATTTCCATAGCCAGCAAACCAAACAGGGTAGTAAATTTGATAATCGGGTTCATAGCCACCGAAGAGGTATCTTTGAACGGATCACCTACGGTATCACCCACGATTGTTGCATCGTGCAACGGAGTGCCTTTGGCTTTCAGATCCACTTCCACCACCTTTTTGGCATTATCCCAGCAACCACCAGCATTAGCCATAAACACAGCCTGATACAAACCAAATACGGCAATGGCAATCAGATAGCTCACAAAGAAGGACGCTGCTGCAAATTGACCGGAACCGCTCGATTCAGTACCCGAAATGAAGGCAAATGCCAAAGCGAAACAGAACACAGCGGGGAAAATATTCCACATCCCGTGTTGAGCATATTGTGTACAGATTTTTACCACTTCTTTCGATTTCGCTACAGAAGCTTTCTTTTCTGCTCCCGGGTCAAGGTTGATGTTGCGTTTGATATATTCTACCGCACGGTAAGCTCCGGTAGTTACAGCCTGAGTTGATGCACCGGTAAACCAGTAGATCACAGCTCCACCACAAAGGAAGCCGAGGATTGTCCATGGGTTAAGAATATTCAGAATAGTTTCGGGAGCAACGCCCAATACGTTCTTAATAACCAAAATCAACGAGAAAATCATGGTTGTAGCTCCAACCACGGCGGTACCGATAAGCACCGGTTTTGCTGTCGCTTTGAAGGTATTTCCTGCGCCATCATTTGCTTCGAGGAAATGTTTTGCTTTTTCGAAATCGGGTTTGAAGCCGAAATCTTTTTCAATTTCTTCAGCAACATTGGGTACATCTTCGATCAACGAAAGTTCGTAAACCGACTGTGCATTATCCGTTACAGGGCCATAACTATCTACTGCAATGGTAACAGGACCCATTCCGAGCAAACCGAATGCCACCAAACCGAACGCGAAGATTGACGAATAAACCATAAACTGATCCAAGCCGAAAGTACTTGCCAGATAAGCAATCAACATCAAAAGTACAAAAACCAAACCCATCCAGAAAGCGGAGAAGTTACCGGCAACAAAACCGGAAAGAATTGTCAATGAGGCACCACCTTCGTTGCTGGATTTTACCACTTCCTGAACGTGCGACGACTTCGGACTGGTAAACAACTTGGTAAATTCAGGAATCAACGCGCCACCCAGAGTACCGCAACTGATAATTACAGACAAAACAACCCAAAGGTTAGGATTGATAGCACCTACATTTGAAGCAGGACCTACAAGGAAATAACTTGCTGCAAAAGTTACGATAATACTTAAAATAGAAGTTATCCAAACAAGGTTCGTCAAAGGTTTTTCAAAGTCAAGATCTTCTTTTTGGCTATACAAGACTTTATTTAAGGCTCCATTAATCCAGAACGAAACCACTGAAGTAATAATCATCAAAATACGCATTGCAAAAATCCAGGTCAGGAAAGTAGCCTGCCAGTCAGGATTTGCAAGAAATTTATTACCGGAAAGTGAACCTACTGCCAGTACGATAAACGAAACCAAAGCAACTCCGGTTACTCCATATGTTTCAAAGCCATCGGCTGTTGGGCCAACGCTGTCACCAGCATTATCGCCAGTACAGTCGGCAATCACACCCGGGTTACGGGGATCGTCTTCTCCGATTTTGAACACCACCTTCATCAGGTCGGAACCGATATCTGCAATTTTGGTGAAAATACCACCGGCAATACGCAGTGCCGAGGCACCCAACGACTCACCGATAGCAAATCCGATAAAGCAGGCACCAGCTAACGCACGAGGCATCAACATCAGAATAATCAACATCATGATCAGCTCAACACAAACGAGTACCACACCGATACTCATACCGGCATGTAAAGGTATATTGAGTAATTTCAGAGGTTTACGTTCAAGAGAAGCAAAGGCCATACGGCTGTTAGCCAACGTATTCATCCGAATACCAAACCATGCCACACCGTAAGAACCAAGAATACCAATGACCGTCCATGTGAGAATCAGGGCAACCCCGCCAAATCCTTTATCTTGCAGGAATCCAAAATAAAATGTGACACATGCGGCAATAATCAAAAACAACCAGATGAGGAATTTCCCCTGTTGTAAAAGATAGGTTTTACAAGTCTCGAAAATTACACTGGAAACATCCAGCATCGATTTGTGAGCGTTTAGTTTTTTTACTTTCAGGAACTGGTACAAACCGAATACCAACCCCAGAATACAAATAATAAAACCCCACACCAACAAATGGTTTTGCTGTGATGTGAGGTCCGGGATCTTTAGGTCAGCTTCGCTGGCCCATGTCAACATGGGAAATGCCAATGAAGCAGCCAACAAAAACAGTTTTTTCATAAGATGGTAAATAAAGAATTAAATTGGTTAATAATATTGAGATGCATATTCTTGCAATACAACATCCAAGAAGCTTATTTCAAAACTGTTACATTTCATAAAAAACCTTCTTGGATTAATACCGCTAAAATACGGAATTCCCATCTTATTTTATGATTAGATTCCATTAAAAATGTTGCTTTTGCGGGCGATTAGCACAAAAATCCTTAATGCAAAAACACAAGAAATCCGTCAGAGCATAAAAATGCACTGATTATTCAAAAAAGGAGAAAACACAAGGAGAAGAATGAAGAGTCCGAATAAAGTTTCAGATTGGATTTGCGAGTAGAACGAACCGCTTTCTGTTAAAATAAACATACAAAGCAGCAAGAATCATCATGGTCATCGTTCCGTCGCCAACAGGCATTGGCTCTGCCGGATCATCACCCCAACCGTCATCGTTGGTTGTGGATTGTGATGCTTTACTTACAGATGTTGTTGCCAGAGATTGCTTAGTAGTTTGAAATGCCAACAAAGAGGGCATTCCAACGGAAGTTGCTTCGGCAAAAGAAGAAGACACGGAACCAGAGGAAGATGTCGCAGAAGATACTGCGGCCGCTGAAGTCAAAGGGCTTATGTATCCATCAGATTGAGTCGTCGCAGAGACAGCACCATTTACAGCAGCTCTACCAGAAATTCCCACACGACCAGAGACCGGTTTTCGGCCAGTTACAACGGAAGAATTTTCCTTGCCATAATCAGCCCATATATCTTGTTGCGAAGATGATCCGGAAGAAAGGTGCGCTCCGGTTTTACTTGATCCTAGCGACAAGGCAGAAAAGCGGTAAGTTTGACCTTGCGACTGACGGTTAAAATTACTTGCCGTACCTGATCCTCCCCAAAAAAGGTTGTGTAAGAAACGCATAAAAGGTGATCGTGACTGGTCGCCCCGATATTCAGCCCCGGAAATAGTCGTTCCTGAGAAGGATATCGCTAATCCCAATGCCACTAATTTATATGCAAGCATAGACCTTTTCATGCTATAAACATCACTTTATTTTTCTCAAATCCAATTATTGAGTATAAAATAAACTCAAAACAGATTACTTCTGGAAAGTTGCCCGAGCATGCAAATCTGATTTGTTATCCAGCTGATTTTGCACACTAAAACAATTCTAACAAAGTTACTTGTAAAACAGAAATGCACCGCTACTAATATGTTAAATTTTCAAATTATGAAATTTACACACGATTAACAGTTTTTATTTAGTTTTTTAAATGAACATCCAAATCTAAATTCAAAGCTATAAATCTATCTGCAAACCATTTAGCACCAATAAACATCGACTAAATATTCCTAAACAAAAGGACATAAAAAAACGGAAGAAATTATTTGTTGAACAATTTCTTCCGTTAATTTGTTTTTTATTACTAAAATTTGTACCGAATACCAAGTCCGACATTTGTCGAACCGTAATTACTATCATGAGAACTTCCAAAATTAAACATCGGACGCCAGTCCAATGACAATTGAAGAGGAATAGCAAAATTATACTCAATGCCAACAGTTCCCCCAATGCCAAGTATAGTACTGGAATTAAACAATCCCAATCCGGCTCCCGGTCCAATATACCAGTTGAAGCCCTCTGTAATGGGATTAACCCATTGGTAAAAACCTGTAAGAGAAGTTGTATTCCAACCCCAACCAAGGTTAAACTCCAACCGATTGATATCATTCAGCGAACGTTGATAAGAAACTTCTGCTCCGCTAGTCAAACGAATACCCAGGGCATTATCCTGAGCATTTGCGAATGCAGCCACAAAAAATGAAACTAAAAAAATAGCAATAGTTTTCTTCATAATTATTACATTTAATAATTTTCAAAGATACTACACGAATAACGTGTATCAGCAAAAACTAAACGGAATATTGACCATTTTATTTCGTCAATCAGGAATTTCCACTTTAATTTTCGTTATAAATTTAACCAGCATTGGTTCGTCAGCCATTACGTTGCCCGCTTCAGGCTTGTTTCATTGAAAGAGACACCCGCTTACGTACCAAGTCCACATCAAGTACTCTAACAGTAACATGCTGATGCAACGACAAGACCTCGGCCGGATTACTAACGAATCTATCAGCTATTTGTGAAACATGCACCAGACCGTTTTCATGAATTCCTATATCAACAAAAGCCCCAAAGTTGGTGATATTTGTAACCACCCCCGGTAAAACCTGCCCTATTTTAAGATCCTGAATTTCTTTAATGGTCGGATCAAATGCAAAAGCTTCCAGTTGCTGGCGTGGATCGCGCCCCGGTTTCGCCAGTTCTTCAATAATATCTACCAAAGTAGGCAACCCTATTTTTTCTGTTACGTACTTTTTCACATCTACCTTTTTGCGCAATTCTTCATTGGTAATAAGATCAGCAACTGTACATTGCAAATCCTTTGCCATCTGCTCTACCACAGGATAACTTTCAGGATGCACTGCCGAATTATCCAAAGGATTACCAACATTCTCCACACGCAAAAATCCAGCAGCCTGCTCGAAAGTCTTCGCCCCCATTTTAGGTACCTTCATCAACTCCTTTCTCGACTTAAAAGCCCCATTTGCAGTACGGTAGTCAACAATATTTTGTGCAAGTTGCGGACCTAATCCGGAAATATACGTCAATAAATATTTGCTCGCGGTATTTACCTGCACACCGACTTTGTTCACGCAATTCTCGACGGTCTGATCAAGGGCCGTCTTCAGTTCGGTCTGATTAACATCATGTTGATATTGGCCCACCCCTATCGACTTAGGATCTATCTTTACCAATTCGGAAAGCGGATCCATTAAACGTCTGCCAATAGATACCGCTCCACGCACAGTAACATCCTCATCCGGAAACTCTTCGCGGGCTATTTTGGACGCCGAATATACCGAGGCTCCGTTTTCGCTCACCACAAATAGCTGCAAGTCGTGCTGTGGAATATAATTTTGAAAGAATTGTTCGGTTTCACGACTGGCGGTTCCGTTTCCAATAGCCACAGCCTGTATCTGAAACTGAGCAATCAGTCGGGTTATTTTGTCAGAAGCTTTGGAAACATCGCTCTGGGGCGGATGCGGATAAATCACATCGTGATGCAACAAGACTCCCTGCTCATTGAGACAAACAATTTTGCAACCCGTCCGGAAACCGGGATCTACTCCCATCACCCGCTTTTGACCAAGTGGGGCGGCAAGCAACAGTTGTTTCAGGTTTTCGGCAAACACACGGATAGCCTCAGCATCAGCCTTTTCTTTGCTTGCTGCGGCAAATTCGGTTTCTATGCTGGGCTTCAACAAGCGTTTATAACTATCTGTAATTGCGATAGACACCTGTTCCGAAGCTGCATTGCGGGATTTTACAAACAGTTTATCCAGCCGCTCCAGACAGCGCTCTTCTTCAGTTTGAATGGCAACCCTCAGAATACCTTCCGACTCACCACGACGCATAGCCAGCAAACGATGCGACGAACAACGCCGCAAAGGCTCTTCCAGCTCAAAGTAATCGCGATATTTATCCCCGTCAACCTCTTTCCCTTTGATAACACGGGAAGAGATGACAGCTTCCCTCGAAAAGATCGTCCGTATTGAATTTCGTGCCACTTCGTTTTCATTCACCCATTCGGCAATAATGTCACAAGCGCCCTTCAGGGCATCATCTGCATCTTTTACATCTCCTTTTATAAACGACAATGCCTTATTTTCAACGTCATTATCAACCTGCCTCATCAGAATTTTTGCCAATGGCTCCAATCCCTTTTCCCGTGCAATTTCCGCTCTAGTACGACGCTTGGGTTTATATGGCAGATAAATATCTTCCAGCTCGGTCATCGACAAACATTTATCTATCCTATCCCGCAAGTCGTCAGTCAGTTTTTCCTGTTCTTCAATCGAATTCAAAACTGTCTGTTTGCGTTTTTCCAGTTCGCACAATTTTTCGTGCCGCTCTTTAATGGCCGCAATCTGAACTTCGTCAAGAGAACCGGTTCGTTCCTTGCGGTAACGGCTAATAAATGGAATGGTAGCTCCTTCTTCGAGCAAATCTATGGTGTTTTTTACCTGCTGTTCACGAAGTTGAAGTTCTCCGCTAATGATAACACTGAATGAAAGCATAAAAAGAGTTTGAAGATGCAACAAATTCTGCAGCGGTGTGTTGCAGAATGTCAAGTGATAATTAAAGAGAAAGATGTGCAATTCGGCATTCGCTACTCATCGGAAAAATGAACAAGCACACGCCGGTAGGCATTGAATATTTTGGCTTTAGATACAAAACCCATATATTTCCCATTGTCGACGACAGGCAGATTCCAGGCCTGAGTGCTTTCGAAAACATTCATAACAGTTTCCATGGAATCTTTTGATGATAGCAATGCCGGGGGAGAAATCATTAACTGACTAACTTTAAATCGATTGTACAATTCCGGACGAAACATAATATTACGCACTTCGCTTAAAGGCATTACCCCCAGCAGCTT
This sequence comes from Paludibacter jiangxiensis, assembly GCF_001618385.1. Lineage (NCBI taxonomy): Bacteria > Pseudomonadati > Bacteroidota > Bacteroidia > Bacteroidales > Paludibacteraceae > Paludibacter > Paludibacter jiangxiensis. The sequence continues at coordinate 1,296,354 of NZ_BDCR01000001.1, read as the reverse complement.
CCCGCTATAATCGACCACAGGATATATATTGCGGTTAGAGTTTGAAATCACCTTAACCAAATCTCCCAACGTATTATCCGGACGCACAATGTCCATGTCGGTTTCAATCACATTCTCCATTTTAAGCAGTGTCAGCACCGCTTTATCCTTATTGTGGGTAATAAGTTCGCCCTTTTTCGCCAAACGCATTGCATAGATGCTGTGTGGTTCGAACACCATGATCGTCAAAAAGGCGATTACAGAAGTGATCATCAAAGTCATAAACAGCGAATAACCGCCCGTCAGTTCGGCAATGAGGAAGATAGCCGTTAACGGTGAATGCATTACAGCCGACATCACACCTGCCATCCCGGCAAAAGCAAAATTTTCGACCGGAAGCTTAAATCCGAGAAAATGGTTCAGCACAAATGCGACGAGGTAACCGGTAACACACCCCACAAACAAACTGGGAGCAAATACCCCTCCTACACCGCCACCTCCGTTGGTTGCCGTACTGGCAAAAATCTTAAAGAAGATAACAGCCGCCAGATAAAGAATAATTGCCCAGGCGTTAAACCTCAGGTTATAAAACAGGCTCTTTTCGAATAACGTCTCCGAATTTCCGGCTAAAAGAGAACTGATAGCCTCATAGCCTTCCCCATACAACGGAGGGAACATGAATATCAGCAAACTAAGCATAACACCCCCGAATGCCAGTTTGCGGTAAGGAGTATTCAGCTTCCTGAAGACATTTTCGAGGGCATTCATTCCTCTCGTGAAATACAGAGAGACAAATCCACAAACAATGCCAAGAATAATAAGATAAGGAATCCTGTCGATCGAGAATGGAGCAGATACCGTAAAATGAAACATAATCTGGTCGCCCATCAGGAAATAGGTGAGAGAGGCTGCCGTTATAGACGAAATCATCAATGGCACAACAGACGCCATGGTCATATCCACCATCAGCACTTCCAACGTAAACAACACGCCGGCAATCGGAGCCTTAAAAATACCACTGATAGCTCCGGCCGCACCACACCCTACGAGCAACATCAGCGTTTTTTGGTTCATCTTGAAAAATTTTCCAAGATTGGATCCGATGGCAGAACCAGTCAAAACGGCAGGAGCTTCAGCTCCAACAGATCCCCCAAAACCAATAGTAATAGCACTACCGACAACAGAGCTCCAGACATTGTGCAACTTTATAATCGCTTTACGTTGAGATATGGCATACAGAATTTTCGTTACCCCGTGGCCAATATCATCACGTACGATATTCCGTACAAACCACCCTGCTATAAAAATACCGACAACCGGCAGAATTAAATACCAATAGTTTGCAGAATCCAAAGCAAAACGATGGGTGAGCAACGTTTGAATTCCATGAATTGACATTTTCAGGACAAAAGCAGCCAATCCGGTAAATAACCCGACCAAAAAGCTAAGAAACAACACAAATTGGCGCTCTTTGATATGCTGCTCCCTCCAGGCAATCAATTCGAGATATCTGCTTTTTGATGTCATAAATAATTTCAATCCTCTCTTCTTTTCCAAATCAAAAGCTAAGTGCTATCGATTTTTTATTAAAATATTTTGCGTTGGGAAAGGAATATCAATTCCTTCTTTATCAAATCGTTCCTTTACAGACTTCAGCAAATCACACTTCATGACAAACGCATTCCCCGTGTTTGACGCCCAAGCCCAGGCTCTCAGTTTAATGGCAGAATCGCCAAGTTCGAGGACCCTCACATTCACGATCGGTGCATCCTCCTCTTTTTGTTCCTTTGTCCGGTTATCAACCAACAAAGGATGTTGCATCGCCTCTTCACGAATCAGGTTAATCGCTTTGTCAATGTCGGCTGAATAGCCAATCCCCACTTCCACAAAAGCACATACCGGTTGGTCGGCAAAAGTAGAATTGATGATAGTAGATGAATTGATGGTAGTATTAGGAACAATGATGCTCCTGTTCTCGGGATCGCGTATAATCGTATGTCGCAACGTAATATCCTCAACAGTACCCCTGTTTGTATCCGGCAGAATAACCGTATCGCCCACTCTGAACGGCTTGAAAAGAATAATAAAAATACCGCTAATGATGTTAGCTACTGATTGTTGAGCAGCAAACCCAATAGCAGCTGTCAAAATAGCCGCTCCCGCCAACATGGTTTTCCCAATTGCCTTGAACTCCGGAATTTTATTGAATAAAAACAGAGCACCAATAACAACTACGAAAAAATTGATTGTGTTTTTGAGAAAAGAATAGTTGGTCGGATCCATTTTCATCTTTACGGCTGCACGCTTAAATGCCCTTCTTAGCAACCATGAAGATGTTTTGACAGCAAAAAAAGTAATAATGATGGCTCCGCCAATCCAAATAGCCTCTTCCATCAGATTCATTGCGCCGTGTCCCATATTATTTTTGCAGTTTATAGTAAAGAGTTTGACGTTAATTTCCTTTCAAAAGAGTTTTCTGTGTATATTTGAACATCAAAAATACAACAAAAAAATGAGCCCATTGTCCATTCTCTCCAAATATTATGACACCGACAGTCGTCTATACGCCATTTTACTACAGCACAGCCAATCCGTAACGCACAAAGCTGTAGAAATTTCCCTCAAGCATCCGGAATTAAATGCCGACACAGAATTTATTGCAGAAGCGGCAATGTTGCACGACATCGGCATTTTCCTTACCAATGCACCACAAATTGAATGCTACGGTAAGCATCAATACATTGAACACGGATATTTAGGCGCCGATATTCTGCGAGCCGAGGGCCTTCCCCGACATGCGCTGGTATGCGAGCGACATACTGGTACCGGACTGAGCGTGGAATACATCAGGGAAAACAATTTACCGCTGCCGCTCAGGGATTTAAGGCCAGTCAGCATTGAAGAACAAATCATTTGTTATGCTGACAAATTCTTTTCCAAATCAAAACACAACATTGAATTGCCCTTAGAAACCGTACGGGAATCATTGCGCAGGTACGGCGAAGCAGTCTTAGCCCGCTTTGATCAATGGAGTGGCTTATTCTTCGCTTTTATATTGTTGAATTTGTAGGCAAAACCAAAACTCATCAATTCTTTCATCTGAATCTTGGCATGTTTATCTCCTGCTGCTATCATAGCAGTATCATACCTCGGATGCAATGACAGACGGAACGACAGGTAACGGGTAAGAATAAAATTGGTAGTAGTTTCCCAGTCGACTTCCACTTTGTTATAATTCGTATAAAATGAAAAACGTGTAGTCAAATCCACAGTGCTCGAAAGCTTTTTTGCATATTCCACTTTCATCATGCTACCAAACTCATGCAAAACACTTTTACCGGGAAGCACCCCGAAGTTTTTTTTGTTATAATTCATCGTGTCAGCAAAGCAGATATACTTGAATGACAGTGGAGTTACAAGAACCGACAAGTCCTTTTTATATTTATAATCCATACCCAAGCCAATATCAAGTCGGAAAGGAGACAGAAAGCCATTCACTTTAGTTTTTGAATTCAGCGCTGAATATGAGGTCAACGAATATGTTGTAAATTCGGTAGATGCACTGTAATACCAGTTCTCAAATGCCTTTACTCCAAACTTACTTGACAGACGGATTTGGTTTTCCGTAACTGAGTAATGACGTATGGTATCGGCGCTTTCGCTCTGAAGCCCCATTTTTATTGAAACTGCATTATCCCACTGGATGTTCTTCTGATTGTCATAGTTAGCACTGGCTTCTAAGACGCCTAAGGTTGCCAGATTGCTTTTCCCTCCCTGATACCAGTTGGAAGAAGTGTAATTTTGAGATAACTGCAAAGCCAGATTGCCTTTCGTCGACCATGGATCTTTTTCCAGCCCATTCACCTTCATCTTTTTTGGTCTGAACTGATCCAGCTTCCTTTTGATATACATGTCTTTATGCCCCGGAGATGCAATATTCGTAATAACAAACTCATTCGGATCAGGAAGATTCCACAGATGATCTTTAATCTTCAATGGGTCAGCAGCTATTATTTTTTCTTTCTGCTGTTCTCGAAGACTATCCATATAATGCATCACGTAAAAATCAGGGGAAAAATATCCGGATACGTTCTTATCGTACGACTGATACGTCTTATTCATTTGAGCAACAACCGGAGCAAGCGGCGGATTAAAAGAAAGACGCATTCCCGTAAAAATCAAATCACTGAAAAGCGGATTGCTCTCATAATACGATCGATCAGGCAAGAGCCTGTACTCAATATTGGTTTTATTCACCAAACTATCCGGAACCGGCACGGCCTTTCCTAATGTGGAGAGTGCAATAGAATCAATGTTGACATGCAATGTTTCTTGTTGTACATTGCCTTTCAGTTCAAGTGGTTGCTGTGCATTTAACAGAACAGTCACACATCCAAACAAAACGCTAAAAACTAACTTCTTCATTGTCTTTAATCAACTTAATAATGGCTGCAAAAATACACATTATAAACTTACGAAATCGCTGTTCCCTATATAAAATCAGTCAATTTTGTAGTTTTGTGACGTAGTTTTGTTTTTTTTGATTTAATTTGCACCCTGTTTATTTCAAAACACCCGCTTTATGCTCAAGTATACCCTGACCTTACTGTCAATTTTAGTTTATTCCAATCTTTTCGCGTCACCCTCTTTTTCCGATTTTTTTACAGATAAAGCTTGTCGCGTCGACTTTCATTTTTGTGGAAACGCTCATCAAACCACTGCATATCTCGACAACATCCGTCAGGAACCATTTTGGGGTGGTCGTCACAATCACCTTGACACGGATTTGAATCTTGGCGATTTCAGGTTCCGAGTTCTTGACAGCCTCTCTCAAAAAGTGATTTATATCAACGGTTTCGATGCACTGTTTCGTGAATGGCAATCGACTCCTGAAGCTCAGAAGACTAACAAAAGCTTTGAACAGGCTATTCAGTTTCCCTATCCGAAAAAAGCCGTTGTCTTGCTCATCGAAAAGAGACTTGACTTCAACCGTTGGGAAGAGTTGTTGAGACTCAACCTTTCTCCCGACGACAAACTGATTGAAAAAAGAGCTCCGCGGCAGGTACCGGTGAAAACAATCGGACAAGCGGATCGTCCCGAAAAAGACATAGACATTGCCGTGATTGCCGAAGGATATACCGGCACCGAACAGGATAAATTCTTCAAAGACGCGCAACGCCTTTACGAAAATCTGTGTACTCACGAGCCTTTTGCCTCCAATAAGAATAAAATTGTACTTCACGCTATTGCTGCGCCATCCGAAAATTCCGGAGTTTCCGTTCCACAGGATTCCGTCTGGAAGAATACGGCTGTCGGGTCAAATTTTTATACGTTTTACGAACCACGCTACCTGACCACCCTTAATGTAAAGAAAGTGTATAATTTTGCCGCGCTTGTTCCCTACGATGCTGTCTACATTCTGGTAAATACCGACCGTTATGGAGGCGGAGGAATTTATAATTTTTACACGCTGGTTACTGCCGACAACAAGTACACTACGCAGGTGTCCGTGCATGAATTCGGACACTCTTTCGGCGGCCTTGCCGATGAATATTTTTACGACAAACAGGATGTACTCACTGATATGTACGACCTGAAGAACGAACCATGGGAACCAAATATCACCTCCTTGGTCGATTTCGACAAAAAATGGAAGAACGACCTTCCCAAAGGCACGCCGGTACCGACTCCTCCTACAGATCAATACAAAGGGAAAGTGGGCGTTTTTGAGGGCGGTGGCTATCTCACCAAGGGCATGTATCGTCCTTCGTTCGATTGTAGAATGAGAACCAATTCGTATCCGGAATTCTGCCCGGTTTGCCGCAAAGCTATCGAAAGGATGATTCGTTTTCTGACCGAATAGGATGCATGCGCCGACAATTCTGATTGCACCACTCAACTGGGGTCTGGGACATGCAACCCGCTGCGTGCCGATTATTCGCAATGCTATTGCAGATGAACAACGCGTTGTTTTAGCTGCCGACGGAGATGCTCTGCGTTGGTTGCAAAGTGAATTTCCGGAATTGAAAGCCATTCAACTACCCGGATTCTGCATTAAATATTCTCCATCAGACTCTCAGCTGCTTGCCATGATACGGCAACTGCCGAAAATAATAGTTGGAACCATCAGGGAGCATCGGCAACTCAAAAAACTGATTCAGGAAGAAAATATCCAAACGGTGATTTCCGATAATCGTTTCGGACTTTGGAACAAATCGGTCAAATCCATTTACATAACCCATCAGCTGTTGATTCGGGCCCCTTACCGTTGGATGGAACCCTTGCTCCGGTTTTGCCACCGCTGTATAATTACCCGTTACGATGAATGCTGGATTCCCGACATTGAAGGAAAAGGAAATCTTTCGGGAGAGCTTTCTCACAAATATCCGTTACCGACCAATGCGCGGTTTATCGGATGGCTCTCACGGTTCCCCTCAACGAACGCTATTCCGGTTAAAAAAAACTACACAAACCTTTGCCTTATCTCAGGGCCAGAACCTCATCGTACTTTATTTGAGCAAATGTGCATCGAAAGGTTTAAAGACCGAGAGGAGCCCACTCTAATCGTAAGTGGAAAACCGGGGGACTGCATGTCTGGATCTGCTATTGGCAACATCGATTTGGTTCCGGGTCTTTCTTCGGGAGAGCTTAAAACGCATCTGTTGCAGACACCCAATATTTTTTGTCGCTCGGGCTATTCTACCCTCATGGATTTGAAACTCTTGGAAAGGAGTGCCAACCTCTTCCCCACCCCGGGCCAGCCCGAACAGGAATATCTGGCGGAGTTGCATAAGAAATAGACATTTCTTTTCTTACCTTTGCCTCGTTAAAAACTTACTATGAAGCAGGCAATTTACCAATTAGTGTCGGACGCTGTACAGCAAAATCAAAAACTATTTGTCGTCTTGATCGATCCGGATAAATGCTCGGACGAAAAACAGATTTCCCACTTTGCATCTCTACTCAACACCACAAAACCCGATCTGATTTTTATCGGCGGCAGCCTGACCAGCGAATCTACTGCACGGCTAATCAAGCACCTGAAAAGCCAATGTCTGATACCAACGGTTCTTTTCCCCGGAAATGCAATCCAGTTTACACCCGAAGCCGATGCTTTATTGTTTTTGTCTCTGATATCCGGACGTAACCCTGATTTTCTGATCGGGCAACACGTTGTTATTGCACCTGCTGTAAAACAATCGGGCATAGAGACAATATCAACCGGATATATTTTGGTGGAAAGCGACCAGACAACAGCCGTGGAATATATCAGCAACACACGTCCCATACCACGGCATAAACCGCAATTAGCAGCAGCAACGGCCATTGCCGGCGAATTACTGGGCAACAAACTGATTTACCTCGAAGCCGGCAGCGGAGCAAAACCTCCCGTTCCTGCCGAAATGATCTCTGTCGTCAAAAAATCGATCTCCGTTCCACTAATTGTAGGAGGTGGATTACGCACTAACGAAGATATTTTGAACGCTTTAAATGCGGGAGCCGACATTATTGTGGTGGGAAATATACTGGAAAGCACCCCCGAAAAGATGGTTGAATTTGCCAAAACAATAAAAAGCTTCCGCAATCAACAAAAATAAAAAACTATATATCAATTAATTAAAAAAAATAGCACGTTCTTTCGTCCAAAAACGTCATCGCTACTTGGTGTTTCAAAAAAAAGACCCTATCTTTGCATCCGCTTTTAGCAATAGCTTAAAGCCTTGATTCAGTAGCTCAGCCGGTAGAGCACATCCCTTTTAAGGATGGGGTCCTGGGTTCGAATCCCAGCTGAATCACAATAAAAAGTCTCTGAAAAGTAATTATTTTCAGAGACTTTTTTATTTATCAATAACACCAACCTTCGACCACTAGAAGCCTTCACGGCATCAACATCCAAAAATTGATCGTTTACTATTTTCTTCTGGACAATAATCGTTCAATTTCCTTCTCCAGATGTTCAGGCTTGGTAACCGGAGCAAACCGCTTCACCGGCACCCCTTCCGCATCAATCAGAAATTTGGTGAAATTCCATTTTATTCGATTAAAAAACAGTCCCTTCAAGGTCAACGTCAAATATTTAAAAACAGGATGTGCGTTTTCTCCGTTTACATCTACCTTAGCAAACATCGGAAATGTAACGCCATAGTTCATGTGGCAAACCTGAGAGATATCATCTTCAGTACCCGGTTCCTGATGCGCAAACTGATTACAGGGAAAACCCAAAACAACGAATCCTCTCTCCTTGTATTTCTGATAAAGAGCCTCCAGCCCTTCAAATTGAGGCGTCAATCCACACTGACTTGCAGTATTGACCACCAGCACAACTTTGCCTTTATACTCTTCCATTGAGACCTTCTGCCCCCGAAGCAATTTTGCACTTAATTGATAAAATGATGGATTCATATTTCTATCGTTTATAGCACAAATATAAGGAGCCGGCATTTCCTTTCGCAATAAGCTTGACATTCTTTAAGACAGATAGCCTATTTGTAAAACACCGCAACGCTATCGACCGACCGACGTGGACTGACCGGAGACGGAGTCTCAATCACATAGCCAATGCGTGCAACAAACTGAATTTCTCCACCCTTTCCGAGCTCGTGTTGCACATTTTCCAGAAAGTTCTGTTCTTCAACAAGCTGATTCATCGGTTGAAATCCGATGCACAATGATGTACATATAATATTCATTCGCTCGTAACGACGACCAACATCTATCCAGCTCTGCACCGAGTTGTCGACACTAGTCAAAGCAAGCCAGCCACCGCAATTATTCACCTGCTTTTCCGTCGTTCCAATACCCGCTTGGACAAACTGTTTTTTCTCCGCATCTGCCGGTTTGAAAAAGTTTCGAACCACAAACCCCTTAATGCCATTTATCTGCATCCCAGCTGTTGTAATCCCATCTTGTCTTAGACGCACATCCCGATCAGAAAAACGCACCCAGCTGGCAAATTCAGCCTGTGCTTCACGATTCATTGACTGCTGGCGGTAAGCCGACAGGGTTTGCTTCGCGATAAAACGCCCTTCCTCCGTAGATGCTGCGAAGAAAGAAGTTTGCCAATCATCTCCGAGTATACTTGCCACCTCTTCTTTCCGAATATCCGCGGTATGAAACGAAACCCGCAACGTTCTTCTCCCAACAATCGAATGTAAGTCAAAGCCCGAAGGACGAGCCCTCTTCAGAGCTACGACAGCGACGCATGCAGTTCGTTCAGAGCGGGGCAACACCTGTACCTCCGTGGCATACCCCAAAGCTCCGGCCGCTAAATCAAGATTTTCAATAAACGCTCCGAGAGAAATATATAATTCACGCTTTTTCGGATCAATCACATTCAAGACACGTGTAGTATCGGCGAAGACCCTTATTTCACGATCGCCCAGAACCTCAACTCTCCAGGGTTGAGTATTATGCGAGCTTCCTGCCAGCGTAGCATAATAAATTATCTTGTGCATATCGTCAGCACCAACCAATAGCGAGCTCCTTGCACCGATGTTGGTTTTGCACGAAGCCAGAGCGACAATGGCAGTCATCATAAATACAAACCGAACCATATTCATCACTTCGATTTACTCCACAAACGAGCTCCCAGTCTCAATACCGGAGAGAAATCGGCTCCGGGAATAATATAACGAGCCGTTTCAAAATCGATGCTGTTTCTTTTTCTGAGGTAAAGATGCAGTCCGGGCTGAATGTAAAATATGTTTCCGATAAAGAACTGATAACTGAGCCCCAGTCCGGTATCCGTACTGAACAGATTTTTTCGGACACCCGTGCTGCGCTGCTCTATCTCAAAGGTATGCAATTCGAGATAAGAGTAGAGCTCGAGATTGCGCCAAACATTATACCCAAAGAAAAGACCGGGTGATGTTTTGTAGAAACGCTTAAAGTCGCTCGAAGAGTTATTAATACCGGCCTTCTCTGCATCATAACTACCACCGTTAATTACGCTGAGTCGTACACGAAATTTGTCGAGCCGGTATCCGATCCCGATATGGAATCCGCCGGTCATGAACATCGGCACAAGACTTTCGACCTCAATAGCCGATCTCACATTCCACGTTCTGACCGGAGCTGCCATTTGTACCGAATCACTTTGCGCCCAAAGCCCCAACGAAGAGAGCATCAGCATCACACATAAAAAAAATCTCTTTTTCATAACTTGTAAACTTTGATTTTAACGATGCAAAGTTCCGTTATAAAAAAGAGATTCTTCTCCGCAAATGTTACCAAATCAGGGGTTATGTCAGTTTTCCCCGAATACGGCTGAGCGACTTGGGCGCAATACCCAGATAATTGGCAATATGGTACAGAGGCAAACGCCTGACAGCCTCCGGATTTTCCCGCAATAGTTTAAGATAGCGCTCTTCCGCCGACAAAATCTGCAAATCGAGACTCAGTTGCACCAACCGTACATAGGCCCGCTCTATGAGAATACGACCGAGGCGCTCCATCTTCGGAACACTCCGATACAACTCATTCAAATCGGACTCTGCAATAATGGCAACATCAGTTGCTTCAATGGCTTTGATGTTGAGATGCGAGGGCGTTTGGCTCAAACGGCTTCTGTTATCGGTCACCCAACTCCCTTCAAGCGCAAAATCGGTAGTGATCTCCTCCCCCTTCTCACTGAGAGAATAATAAACCACAGCGCCGGAAATAATGAAAATCAAACAATTGCACACCGACCCTTCCTTCAGCAGCAACTCATTTTTACCAAAAGAGCGCACACTGACACGTGCCAACAATTGATTCCACTCTTCGTCGCTCAATGAAACCTGCGTGTCAATAGCCTGCCTAAGCAGAGAAAGATCGGCACTGCTCATGTCTTTCAATTCAAATTGCCGCACATTTTTGTTTTAGCCATACTTTTTCTTCATCGTTCAAAAGAGGACTGACTCTTTCGTACACCGTTTGATGATAATTATTAAGCCAGCTTTTTTCTTCATCGCTCAACAAAGAAACCTCCAATGCTTTCGTATCAAACGGAAAAAGAGTCAACGTTTCAAATTGGTAGAATTGTCCGAACTCGGTTTTTTCTCCCTCAACCACTGTTACCAAATTCTCGGATCGGATGCCATGTTTGCCCGAACGATACAAGCCCGGCTCATTCGAAATCACCATACCCGGACCCAGTTGTGTGGCATTCTCATCCATGCGGATGCTTTGGGGTCCTTCATGTACACAAAGGAAATGTCCTACGCCATGGCCGGTCCCGTGTCCGTAGTTCCAGCCACGATCCCACAAAGCTTTTCTGGCCAAAATATCAAGCTGCGACCCGCGTGTTCCCTGCGGAAATTTTGCCATTCCCAGAGCAATATGACCTTTCAGCACAAGCGTAAAGTCAAGTTTTTCCTCTTCGGTAAGAATCCCCAGCGAAACGGTACGAGTGATATCAGTAGTTCCATCAAGATATTGTCCACCCGAATCGAGCAGCAAAAAGCCTTCCGGTTGCAAAGTAGCATTGCTTTCTTCAGTGGCAGAGTAGTGCACAATGGCACCATGATCTTTATACCCGGCTATCGTTCCAAAGCTCTCACCTTTAAACAACGGTTGCTCAGCTCTGAATTTGCACAATTGTTCGGCAATGCTCAATTCTGTCAGCGTACCTGAAACTACATTCGCCTCAAGCCACATAAAGAAACGGGTCAATGCAGCTCCATCTTTCATCATAGCATTGCGGGTTCCAGCCAATTCGACGCTGTTTTTTATCGCTTTTGCGTAGAAAATCGGAGATGGCACGCTGATAACTGTGGAGTGAGAAGGAATGTCCTGATACAGCGCGAAGTTTGTTTTGCTCTTATCGATCATCACCTTAGAATGAACATGAAGCGTTGCCACATATTCAAAAACAGCATTGTAAGGAGCAATCTCAACACCTTCATCAGCAAGCAGAGCCGCTACATTGTGCGAAATTTTTTGTGGGTTAACAAACAACGTGGCTTTTTGTTTATCGATAGCACCAAAGGCTATGGCAACCGGATTATAATCAACGTCTGAACAACGAATATTGAAAATCCATGCTATTTCATCCAAAGCCGTAAAAAAGTATGCGTCGGCGCCTTTTTTATCCATGACTTCTCTGATACCGGCAATTTTATCCTTAGCACTTTTGCCTGAATATTCAACAGGATAAACCATAACCGGAGTCTCAGGCAAAGCCGGCCGATCTTTCCAAAGCGACTTTAAAAAATCCACATCGGTTACCAACATCAGTCCGACAGCCGTCAATTCGCTCTGTAAATTTTCGACAGCACTTACCGAAAACAGTAACGGATTAATTCCAACTTTGCTACCTGCCGGCAACACCAACCCCAACCAGGTTGTGATTGACGGAGTTTCGGGCAAGCCGTCTTTGAACAAATCGATACCGGTTCCCTGCAACTGCAAATCGGCTTGCAGAAAATAACGGGAATCAGTCCACAAACCGGCTTCTTTCTCGGTCACCACAACAGTTCCTGCAGAACCGGTAAAACCCGATATCCATTGACGTTCTTTCCAATAATCGGCTACATATTCACTTGCATGAGGATCGGTACTCGGAATGATGGTTGCGGCCACTCCCCGTGAGGACATTCTCTGACGCAACGCGGCTAATCTGGATGGTATTGTTGGCATAGTTATTTAGTTACTTAATTATGATTTAGTGATAGAAGACACAAAAATACGTTTTTTATTGGCAAAGAAGATTCCGGAAGTACAATTTCATAAAAATTACTACCTTTGTTTTTATGTTTGATGACAATTACTTTATGAAGCAGGCTCTGGCAGAAGCTAAGAAAGCTCAGTCTCAGGGTGAAATTCCAATTGGGGCTGTCGTGGTATGCCAAAACCAGATCATAGCCCGAGCCGGCAATCAGACAGAAACATTAAATGATGTCACGGCTCATGCTGAAATGCTTGCAATCACAGCCGCCGCAAATACGCTGGGAGGGAAATACCTCACGGAATGCACTCTCTATGTCACGGTTGAGCCTTGCGTTATGTGCGCAGGAGCACTTTCATGGGCACAGATAGGGCGCATTGTTTTTGGTGCCCGCGATGAGAAACGGGGGTATCATGTCTTTGCCACCAATGCCCTACACCCCAAAACAACGGTACTGGGTGGTGTGATGGAAACTGAATGTGCAGAACTTATGACCCGTTTTTTTCAGAACAAACGTTCTAAATAAAGGGGAAAACCAAACTATACCAGAAATAAACCAAAGTCAAAGTGAAACGTTACGCCATTATTGTTGCCGGAGGCAAAGGTGAAAGGATGAGCTCCAACCTCCCAAAGCAATTTATTCAACTCAGAGGAATCCCTCTTTTAATGCACACTATCAAAGTCTTTTACGACTACGATTCTCTCATCCAACTAATTATTGTTCTGCCTGCTAATCAGATTAGCCTATGGAAAAAACTGTGCAACGAACATAACTTCACTATTCCTCACGAAATCGTCCAGGGCGGTGAAACTCGTTTTGCGTCTGTAAAAAACGGATTAGTTGCCATCAAGGAAAAATGCATTATCGCAGTCCATGATGGAGTGCGCCCGCTGGTGAACCGCCAAACGCTTGAAAACTGTTTCTCCACAGCCGAGCATTATGGCACAGCCGTTCCTGTATATGCCATTGTCGACAGTCTGAGAAAAACCGAAAACAACACCAATTTTGCCGTCGAGCGGAATCAGTATTGTATAGTACAAACACCACAGGTCTTTCAGTCCTCTATTCTTAAGATAGCCTACAACCAGACCTATGAAGAACGGTTTACGGACGACGCCACTGTGGTCGAGTCGTTGGGAATTGAGCTCAATTTGGTTGAAGGAAACAGGGACAATATAAAAGTCACTACGCCTCCGGATCTGAAAATTGCCGAGGTTCTTTTATCGGAAAGAGAGGCCATAATTTCTTAACTTCGCAACAGAAGAGATTTTACGGAATGATTAATCTTGCATCGAATGAATTAAAGTATTTAACCGGAGTTGGTCCCAAACGGGCAGAAATGCTAAACAAAGAACTCAGCATTCTCACCTTTGAGGATCTTCTCTATTATTTTCCATACAAATACATTGACCGAAGCAAGTTCTACACAATCCGCGAACTACAGAGCGACACGGCATATATTCAGCTAAAAGGTAAGATCACACGTTTTGAAACCATCGGTACAGGCCCTTCTCAGCGCCTGACTGCCTCATTCACTGACGGGACTGGCACCATAGAGCTGGTTTGGTTCAAAGGCGTTCGTTTTGTTTTAGACCAATATAAAGTCAACACAGAATATATCGTTTTCGGGAAGCCCTCACTCTTTAACGGACATATTAATATTGCTCACCCCGAAATTGAAAAGATATCCGATTCCGCGGGGAAAGGAAAAATTGTTCTTCAAGGATTTTATAACACCACAGAAAAGATGAAATCCAATTTTCTGAACTCCAAAGCGGTTCAGAAAATCATTTTCAACCTCATTTCTTCCTTACAAGAAAGAGTTCCCGAGACTTTACCCGGATACCTTGTTAAGCAATTTAAGTTACTACCGCTGCACGAGGCATTGGTCAATATTCATTTCCCCTCAAGCGCCGCACAACTTTCCAAAGCCCGCCAGCGGCTAAAATTTGAAGAGTTGTTCTATATTCAACTCTCGTTACTACGTACAGTCAAGTTACGAAACCAACAAACCGCCGGATTCAGGTTTGCGCACGTAGGCGACCACTTCAATCAATTCTACAAGCAGTTTCTTTCGTTTGAACTTACTAACGCCCAGAAAAAAGTCATTCGCGAGATCCGTGCCGACGTTGGAAGTGGCAAGCAGATGAACCGGCTACTTCAGGGCGATGTTGGAAGTGGCAAAACGCTGGTTGCCCTCATGGTGATGCTTTTGGCCATCGACAATGGATTTCAGGCCTGCATAATGGCTCCAACCGAAATACTCGCCACACAGCATTACGAAACCATTTCCGCTTTTTTGTCTGGAATGAATTTAAATGTCGGGCTTCTGACCGGATCCACAAAGAAAAAAGACAGAGTACAACTCCACGAGCAACTCCAGTCCGGAGAATTACACATCCTCATCGGAACACATGCTTTACTGGAAGACAATGTTCAGTTCAGCAATCTCGGACTGGTTGTTATTGACGAACAGCACCGGTTCGGAGTTGCCCAGCGCGCCAAACTATGGACTAAAAACGACCAGGCTCCTCACATACTGGTTATGACAGCCACCCCCATTCCCCGCACACTGGCAATGACTATTTACGGGGATTTAGAAGTATCTGTGATTGACGAGCTACCTCCCGGCCGTAAACCTATCCAGACATATCATTATTATGAAAACAAGCGGAATTCCGTTTATCGCTTTATCCGGAAAGAAATAGAAGAAGGACGACAAATCTACATTGTATATCCTCTTATTGAAGAATCTGAAAAACTCGATTTCCAAAACCTGACCGAAGGATTTAATCAGGTAAAAGAAGCATTCCCCGAGTATAGGATCAGCATGGTTCACGGGAAACTTAAACCAGCGGAAAAAGATGAGGCTATGCGCAAATTTGCTTCAGGCGACACACAAATCATGGTTGCTACAACCGTAATAGAAGTGGGAGTGAATGTTCCCAACGCCTCCGTTATGATTATTGAAAGTGCGCAACGATTCGGTTTGTCTCAGTTGCATCAGTTGCGGGGACGTGTGGGTCGCGGCGCCGACCAGTCATACTGCGTTTTACTCACGCCATTTGAATTAGGCAAAGACACAAAAAAGCGCATGGAAACAATGACCCGCACGAATGACGGTTTCGAAATTGCAGAAGCAGACCTGAAAATGCGGGGTCCCGGCGATATTGAAGGAACCCAGCAAAGCGGATTGCCATTCAACCTGAGAATAGCCGATTTGGCGCATGATTCGCAAATGTTGCAATTCGCAAGAAACGTAGCCAACGACCTCCTTGACCATGACCCATTGCTTCAACACCCCGAACATCTCATACTCACTAAACAATTACAAAAAAAACAAAAAGAAGCCGTCGACTGGAAAAAAATCAGCTAATTTCAGTTTTAAAAGTTTGGATTTGTCGATTTTAATTTGTTACTTTGACCTGAAATTAGTGCAATAGCCACTTAATCAGCCATGGAGAGAACACTTATAATTCTAAAACCCAGCGCATTAGAAAGAGGCATTCTTGGCGAAGTAATAAGCAGATTTGAGAAAAAAGGACTTTACTTCACCGGATTAAAAATGATGCAACTTTCAGATGATATTCTGGTAGAACATTACTCCCATTTAGCTGATAAACCATTTTTCCCTTCCATCACAGCATCGATGAAGAGAACTCCGGTTATAATTGGCATTGTAGAGGGCAAAGACAGTATTCGTGTTGTCCGGCAAATGACCGGAGTTACCAATGGGCGGGAAGCCGCTCCGGGAACTATTCGCGGAGACTACAGCATGAGTAGATTGGAGAATATTATTCATGCATCCGATTCACCAGAATCAGCCCTAACGGAAATTAACCGTTTTTTCAGCCCGGAAGAAATTTTTTCGTATCAGTTGGCAGTAACACCTGTGTTGTATACTTCCGACGAATTACTCTAACCTATAAACCAAACAAGAATGAAGAAAGTATTCTTATTCACCCTTGTATGGCTATTTATGTGCGGTTTGGCAACTGAAAGCGTTTCTGCAAAGAAACGAGCGAAAGCGAAGCACGTGTATCATAAAGAAATAGCCGCAGTCGATGACGTACAACGTCAAATTAACGCGCTCAATTCATTGATGCAGCAAAAAATGCAACAGGAAGAAGACCCGTATGCTACAGAAGAGGATACGGAAGTTCCTGCAAGCGGGGTATACGAAACCTGGACCAACAGACGTATCAACCCGTATATGACTCCGGTTGCCAAATTACCCGATTCCGTACGTATCAATCTTTCTCAATACGTCCCTCCGGTTGCAACCTTTATCACATCGCACTTTGGAATGCGTAGATATCGTTTCCACTACGGAACCGACTTAAAACTCAATGTTGGGGATCCTGTACACGCAGCTTTCAACGGCAAAGTACGTATCACAGGTTATGAAGCCGGCGGTTACGGAAACTATGTTGTTATTCGTCATGACAATGGGCTGGAAACTGTATACGGCCACTTATCAAAAGTTCTCGTTCACGAAAACCAACCTCTAAAAGCTGGTGACGTGCTTGGATTAGGAGGTAGCACCGGTCACTCTACCGGACCTCACCTCCACTTTGAAACCCGTTACTTAGGTAATGCTATCAATCCTGAAAAATTATTTGACTTTGCATATCATATGCCGATCAACGACATATATGTAATCAGAAAAGCCAGCTCTTTCGATTATCAATACGCAAAAGGAGCTCATTCTTCTGCTTATAAAAAATACATTGCAAAGGCAGGGAAAAGTCACAAATCAAAGCGTCATCGCAGATAATTTGAAGCAAATTATAATTCAACAATAAACCCTCATGTTTTTCAACATGAGGGTTTATTTTTATATATGAATCGGAATATTACATACGTTCTGCGCGGATCACGCCTTTGACACCTTGCAGTTTTTTTATCAACTGGGAGAGTTGAGCTACGTCGCTTACCATCACAGTAATGGTTCCTTCGAACATACCATCGTGCGAATTGACGGATATGGAGCGCATCTGTACTCTGTTTTCCTTGGAGATAACCGAGGTGATATTGCTCACTATACCGATATCGTCTTTACCAACAATGCGCAGGGTGGCAAGGTCGAATTTACCCGATTTGCCGGCCCATTTCACATCGATGATGCGGTAACCGAACTTCTCTTTCAGCTGTGAGGCATTGGGGCAGTCGTCGCGGTGAATTTTAATTCCTCCTGTTACCGAAACAAAGCCGAATACATTGTCGCCATAAATAGGATTACAGCATTTAGCAAGCGAATACTGTACATTCTTCACATTGTCGCCGATCACCAGCACATCGTTCTCCGAAGTGATTTTTTCAAGGTCAGTCTGCTTCGAAAAATTATCTACGCTCCGCAAAGCAGCCAGTTCCGGTGTCTCCTCGTGCTTGTCAAGTTCAACCAACTCCTCGCAAAGATCGATCACATCGAGCCGCTCGTAAGAGATGGCCTGATAGAATTCGGACACGAATTTAAATCCGTGTTTACGCGCCAGCTTCATAATCTGAGCCTCGTCAAATTCAATCTTACGGTTCTTCATGCGGCGTTGCAAAGCCTCACGACCCAAATCGGCGGCTTTGTTCTCTTCTTCCTTGAGCGACTGCTTGATCTTAGTACGGGCTTTAGAAGTGACCGCAATATTCAACCAGTCTCTTTTAGGCGATTGATTAGCCGAAGTAAGAATTTCCACCTGATCACCGTTGAGCAAAACATATTTCAACGGAACATTCCGTCCACCAACCTTTGCCCCCACACAGCGGCACCCCAGTCCAGAGTGAATGGCAAAGGCAAAATCGAGCACGGTAGCTCCCTTTTTCAGCTTATGAAGATCGCCGTTGGGCGTAAACACAAACACATCGTCGTCGTAGAGGTTGAGCTTGAAGTTGTCCATCACCTCCTTGGAGTTCATCTCGGGATTTTCGAGAATGGTACGCAGGTTCTTCAACCATTCATCCATACCACTCGACTCACTTTTAATGCCTTTATATTTCCAGTGGGCAGCAACCCCTTTTTCGGCAATTTCGTCCATGCGGCGGGTACGAATCTGCACCTCCACCCATTTACCTTCATTTCCCATCACCGTGATGTGCAACGATTCATAGCCGTTGGATTTTGGAATGGAAAGCCAATCGCGCAAGCGCTTGGGATTTGGCATGTACATATCCGTCACAATAGAATATACCTGCCAGCATTCCGATTTCTCTTTATCAACGGGAGTATCAAGAATAATACGAATCGCAAACAAATCGTAGATATTCTCAAAAGGAGTGTTCTGCTTTTTCATCTTGTTCCAAATCGAGTGAATCGACTTGGTTCTCCCTTTGATGTCGAACTTAAAGCCTGCATCTTCGAGCTTTTTCTTCACCGGTTCGATAAACGACGCAATGTATTGATCGCGCGACCGCTTGGTTTCGTTGAGCTTATGGGCAATTTCCTTGTATATCTGAGGATTCGAATATTTGAGTGAAAGATCTTCCAGTTCGGTTTTGATGGCATACAGCCCCATACGGTGAGCCAGCGGTGCATAGAGATTCGATGCTTCGTGTGCCACCTTCAACCTCACTTCGTCATCGGCATGATCACGAAGTGTCCGCATCGTATCCAAACGATCGGCAATCATGATAAGGATCACCCGCATGTCTTCGGCAAAGGTGAGCAACAACTGGCGGAAATTTTCGGTTTCGATGGCGCTGTTACGCTCATACAAATCGTGAGCACGACACAAGCCGTGAACAATAATTGAAACTGAAGGACCGAACTGCTTCTCTATCGATTCGAGAGTTTCGGAGCCCGCCAGCAAACTATCATACAGTATCGTAGCCAGAATAGCAGAACGTCCCAGTCCGAATTCATTGACCAACACCTGAGCCATCCTCAAGTGCTTGATCACGCGGCGCGTGGGCATCATCTCTCCCTTTTCCAGCATTTTTGCAATCGACTGATACATCCATTGACGCGACAATTTAATATCCTCTTGTGTTAGGATATTATCGACTGCACGCAGCATTTCACGATAATGCCGCGCAACTTCTCGCCTCTCTTTTTCCGGAATTACTAATGGCTGTACCATAATTAGACTCGGTTTATTACTCGTCAGTCCGGTTGTATACGTAGGTATTTGCCTGACGGGCAGGAGTTATAAAAATATCGTTGATATTGACATGAGCCGGGCGCGTGACGATGTATTCCACCGCATCAGCAATATCCTCTGCATTGAGTGGAGTAAGACCCTGATAAACAGCATCAGCTTTAGTCTGATCGCCGTGAAAACGTACCAGCGAAAACTCGGTTTCGGCAGCACCCGGAGAGATGGAACTCACCTTGATGTTGTGCTTCAGCATATCGATGCGCATGCCCTGAGTAATAGCGTTCACCGCATGTTTGGTGGCACAGTACACATTGCCGGAAGGGTACACTTCGCGTCCGGCAATCGACGACAGGTTTATGATATGTCCTGATTTTGCGGCCACCATCAGAGGGGTAATATAACGACTGATGTAAAGCAATCCCTTTACATTGGTATCTACCATTTTGTCCCAGTCTTCGATGTCGAATTCGTTGAAAGGAGCCGAACCCGAGGCCAAGCCTGCGTTATTCACAAGAATGTCAATTTTCTGCCATTCGGCAGGCAGGCTTTCCACCGCCTGACGGCAAGCTTCCTTATCCCGAATGTCGAAACAGAGTGGCAATACCTTTACCGAAAATTCATTACGCAGGGTTTCGGCTAAACTATCAAGGCGTTCTTTTCTTCGACCGGTAATAATCACGTTGTAGCCCAATTTTGCCAAGCGCAATGCAATGGCTTTTCCAAAACCTGCGGTAGTTCCGGTGATAAATGCGTTCATTTTTTCAAATTAATACACAGGCCAGTAACAGAGATAGTATTTTTTTACCTCCTTGCTAAGCACCTGTAAGTTAAACATATCGGATGCTTCTGTTATATCTTTCACATCCCCATTATTATATTTTATCTGAATTCCGGCTTCATTGGGACTGTATGCCTCATTAGCAACTTCTTCCACAGCCCAGAAATAGTTAGCATCGTGCTCCGAAATACCAAAATGCTGCTGATATTGCGCATTCAACTCGCTACACTCCTGACGAGAAAGTGGTTGCTGTAGAACTTTCACTTTAAACAAGCGCCTGTTGATAAAACCATTACTCAGGGTTGAAAGAACCACATCCGAATGATTCATCCAGACTTTCATGGCCGACAGAATATCACTATCATCCAACAAGGCGTAATTTTCCAGCACTTCCGGACGTTGGTAAAAGTCTTTTTTTGATATGGAGTTATACAAAAAGAAATGAAGCGAAGGAGAAGCGAACAGTTCCTGGCCTTCCATGGCAAGTTCTTTTGCTCTTGTCAGGGCATAAATCATCAGTTTTTCAGCTGCAATAGACGTTTTGTGCAAATACACCTGCCAATACATTAATCGCCTGGCCATAAGGAACTTCTCAATAGAATATATACCTTTTTCCTGTACTACCAGACGTCCTTTGTACAAGTCCATCATTTTGATAATTCGATCGGAGCCAATGGTTCCTTCTGTAACCCCGGAAAAGAAACTGTCACGACGCAGGTAATCCAGCCGGTCTACATCTAACTGACCGGAGACCAATTGGTGCAAAAAAACATGCGGATGCGTACCGTGAAAGATTTTCAACGCATTATCAAGTTTACCATTTTCTTCTTTATTGATCTGTTGCATCATCAACAAAGAGATTTCTTCGTGCGAAATATCTGACACTAAACTATTTTCAAGTACATGCGAAAAAGGAGCATGGCCAATATCATGCAACAAAATAGCCGCAAGTGCCCCTTCACAGTCTTCTTTATTTATTTCATAGCCTAACTGGCGCAACTGAGCTATTGCTTCGCCCATCAGGTACATTGCTCCCAAAGAATGTTGAAACCGGGTATGTTGTGTTCCGGGATAAACAAACGACGACATCCCCAACTGTTTTATACGGGATAATCGTTGCAAATAAGGGTGCTGAATCAGATCATACAGAAATTCGGTCGGTATATTAATAAAACCGAAAACAGGATCATTTATTATTTTCCGTTTGTTCCTCATAGTGCAAAATTAATACATCATAAGATTGAATTAATTAATCTGCGAATCTCTTCCTGCAATGTATACCCTCCATCTTTCCAACACTTGTTGCATGTCTTCAGGTATATCACTATCAAAATACATCTCTTCTTTTGTTACCGGATGAACAAAGCCCAATGTTTTGGCATGAAGAGCCTGCCGGGGGCATACATCAAAACAATTCTTTACAAACTGTTTGTATTTGGCAAACTGGGTTCCTTTCAAAATCTCATGCCCCCCATATCGTTCATCATTAAACAGAGGATGCCCGATATATTTCATATGCGCACGGATCTGATGTGTCCTACCCGTTTCGAGCCGGCATTCCACCAGCGTTACATAACCCAGGCGTTCCAACACCCGATAATGAGTAACCGCGTGTTTACCATATTCACCGTCGGGGAATACATCCATTTTTTGCCGATCCCGGATACTCCTGCCAACATGCCCGACAATTGTACCTTCGTCATTTTCAACAGTTCCCCATACCAAAGCCCAATATAGCCGCTTAGTGGTTTTATGGAAGAACTGTGCTCCAAGCAGCGTCTTTGCCTCCTCGGTCTTCGCAATCACCAGTAGTCCGGAAGTGTCTTTATCGATCCGGTGAACCAAACCTAAGCGTGGATCATTGGGATTAAAGTGAGGATTATCCTTCATGTAATAAGCCAAGGCATTGAGCAAGGTGCCATCGAAGTTACCATGCCCGGGATGCACAACCAAACCCGCAGGCTTATTTACCACCAACAGGCTATCATCTTCGTAAACAATGTTTAGAGGAATATTCTCGGGAAGTATTTCTACATCACGTGGCGGGTGTGTCATCATGATGGAAATAATGTCATTGGGTTTGACACGGTAGTTTGATTTTACCGCGCTGCCATTCGCCAGAATTGCTCCGGCTGAAGCAGCCTCCTGAATGCGATTTCGGGAAACATTCTGGATTCTGTCAACCAAAAACTTATCTATACGTACTAAGGTTTGACCTTTATCTGCAACAAAACGAAAATGCTCAAAAAGTTCTTGTCCCGGAGTTTCTTCCAGTTCATCCAATTCGTCTTGATCAACTTCAAAATCATTGGTCATAATCCGGGATATTGACATTCAGATTTATCAGAAGAATTTTTCAATATCTTCCTTTTTTTTCTTCTTTTCTTCCTTTTTTGGAGCTACTGCAGGAGTTGTTTTTGCAGGTGCAGGAGCCGGTGTCGATACCTCTTCTGTTGCCACCTTACCCTTTTCCTTGGTCAACCAAAGAGTAATAGCTTTGCCGGAAGGAACGGAGTCATTGGCAGCCGGCGATTGCTTATAAACAATATAATTTGCCTTATCTTGTTCATTTGTTGGCTCCACGTCAAAGTTTGTAGCTCCGATCGAAAGCATGTGACTATTTATCAAACGGGTGGCTTGTTCCAATGACAGAGATTGAACGTCAGGCATCAACTGATTACCATCTTCATCTGTAGATGTTCGCCCAACAACAAGTATCACACCACTGCCTGCCGGTATCTTTTGGCCCGGAGTCAAAGTTTGACCATTATATTTTATATCTCGCACCAAATCGCTGTATTCCGACGGCACATATTCAACTCCCATCACTTTAATTCCCATGCTTTCCAACAACGATTGTGCATGACGTAAAGACAGATCGCGCACATCGGGCAATGCAACACCCGGAGGCATTTTTGCATTAATCGTTATATAGATACTTCGATATGATTTTATCTTAGATCCTCCTATGGGAGATTGCTCCATGACCATACCTGGCGCTTTGTCCGGCTTATATACCGAGTCAATCACCTGATACTGCATACCTCTATTATCCAAGAGCTTTGCTGCATCTTCCAGTTTCAGCCCACACAAATTCGGCACAGTCTCTGCCTCTCCATGGTGAGTGTAAAATTGAAGCATAAAAAGGACGAACAACAATAAGGCAACGAGTATCGTTGCTGCGTAAAACACGTTTTTCAGAATCAAACTGCCTTTTATAAACCCAAGAAATTGAGAAAAGTGCTTCTTATCCATAGCGTTAGGAAAGTGTATATTTTATCCTACAAAAGTAGCTATTTTTCCGTTAAGAACTCTACCCATACTACCATTTCTTCTTCTTTGACAACTCAATCATTATTTCAACAATCTTTCACGACAATAAAATTCAGTTATATTAAATATCAAAGTCCTGTTTTCGTGCTATTTACAAATCAGGCGCAACATCATTATCAAACCAAAATAATTGACATATACAACTAATTCTCAATATCTTATTGATATATTTTATAGAAAAAATATAGCTCATTCCAATTAATGTTCATATCTTTGCACACTTTATTTTAACTTAATTGTTAAAATCCCCTCTGAAATGAGGCGAACCATCATTACTCTGTTGAAAATACTACTCAAAAAAGTGAACAAATTTCAGTTAGTGATGCAACGAATTGTATAAGTTCAGCATCTAATTAAAGATGTGCTGTAACTTAAGACGAGGACAAAAAGCTTTGGAGTTTTGTCCTAATACCCACAAAAATATAGACGAATGGAATTTTCTGCACAACAAATTGCCGATTTCTTGCATGGAGAAATTATTGGAGATCGCGATGTTAAAGTAAATAATCTTTCAAAAATTGATGATAGTATTCCAGGAACATTATCATTTTTATCTAACCCTAAGTACAGTCATTTCATCTACGACTGCAAAGCTGCGATCATACTTGTAAACAATGATTTTGTTCCGGAAAAGCCTATTTCCGCCACTCTCATTAAAGTTGAAAATGCATATCAGTCGTTAGCATCATTACTTCAGCTCGTTGACAGCTTCAAGAAAAATAAAAGCGGGATTGAACCGTTATCATATGTATCGGCATCTGCCGAAATTGGAGCTGAACCTTACATTGGAGCATTCAGTTACATTGGCGACAATGTAAAAACGGGCAAAAGCGTGAAGATATACCCGCAAAGTTACATTGGTGACAACGTAAAAATTGGAGACGATGTAACCATTTATGCCGGAGCCAAAATTTATGCCAATTGCGTTATTGGTGATCGTTGTGTAATCCACTCGGGTGCCGTTATTGGCGCTGATGGTTTTGGCTTTGCACCTACTGAAGATGGAAGTTACAACAAGATTCCCCAAATTGGGAATGTTGTGTTGGAAAGTGATGTTGAAATAGGTGCCAACACAACCGTTGACAGAGCAACTATGGGCTCCACTATCATTCATAAAGGAGTAAAACTCGATAATCTTATTCAAATTGCACATAATGTTGAAGTAGGATCAAATACTGTAATTGCCGCTCAAACCGGCATTGCAGGTTCAACAAAAATTGGCCCGAATTGTATGTTTGGCGGTCAGGTGGGAATTCCCGGCCACCTTCATATTGAGAAAGGCGTGAAAATTTCAGCACAGGCTGGCATTACAGGCAATGTCAAAGAAAACTCAATATTATTGGGTTCTCCGGCAATGCCTCATATGCAATTCAGTAAATCGTATGTCTATTTCAAAAAACTACCGGAACTTGCAAACACAATTAATAATTTGCAAAAGGAAATAGAACAATTACGCAATCAAATCAAAGCAGACTAACTAACAAACCAAAAATGCCAAAACAACGATCGCTTAAAGGATCCTTTTCGCTTCAGGGGAAAGGTCTTCACACAGGAGTTGACATTCAGCTCACATTCTTTCCTGCCCCTGAAAACCACGGGTGTATAATTAAACGGATAGATTTAGAAGGTCAGCCTATAATTCCGGCTTTGGCTGAATATGTAACACAAACCACACGCGGCACTGTTCTTTCAAACGGAGATGCCCAGGTAAGCACCATAGAGCACGCCATGGCTGCTCTCTTCTCTTTTGGAATTGACAACTGCCTGATGGAAGTAAACGCACCTGAATTTCCGATTTTGGATGGCAGCGCTAAACTTTTTATCGACAAAATCAATTCTGTTGGTATAGTTGAGCAAGAAGCTGAAAAAGACTTTTTTGTTGTAAAAAAGAAAATCGAATATACAGACCCGACTACCAACTCCTCAATCGTAATTCTGCCCGATGATCATTTCAGCGTTCAGACAATGATTGGCTTCAAATCTCCTATCTTAAGCAACCAATATGCGGTTCTTAATCAACTGGAAGATTTCGCCGCAGACATTGCAGGCTGTAGAACATTCGTGTTTGTACGCGAGTTGGAACAATTGCTTAAAATGAACCTTATTAAGGGCGGTGATCTCGAAAATGCCTTGGTGATTTACGACGAACCTATTGAGCAAACAGAATTAAACCGCATTGCAGACTTGCTCAACCATCCGCATAAAAAAGTTGATGAATTAGGCTATCTCACGCCTCTACAGTTTGAGAATGAACCCGCCAGACATAAACTACTGGACGTAATGGGCGATCTTGCTCTCATCGGAAAACCCATCAAGGGGAAGGTCATTGCAACCCGTCCGGGGCATAAGATTAATACCGCGCTGGCCAAAGTAATTCGCAAAGAAATTAAACGCCAGGAAGTTCCAACTCCTGTGTATGATCCAAATAAAGAGCCCGTACTTAACATCAATCAAATAAAGAAAATGTTGCCTCACCGTTGGCCGTTTTTGATGGTCGATAAAGTGATGGAAATTACAGACTCTGTGGTTATCGGACTGAAAAATGTAACCAGCAACGAGACCTTTTTTATGGGCCATTTCCCCAATGAACCGGTAATGCCCGGAGTTTTATTGGTTGAAGCGATGGCGCAAACCGGAGGACTGCTGATCTTACATCAGGTTGAGAAGCCTGAGTTGTATTCTACATACTTTATGAAGATTGACAATGTCAAATTCAGACAGAAAGTAGTTCCTGGCGATACGGTAATATTCAGACTCGAATTAATTAGTCCGATCAGAAGAGGTTGCGCTACCATGAAAGGCTATGCCTTTGTTGGAGATAAAATCGTGGCCGAAGCTGAGTTTATGGCACAAATAGCAAAGAATAAATAAGATTATATACATCAAAACTACTGCAATTATGAAACAACCATTGGCATACATCCATCCAGAAGCAAAAATTGCTTCCAATGTAGTAATTGAACCATTTGTAACTATCGATAAGAATGTCGTGATTGGCGAAGGCACTCACATTGGTTCAAATGTCACAATCATGGAAGGAGCTCGTATTGGCAAAAATTGCAAAATTTTCCCCGGAGCTGTAATTAGTGCAGTTCCCCAGGATCTTAAATTCAAAGGAGAAGACTCGTTAGCCATCATAGGTGATAATACCACCCTGCGTGAATGCGTCACTGTCAACAGAGGCACAGCATCAAAAGGAAGCACTTCCATTGGCGACAATTGCCTTGTTATGGCTTACTGCCACGTAGCCCACGATTGTGTGGTTGGCAATAACGTTATCATGTCAAATGTAACTCAGCTCGCAGGCGAAGTTGTAGTGGGAGACTGGGCTGTAATCGGCGGTGGAACGATGATCCATCAGTTTACCCATGTAGGACCGCATGTAATGATTCAGGGTGGTAGCAAAGTAAACAAGGATATTCCTCCTTTTGTAAAAGCTGCTCGTGAGCCAATCTCTTATTGTGGTATTAATTCGGTTGGTCTCCGTCGCAGAGGCTTCACAAATGAGCAAATCAGAGACATACAGGAGATTTATCGCTATATCTATCTGTCTCGCATGAATACCAGCATGGCAATAGAACATATCGAAGCAGAAATGCCTGCAACAAAAGAAAGAGATGAAATCTTGCTGTTTGTCCGCAACTCTCCACGAGGAATTATGAAAGGTTATTTTGAATAACTAAGTTTCTCTTCGATAAAAAATAATAGCCGCCCCGAAAAATCGAGGCGGCTATTATTTTTAGTAGCTTATCAGCGTCTTATTCTGCTGCAGGCTCTTCTTTCGCTTCAGCTGCTGGTGCAGCTTCTACTGCGGGAGCAACAGCTTTTTTACCGGCACGACGAGTACGTGTAGTTTTCTTAGCTGCTTTGGTTGTCAACATGTTTTCGTTGTAATCAACCAATTCGATAATACACATTTCAGCAGCGTCACCCAAACGGAAACCTGTTTTCAGAATACGTGTATAACCACCTGGACGGTCAGCTATTTTTTGAGCGATGTCACGGAATAATTCTGTAACTGCTTCTTTATTTTGCAAATAATTAAAAACTACTCTTCGTGAGTGTGTGCTATCGTCTTTTGCTTTCGTCAACAAAGGTTCAACATAAACTCTGAGTGCTTTTGCTTTTGCTGTAGTAGTAGCAATACGTTTGTGCTTAATCAGTGAACAAGCCATGTTAGCCAACATCGCTTTTCTGTGCGACGACGTACGGCCTAAATGATTGAATTTCTTATTGTGTCTCATTTCTGTTATTCTTTATCTAATTTATACTTAGTTAAATCCATACCGAATGAAAGATGTAAAGACTCAAGTTTTTCATCTAACTCATTCAAGGACTTCTTACCAAAATTGCGGAATTTCAGCAAATCATTACGGTTGAAAGAACACAATTGACCCAATGTTTCAACATCAGCGGCCTTCAAGCAGTTCAATGCACGAACTGAAAGGTCTAAATCAATCATTTTTGTTTTCAACAATTGACGCATACGTAATGCTTCTTCATCAAATTCTTCATCCACACTTTCTTCTGTCGACTCCAAAGAAATTTTTTCATCGGAAAACAACATAAAGTGTTGAATCAAAATTTTCGCAGATTCACGAAGAGCATCTTTAGGATTAATTGAACCGTCTGTTGAAACTTCAAGAATAAGTTTTTCGTAGTCGGTTTTTTGCTCTACGCGGTAGTTTTCGATAGCATATTTTACATTTACTATCG
Source organism: Paludibacter jiangxiensis (assembly GCF_001618385.1). Classification (NCBI taxonomy): domain Bacteria; kingdom Pseudomonadati; phylum Bacteroidota; class Bacteroidia; order Bacteroidales; family Paludibacteraceae; genus Paludibacter; species Paludibacter jiangxiensis. Next base: position 1,267,813 of record NZ_BDCR01000001.1, on the reverse strand, counting down.
GAGTAAAAATTGCATCAATAGGAATTACATCTACCTCAGAACCTGCTACTTTATTTTCTTCCGCCGGAACATACCCTCTACCTTTATTGATAGTGAGATCAATCTGCATTGTATAACTTGGATCAATTCTACAGATCAATAAATCAGGGTTGAGCACTACGAAACCAGTCAAATAGCGTCCTATATCTCCAGCTGTAAACGTACTTTTACCGGAAACAACAATGCTTACTTTTTCGTTCTCAACATCATCCACGCAACGTTTAAAACGAACCTTTTTCAGGTTAAGGATAATGTTTGTCACATCTTCCATTACTCCCGGAACGGTAGCAAATTCGTGCTCAACTCCATCGATCTTGATAGAGGTGATGGCGAAACCTTCCAGTGACGAAAGAAGGATACGACGCAACGCATTTCCGATGGTAATACCGAAACCGGGCTCAAGCGGACGAAATTCAAATGTTCCCTTTTGAGCATCAGATTCGAGCATGATAACCTTATCGGGTTTTTGGAATGCTAAAATAGACATGGATAAATGGATTATTTAGAATACAATTCGACGATTAATTGTTCCTTAATGCTTTCAGGAATATCAGCACGTTCCGGTTGATGAAGGAACTTTCCGGACAAACTGCTCTTGTCCCACTCCATCCAGGGGTATTTGCTGTGGTTGTATCCGTTCAAAGCATCAGCAATAACTGCCATTGATTTATCTTTTTCACGGACACCAATAACCTGACCAGCCTTAACCTGATAAGAAGGAATATTTACAACAGAACCATCAACTGTGATGTGACGGTGGCTTACCAATTGACGGGCAGCAGCACGAGTAGGAGCCATTCCCAAACGGTAAACTACGTTGTCCAAACGTGTTTCGAGCAACTGGAGAAGAATTTCACCGGTAATACCCTTAGCACGTTGAGCTTTTTCGAATAACAAACGGAATTGACGTTCTAAAACGCCATAGGTATATTTAGCCTTTTGTTTTTCACGAAGCTGAATACCGTACTCAGATGTTTTCTTGTGGCGATTATTTCCGTGTTGTCCGGGAGGGTAATTTTTCTTCGATAACGTTTTATCGGGGCCAAAAATGGGCTCACCAAACTTACGTGAAATTCTTGTTTTTGGGCCTGTATATCTTGCCATTATTTCAAAATTTTTGTGATTATTATTGCTTATATCACACTCGACTTACCGTGCAGCCGCGATTACAGAGAGGTTAGAATTGTAATCTTTATCCACTTTTAGCCGGGTAATGAACAAGTGGGTGATTATTATACTCTTCTGCGTTTAGCTGGGCGACATCCGTTGTGTGGCAATGGAGTAACATCAACAATTTCTGTTACTTCAATACCGGCACCGTGAATAGTTCTGATAGCTGATTCGCGACCATTACCAGGACCTTTTACATACGCCTTTACTTTTCTCAGACCGAGGTCAAAAGCAACTTTGGCACAATCTTGAGCTGCCATCTGAGCAGCATATGGAGTGTTCTTTTTAGAACCTCTAAAACCCATTTTACCGGCTGAAGACCAAGAAATAACCTGACCATCTCCGTTAGTAAGGGTTACAATAATATTATTGAATGAAGAGTGAACGTGCAACTGACCTACGCCGTCAACTTTAACCACTCTTTTTTTGGTTGCAACTGTTTTCTTTGCCATATCCTAAAAATATTTGCTAAGTTAATTACCTTACTTTGTTGCTTTCTTTTTGTTGGCAACAGTTTTCTTCTTTCCTTTACGGGTACGAGCATTATTTTTAGTGCTCTGACCTCTCAAAGGTAAGCCCAGACGATGACGTACGCCACGGTAGCATCCGATATCCATTAAGCGTTTGATGTTCAGTTGAACTTCTGAACGAAGGTCACCTTCTACTTTGAACTTAGCTCCGATTATTTCGCGGATTTTAGCTGCTTGGTCGTCAGTCCAATCCTTCACCTTAGTGTCCAAATCAACACCGGCTTCTTCCAAAATTTGTTTTGCGCTACTGCGACCTATTCCGTAGATATAAGTCAGTCCAACTTCGCCTCTTTTGTTCTGAGGCAAATCTACTCCAACGATTCTTATAGCCATATACTTAAAATTAAAATATTATCCCTGACGTTGTTTGAACTTAGGATTTTTTTTGTTGATTACATAAAGACGCCCTTTACGTCTCACGATTTTACATTCGGGCGTACGTTTTTTAATGGATGCTTTTACTTTCATGTTGTATAATTATTTGCAATGTTTGCAGTTGTGTGGAAATCAGGTTATTTATACCTGAATGAAATTCTTCCTTTTGATAAATCATACGGAGACATCTCTACACGAACCTTATCGCCTGGCAAAATTTTAATGTAGTGCATACGCATCTTGCCAGAAATATGAGCCGTAATTACGTGTCCGTTTTCAAGTTCTACTCGAAACATTGCATTTGACAATGCTTCGGTTATTGTTCCATCTTGCTCAATAGCAGATTGTTTAGGCATAAAACGTCTATTTAATCTTTTTTTGTTACAGTTTACCTACAACTTCTTCTAAATAATCAAAGGTAGACAGGATGTCGGCCTTTCCTTCACGGATAGCCACAGAGTGTTCAAAGTGAGCAGCACATTTCCCGTCAATCGTCCGGGTAGTCCAACCATCTTTTTCAAAGAATAAGCGGTAAGATCCCATCGCAACCATCGGTTCAATCGCTATGGTCATTCCGTTTTTCAACCGAACACCATTCCCTCTTTTTCCTGTGTTAGGAACCTGAGGATCTTCATGCATTTCCTTTCCCACACCATGTCCGACCATTTCACGAATCACTCCGTAACCATGTTTTTCACAATGTGATTGGATTGCATAACCAACGTCTCCCAAACGATTACCGTCAACGGCCTGCTCAATTCCAAGATAAAGCGACTCTTTCGTCACTCTCAGTAACTGTTTAATATCTTCAGCAACCTCACCAACGCAAAATGTATAAGCTGAATCACCAACGAATCCATTTTTTGTTGCACCGCAGTCTACTGAAATAATATCACCTTCTTTTAAGATCGCATTCTTGGAAGGAATTCCATGAACAACCTGATCATTAACTGATGTGCATAAAGTATTCGGAAAACCGGCATACCCTAAAAAAGTAGGTATCGCACCATGATCTCTGATACATGCCTCCGCTACTTTGTCAAGCTCCAGTGTCGAGACACCCGGAGTAATTAACTTAGCTACTTCAGCCAAAGCCTTTGATACAATCAAATTGCTTTGACGAAGTAGCTCAATTTCTTCCTCTGTTTTGAGATATATCATCTCTGCTTATTAATTAATAAGCCGAAATATTGCCGGTACGTCCTTTAATTCTGCCTGATTTCATCAAACCGTCATAATGACGCATCAACAAGCGGCTTTCAATTTGTTGTAGTGTATCCAAAACAACACCTACCAAGATCAATAATGATGTTCCCCCATAGAATTGGGCAAAGCTGGTACTTACACCCGAGATTCTTGCAAATGCAGGTAGAATAGCTACCAGTGCCAGGAAGAATGAACCGGGTAAAGTGATCCGAGACATGATTTCATCAAGGTATTCTGCTGTTTTCTTACCAGGTTTAACCCCCGGAATAAAACCATTATTACGTTTCATCTCCTCTGCCATCTGCGTCGGATTAATTGTAATAGCAGTATAGAAGTATGTAAACGCAATAATCAGAACGGCAAATACGAAATTGTACCAAAATCCTGAGTTATCTGTAAATGCACTTACAATACCACTTGCAGCTTCCGAATGAGAAAAACCTACTAATGTAATTGGAATAAACATAATTGCCTGAGCAAAGATAATCGGCATCACGTTAGCTGCATTCACCTTAAGGGGAATGTACTGGCGAACGCCACCATACTGTTTATTACCGACAACACGTTTAGCATATTGAACAGGCACTTTACGTGTTCCCTGAACCAGTAAAATACACAGTCCGATTACGAACAATAGACAAACTATTTCTCCGATAAACATCACCAAACCACCGGCAGCGTCACCCAAACGAGAGGCGAACTCTTGTACGATTGCTGTCGGGAAGCGGGCAATAATACCAATCATGATGATGAAAGAAATACCATTACCGATACCTTTATCGGTAATTCTTTCTCCCAACCACATAATAAACATACTACCTGCAGTTAAGATGATGACTGATGTTACTTGAAACCAAAAGCTTTGGGGTAGAGAAGCTCCAACATGTCCCAATTGCACGCTAAGGTTAACCAAATAAGCAGGAGATTGGAATAACAAGATAAGAACGGTCAGATAACGTGTTATCTGGTTCATTTTCTTTCTGCCACTCTCGCCTTCGCGTTGCATTTTCTGGAAATAAGGAACTGCTATACCCAACAATTGCACAACAATTGATGCAGAGATGTAGGGCATAATTCCCAAAGCAAAAATAGAAGCGTGAGAAAAAGCTCCCCCCGAAAACATATCCAACAAGCCTAGCAAACCACCCGATGTTTGATTTTGCAGAGCTTCAAGATTTGCGGGGTTGATTCCCGGTAATACTATGTATGACCCGAAACGATAAACTAATACAAATAATATTGTGGTTATCAGGCGCTTTCTAAGGTCTTCTATTTTCCAAATATTTTGGAGTGTTTCAATAAAACGTTTCATCGGATTACAATTTTACCACTGTTCCACCTGCTGCTACGATAGCTTCTTCTGCCGATTTTGAGAAAGCATTAGCTTCTACCTGAAGCTTTGCACTCAAAGTTCCATTGCCCAAGATCTTAACAAGATCATTCTTTGCAATAACTCCAGCCTGAAGTAATTCAGCAACACCAATTTTGGTAAAGTTACCTGCTTCAGCTAAAGTTTGTAAAGTGGCAAGGTTAATCGGTTTGTATTCAACACGACTTATATTTTTGAACCCGAATTTGGGCAAACGACGTTGCAAAGGCATCTGACCTCCTTCAAAGCCGATTTTTTTCTTATAACCTGAACGAGATTTAGCACCGTTAAGACCACGAGTAGCTGTACCTCCTAAACCGGAACCTGTACCGCGACCTATTCTCTTTCTTTCCTTAACGGATCCTTTCGCAGGCGTTAAATTACTTAAATCCATGTATGTATGTTATTTTAAGCGTATTAAACAATTATTTCTCTACTACTACCAAGTGTTTTACCTTTTCTACCATACCAAGGATGGCAGGAGTATCTTCATGCTCTACAACGGCATTCACTTTTTTCAAACCTAAAGCCTCCAGAGTCAGTTTCTGAGTCTTGGGGCATTTAATTTTACTCTTAACTTGTTTTATTTTAATAGTTGCCATAGTTGTACGTTTTTAGCCTTTGAATACTTTTTCGAGTGAAACACCACGATTAGTTGCTACAGTTGCTGCATCACGCAGTTCACCAAGAGCTTCGATAGTTGCTTTCACAAGGTTGTGAGGGTTAGAAGAACCTTTAGATTTTGCTAACACGTCAGTAATACCAACACTTTCAAGTACAGCACGCATAGCACCACCAGCTTTTACCCCGGTACCATGAGATGCAGGTTGAATATATACTTCAGCACCACCAAATTTAGCAACTTGTTGGTGAGGAATAGTTCCTTTCAACACAGGCACTTTAATAAGGTTTTTCTTAGCCGCTTCAACACCTTTAGCAATGGCAGCTGTTACTTCGCTGGCTTTTCCCAAGCCCCAACCAACAATACCATCTTCGTTGCCTACTACCACGATTGCAGCAAAGCTGAATGCGCGACCACCTTTGGTAACTTTAGTTACACGGTTGATGGCAACTAATCTGTCTTTTAATTCTAAATCGTTGGTTGATTTAACTTTGTTATTTATTCCTGCCATAGTGATTAAAATTTAAGTCCTCCTTTACGTGCGGCTTCAGCCAATTCTTTCACTCTACCGTGGTACAAATAACCGTTACGGTCGAAGATAACATCAGTTACTCCGGCTGCCTGAGCATTTTTAGCGATCAATTCGCCCACTTTTGCGGCTTGTTCCTTTTTTGCCATTTTCTCGGCAATTGCCAAAGAAGAAGCAGCAGCAAGGGTTTTGCCTGATTTGTCATCTATAATTTGCACATAGATTTGCTTATTGCTTCTGAATACCGACAAACGAGGTCTTTCGGCAGTTCCGGCAATTTTACTGCGGATATGTGCTTTTATCTTGATTCTACGTTGAATTTTCTTAATCATAACTCTTTCTATTTCAAAAAATTATTTTGCACCTGCCGATTTACCAGCTTTACGACGAATAACTTCGCCTACAAACTTAATACCTTTTCCTTTGTATGGTTCAGGCTTACGGAACGAGCGTATTTTTGCACAAACCTGACCGATCAGTTGTTTGTCACAGCTTTCCAAAAGTACTAATGGATTCTGGTTACGTTCGCTCTTAGTCTCCACTTTAATTTCGGGAGGCAACATCATGTGAATGTTGTGAGTATATCCCAAAGCAAACTCAAGCAGGTTGCCATTGTTTGAAACACGATAACCAACACCAACCAATTCAAGTTTCTTCTGGTATCCTTCAGATACACCAACAACCATGTTGTGGATCAACGCACGGTAAAGACCATGCATCGCGCGGTTTTCCTTTTCATCATTAGGACGAGTTACTACAACAGCAGTTTCTTCGACACTTACAGTGATGTTAGGATTAATTTCTTGAGAGAGTTCTCCTTTGGGTCCTTTTACTGTAACAACGTTATCTTTAACAGTAACGGTTACACCTTTAGGAAGGCTTATAGGTAATTTTCCAATTCTTGACATCTGTAATCCTCCTCTTAATTAGTAAACATAACATAAAACTTCGCCTCCGATATTCAAATCGCGGGCTTCTTTATCTGTCATAACACCTTTCGATGTTGAGAGGATGGCGATGCCTAAACCGTTCAATACGCGGGGCAATTCTTTGTGACCTGCATACTGACGCAAACCCGGTGACGAAATACGCACGAGTTGTTTGATTGCATTGACCTTGTGAACAGGGTCATACTTTAAGGCAATTTTGATGGATCCCTGAGGACCATCTTCTACAAACTTGTAGTTCAAAATATAGCCTTTTTCTAAAAGAATCTTAGTGATTTCTTTTTTCAAATTCGACGCGGGAACTTCCACCACACGGTGACCTGCTCTGATAGCATTCCGCAGTCTCGTTAAATAATCTGCTATTGGATCTGTCATATTGATTTGTTTTAAATTGATCCGGCCTGCCCGGACAATATTTATCACGCTTATATTTAATGCAATCCTAAAAAGTCAGAATGCATAAACCTGCATTCTGTCTATTTCGGGGCACAAAAATAGTGTTTTTCCCCGAATTAAACAAGTTTAACGCAAGTTTATTACTACTGACTTTTCGTATTGCAACACAAACTGATTACCAGCTTGCCTTTTTCACACCCGGAATTAAGCCTGCAGAAGCCATTTCGCGGAACTGAATACGCGAAATTCCGAAGATGCGCATGTAGCCTTTAGGACGACCTGTTAGTTTGCAACGGTTGTGCTGACGAACAGGAGATGCGTTTTTAGGAAGTTCTTGCAAAGCTTCGTAGTTACCCTCTTTCTTGAGTTGTTCACGTTTTGCGGCATATTTTGCACACAATTTCGCTCTACGTACCTCACGGGCTTTCATTGATTCTTTTGCCATTGTATCTTCTTTAATTAGTTGTGCTTAAATGGTAAACCAAACTCTTTCAACAAAGCGAAACCTTCTTCGTCTGTTTTAGCGGTAGTAACGAATGTAATATTCATACCCAACAAACGAGAGATGTTATCAATGTTGATTTCCGGGAAAATGATTTGTTCCTGGATACCCAAGGTATAGTTACCGCTACCATCAAATTTGCTTTCAATACCTTTGAAGTCACGGATACGAGGCAAAGCCACGCGAACCAAACGTTCCAGGAATTCGTACATCTGTTCGTGACGAAGAGTTACACGAACTCCGATAGGCATTTGTTTACGCAATTTGAAGTTAGAAATATCCTTACGAGAAAGTGTGGCAACAGCTTTCTGTCCGGTAATTGCAGTCATCTCGTTGATAGCTGTATCGATAATTTTCTTATCTGCCACAGCAATTCCCAACCCTTGGTTGAGAACGATTTTTTCAAGACGAGGTACTTGCATTACTGACTTATAGCTAAACTCCTTCATCAAAGCAGGAACAATGCGTTCCTTGTAGTCAGTTTTAAGACTGTTGGTTGTACTCATTATTTAATTTCCTCCCCTGATTTTTTAGCGTAACGCACTAATTTACCTTCGGCATTTTCACGACGACCGATACGTGTCGGTTTGCCGCTCTTGGGATCAACTACGTTGAGGTTAGAGATATGAATAGATGCCTCTTTCTTGATAATTCCTCCCTGCGGAGCTTTTGCATTGGGCTTGGTGTGCTTCGACACGAAATTGGCACCTTCAACGATAGCACGTTGTTTTTCTGCCATAATTTCGAGGACACGACCGGTTTTGCCCTTGCTCTTACCAGTGTTTACATACACTGTATCGCCTTTTTTAATATGTAATTTACTCATTGCTAATTGTTTTACAAGGGTTAAAGTACTTCAGGCGCTAATGAAATGATTTTCATGTTAGAGGCACGAAGCTCACGCGCAACGGGGCCAAAGATACGGCTACCGCGCATTTCGCCTGCATTGTTGAGCAACACACAAGCGTTGTCGTCGAAACGAATGTAAGAACCGTCTGCACGACGAACCTCTTTCGATGTACGAACAACTACTGCTTTTGATACGGTGCCCTTTTTCATGTCGCTGGAAGGGATCACATTTTTTACCGCTACCACGATAATGTCCCCCAGAGAAGCGTAACGTTTGCCGGTTCCGCCTAATACACGGATAACCAAAGCTTCACGAGCTCCGCTATTATCAGCTACTGTTATTCTGGATTCTTGTTGTATCATAATTACTTAGCTCTTTCTGTTATTTCAACTACTCTCCAATTTTTTGATTTGCTCAGCGGACGGGTTTCCATGATGCGCACGGTATCACCGATGCCGCAGTCGTTTTTTTCGTCATGAGCGTGGAACTTCTTCGTCTTGTTGACGAACTTGCCGTAGATAGGGTGTTTTTCTTTCCACTTAACGGCAACGGTAACGGTCTTGTCCATTTTATTGCTGGTAACGACCCCTACTCTTTCTTTTCTTAAGTTTCTAGTTTCCATTCGGCTCAATATTATTATTGTTTATTTTCTCTCAACTTCAATTCGGTCGCAACGCGAGCGATTTGTTTACGAACATCCCTGATTTGCATCGGATTGTCGAGCGGAGAAATAGTATGGTTCAATTTCAAGCGCGATAAGATGGCTTTATCATTGTCCAATCTTTCCTGCAGCTCTTTAACACTTAGTTCTTTGATTTCTCTTGTCTTCATATTCGATTACGCGTTAAGGTTTGTTGAATCAAAATCACGTCTGACGACAAACTTGGTTGTAACGGGTAACTTCTGAGCTGCCAAGCGCAATGCTTCTTTTGCAATCTCAAACGATACGCCTTCTACTTCAATAATCATACGGCCTGGAGTAACGGGTGCCACGAAACCTTCGGGAGAACCTTTACCTTTACCCATACGTACTTCAGCAGGTTTTTTGGTAATTGGTTTATCAGGGAAAATACGAATCCAGATTTGTCCCTGACGTTGCATATAACGGGTTACGGCAATACGGGCTGCCTCAATCTGGCGACCTGTAATCCATTTCGATTGTAATGATTTTATGCCGAAAGAACCGAATGCCAGCTGATTACCTCTTTGAGCCACACCTTTCATGCGGCCTTTTTGCTGTCTTCTGAACTTTGTCTTTTTCGGTTGTAACATAAGTCTTTGAATTCAATGCGTTAGAAATTATTTTTTCTTTTTACGGAAGCCGCCTCTACGGTCGCCACGATCTCCACGATCATTGCGGTCGTTACGTTGGCCACGGTTGTTAGAGCCTTCTTTGGCTGCTGCGAATTGAGGAGCCAAGTCCTTTTTACCATAGATTTCGCCACGGCAAATCCACACTTTCACACCAATAAGACCAACCTTTGTTAAGGCTTCAGCAAGAGCGTAGTCGATATCTGCACGGAATGTGTGAAGAGGAGTACGTCCTTCTTTGTACATTTCCGAGCGAGCCATTTCAGCGCCGTTCAAACGACCTGAAACCTGCACTTTGATACCTTCTGCTCCCATACGCATTGTAGATGCAATGGCCATTTTGGTTGCACGACGATAAGCGATTTTGCCTTCAATCTGACGAGCAATGTTGTTAGCAACAATTACAGCGTCGAGTTCAGGACGTTTCACTTCATAAATATTAATTTGAACGTCTTTGTCGGTGATAGTTTTCAACTCTTCTTTCAGTTTGTCAACTTCCTGTCCGCCTTTACCAATAATGATACCCGGACGAGCTGTACATACTGTGATTGTGATGAGTTTTAACGTACGTTCAATTACTACGCGAGAAACACTCGCTTTAGCCAGACGGGCGTGAAGATACTTTCTCAGTTTGCTGTCTTCCAGCAATGTATCCCCATAGTTATTCCCTCCATACCAGTTGGAATCCCATCCGCGGATGATTCCCAAACGATTACTTACCGGATTAGTTTTTTGTCCCATCTGCTACTTCATTTGATACGTTAATACTATTCTTTGAGTCAACAAACAACGTTACGTGGTTCGAACGTTTGCGTACTCTGTAACCGCGTCCTTGCGGAGCAGGACGAAGGCGTTTTAACATACGGCCGCCATCAACGTGAATAGCGCTGACGAACAAATCGCCGTTTTCTGCTTTTTGTTCTGTTTTTTGTTCCCAGTTGGAAATAGCGGAACGAAGCAATTTTTCAAGTCTGGCTGACGCCTCTTTGGTCGAAAACTTCAATACCCCGAGAGCTTTGTTCACTTCCATACCACGGATCATGTCGGCCACAAGGCGCATTTTACGGGGTGAAGTTGGAACGTCGTTAAGACGGGCAAAATATTGTGTTTTGAGGGCTTCTTTCCTATTTTCTGCTGAATTTTTCTTTCTTGAACCCATTTTATTGATATTTTTATTTTTTCAAGTAAATGAATCAACGGGTTATTTACGGTTACCGCTGTGACCGCGGAAGGTACGTGTCGGGGAGAATTCACCGAGTTTGTGACCTACCATGTTTTCAGTAACGTAAACAGGAATAAATTTGTTCCCGTTGTGAACTGCAATCGTATGACCTACGAAATCAGGTGAAATCATTGAAGCACGAGCCCATGTTTTTACTACGGTTTTTTTACCGCTTTCATTCATGGTCAACACTTTCTGTTCAAGCTTCAGATTGATGTAAGGTCCTTTTTTTAATGAACGACTCATAGTATCTCTCTAATTATACGTTATTTTTTTCTTCTTTCGATAATATACTTGCTTGATTGCTTTTTAGGAGCTCTTGTCTTATAGCCCTTAGCTAACAAGCCTTTGCGAGAACGTGGGTGACCACCAGAAGCGCGTCCTTCACCACCACCCATGGGGTGATCGACAGGGTTCATAGCAACACCACGTACGCGAGGACGTCGTCCTTGCCAGCGTGTGCGACCGGCCTTACCTGAACTTTCAAGATTGTGTTCTGAGTTGCCAACGCTACCTACAGTTGCTTTGCATGTGCAAAGAATTTTGCGGGTTTCGCCTGAAGGTAATTTGATGATTGCATAGTTTTCTTCGCGAGAAGTCAACTGAGCAAATGTACCTGCTGAGCGAACCAATGCAGCACCCTGTCCCGGACGTAATTCAATGTTGTGAATAATGGTACCGAGTGGGATGTTCTTCAACGGTAGAGAGTTTCCAACTTCAGGAGCTGCTTCAGCGCCTGATAATAGAGTTTGGCCAACTTGCAGTCCATTGGGTGCAAGAATATAGCTTTTATCACCATCAGCGTAATAGAGCAACGCGATACGAGCCGTACGGTTCGGATCATACTCTATGGATTGTACCTTCGCAGGTACTCCTTCTTTGTTACGCTTGAAGTCAATTACTCTATATTTCTTCTTGTGACCACCGCCGATATAACGCATGGTCATCTTACCTGAGTTATTGCGACCGCCGGTTGAGCGTTTGCCTGTCACAAGAGATTTTTCCGGTACAGACGAAGTAATTGTGTCGAACGTACCGATAATTTTGTGTCTCTGCCCCGGTGTAACGGGGTTCAATTTACGTACAGCCATTGTTTTACTTAAATATTGCTATAAAAATCAATGTTATCTCCATCTTTCAACGTAACCATAGCCTTTTTGAAAGCTGAAGTTTTACCGTTGATAACTCCACCTTTGGTGAAGCGGCTTTTCTTTTTGCCTGGCATAACTGCTGTGTTAACAGCAACTACGGTTACGCCATACATTTCTTCTACGGCTTTCTTGATCTCAATCTTATTGGCGCCTTTTTCAACGCGGAAGCTAAAACGATTGAGTTTTTCACTAAGGCCGTTTGCTTTTTCTGTAACAATCGGTTTAATTATAATTCCCATCACTTTTACCTCCTTATGCTTTTAAGATTTGATCCAAACCAGCGAAAGAAGCTTCAACAACAACGAGTGATTTCGCATTCATAATACTGTAAGTATTTAGATCAGAAACAGTTGTTACATTAACACCTTTCAGGTTTCGAGCCGACAAATATACGTTTTTATTTGGTTCCGATAAAATAATAAGCGGCTTTTTATCAGCTACTTTCAAATTTTCGGTCAACGCGATTAAGTTCTTTGTTTTTGGAGCGTCGTATTGAAGAGCATCAACTACTACAATCGCATCGGCTTTTGCTTTATATGCTAAAGCTGACTTACGAGCCAATTGTTTCAGTTTTTTGTTCAATTTGAAGCTATAGTCACGGGGAACCGGACCAAAAACACGAGCACCACCCACCAATACCGGTGAGTTGATATCACCACGACGAGCACCACCTCCACCTTTCTGGCGGATCAGCTTACGTGTACTTCCGGAAAGTTCGCTTCTTTCTTTAGCTTTGTGAGTACCCTGACGTTTGTTTGCCATGTACTGTTTAACATCAAGATAGATAGCGTGGTCATTAGGTTCAATGCCAAAGATAGCCTCGTTAAGAGTTACCTTTTTTCCGGTTTCTTTTCCTTCTATGTTATATACGTTCAGTTCCATTACTTATTGATAATTACGATTGAACCTTTAGCCCCGGGAATTGAACCTTTGATAAGCAACAAATTGTGCTCGGGGATTACTTTTAACACTTCCAGGTTTTGCACTGTTACAGTATCACCACCTGTACGACCACCCATTCTCATACCCTTTACCACTTTTGAAGGGTAAGAAGAAGCGCCCATAGAACCCGGGTGACGCAGACGATTGTGCTGACCGTGTGTACTTTGACCTACACCACCGAATCCATGACGTTTAACAACGCCCTGAAATCCTTTACCTTTTGAAGTTCCGATAACGTCTACCCAAGTAGTTCCGTCAAATAATTCAACTGTGAGAGCATCTCCCAGTTTGAATTCGCCTTCAAAACCTTTGAACTCAACCAAGTGTCTTTGAGGTGCTACGTTTGCTTTTTTGAAGTGGCCTGCTTCCGGTTTTGTAGTGTGTTTGTCTTTCTTTTCTTCAAAACCTAACTGAACCGCTTCGTAACCGTCTGTTTCAACAGTTTTGATTTGCGTAACAACACAAGGACCAGCTTCGATAACAGTACATGGTACATTCTTACCATCGGTACTGAAAACGGATGTCATTCCGATTTTTTTTCCAATTAATCCTGGCATTTCAATTAAAATTTAACCCTTAACCCCAATACGGGGGATCGGTCTTGTTTACAATTATTTTTGTACTTAATTCTTAACTCTGTTCTTGCAGAAGCTTATCAAACTTTGATTTCTACTTCTACACCGCTCGGCAATTCAAGCTTCATCAAAGCATCAACAGTTTTAGCAGTTGAGCTGTAGATGTCGATCAAACGCTTGTAGTTTGAAAGTTCAAACTGCTCGCGAGATTTCTTGTTAACAAACGGAGAACGCAATACGGTAAATACGCGTTTGTGTGTAGGCAATGGAATTGGACCGCTTACTACAGCTCCGGTTGCTTTTACTGTCTTAACGATTTTTTCTGCTGATTTGTCAACCAGGTTGTGATCGTAAGATTTTAATTTGATTCTGATTTTTTGACTCATCGTTATAGTCGATTAATATTAATAGATATAGTGTTAACAGCAGCAGGTTAAGAGTCATTTGCTAACCTGCGCTGTTTCCACTTATTATTTTTACAAGAGTTCTACTTTACCTTTAGCCTCAGCAACTACTGTTTTAGCAATAGATGAAGAAACTTCTGCATAGTGAGAGAATTCCATTGATGAAGTTGCACGTCCTGAGCTGATTGTACGCAATGATGTTACGTATCCGAATGTTTCTGCCAAAGGAACTTTAGCTTTCACAATACGTGCACCTGTACGGCTCGATTCCATACCTTCAACCTGGCCACGACGTTTGTTCAAGTCGCCGATTACATCACCCATGTTTTCTTCCGGAGTAACCACTTCCATTTTCATGATCGGTTCCAACAGAACGGGTTTTGCTTTTGCACAAGCAGTTTTGAATGCAATCTGAGCACAGATTTCGAATGACAACTGGTCAGAGTCAACCGGGTGGAATGAACCGTCTATGAGTTCAACTTTCAACTGATCAACCGGGAAACCTGCAAGCACACCATTCTTCATAGCTGCCTGGAAGCCTTTCTGTACAGAAGGGATGTATTCTTTAGGAACGTTACCACCTTTCACAGAATCGATAAACTGAAGACTACCTTCGAAGCCTGCATCAACAGGACCTACTTTTACAATAATATCGGCAAACTTACCACGACCACCCGACTGTTTCTTGTAAACTTCGCGAAGTTCAACAGTGTTTGTGATAGTTTCTTTGTAAGATACCTGAGGACGACCCTGGTTACATTCAACCTTGAACTCACGTCTCAAACGGTCGATAATGATTTCCAAGTGAAGCTCACCCATACCTTCAATTACAGTCTGACCTGTATCTTCGTTTGTTTTAACACGGAAAGTTGGATCTTCTTCAGCCAGTTTTGACAAACCAAGACCGAGTTTATCCATATCTTTCTGAGTTTTCGGTTCAACCGAAATACCGATTACTGGTTCAGGGAAGTCCATCGATTCGAGAACGATAGGATTAGCTTCGTCGCAAAGTGTATCACCTGTACGGATATCTTTGAAACCTACACCAGCACCAATATCACCAGCACCAATCACTTCAACAGGGTTTTGTTTGTTGGAGTGCATCTGGAAGATACGAGAAATACGTTCTTTTTTGTCAGAACGTGTATTGTAAACGTAAGAACCGGCAGCCAGTTTACCAGAGTAAACACGGAAGAAGCAAAGACGTCCTACATAAGGGTCGGTTGCAATTTTGAACGCCAAAGCGGTCAAAGGTTCTTCTTCGTCCGGGTGACGAACGATTTGTTTGTCTTCGAAACGAGGATCGTTACCAATGATTTCCGGAGTATCCAAAGGACTTGGAAGGTAAGCACAAACTGCGTCAAGCATTGTTTGTACACCTTTGTTTTTGAATGCCGAACCGCAAATCATAGGAGTAATTTCCATCGAAAGGGTTGCTTTACGAATAGCTACGTTGATTTCTTCTTCAGTGATTGTTGAAGGATCATCGAAGAATTTTTCCATTACGGCATCATCGTATTCTGCTACTACTTCAAGCATTTTTTCTCTCCATTCTTCAGCTTCAGCCTGAAGATCTGCAGGAATTTCTTCTACTGAGTATTCAGCACCCATTGTTTCGTCATGCCAGAAGATAGCTTTCATTTTAACGAGGTCAACAACCCCTTTGAATTTTTCTTCAGCACCGATAGGAATCTGGATAGGACAAGGTTTTGCACCCAGTACATCCTTGATCTGGCGGATTACTTCGTAGAAATCAGCACCCGAACGGTCCATTTTGTTAACGAAACCGATACGTGGTACATTGTATTTGTCAGCCTGACGCCAAACGGTTTCCGACTGAGGTTCAACACCACCTACAGCACAGAAAGTAGCCACAGCACCATCGAGGATACGCAAAGAGCGTTCTACCTCAACAGTAAAGTCAACGTGACCCGGAGTGTCAATCAGGTTGATTTTATATTTATCGTTCAAATAGTTCCAGAACGTTGTTGTTGCAGCAGAAGTGATAGTGATACCACGTTCCTGCTCCTGTTCCATCCAGTCCATGGTAGCAGCGCCATCATGAACTTCACCGATTTTGTGAGTAAGACCGGTGTAGTACAGAATACGTTCCGAAGTTGTTGTTTTACCGGCATCAATGTGAGCCATGATACCGATGTTACGCGTATAGTGTAAGTCTTTTTTTGCCATTTGTTTTTATATTTGCCTAAACAATAGGTCGTTAATTTTGTAACGCTTTTTGTTCGGTTTAAATTAAGGTTAGAACCTGAAATGAGCAAAAGCACGGTTTGCTTCAGCCATACGGTGCATATCTTCTTTACGTTTGAAGGCACCACCCTGGTTGTTAAACGCATCAACTACCTCAGCAGCCAATTTCTCAGCCATTGATTTGCCACCACGTTTACGTGCATATAAAATAAGATTTTTCATACAGATAGACTCCTTACGGTCAGGACGGATTTCTGTAGGAACCTGGAATGTTGCACCACCAACACGGCGTGATTTAACTTCGACCTGAGGAGTGATATTGTCGAGAGCTTTTTTCCAGATTTCAAGCGGAGTCTTTTCTTCGTTGGGAAGTTTGGCTTTTACGGTTTCGAGAGCACCGTAAAATATATCGAAAGCAGTGCTTTTTTTGCCATCATACATGAGGTGATTGACAAACTTTGTCACCATCACTTCACTAAAAACCGGATCAGGTAAAATGATCCTTTTCTTTGGTTTTGACTTTCTCATTGTGATTCAAAATTTTGTTTTGTTCTGGTTGTTTTACTTTAGTTTCTTCAACAATCCCACCGGATTATTTACTCAACCTTCAACGGCCACCAATAACTCAAACCGTGATTAGAATTCTTTTCGGGAAGCGGGCTAATTATTTCTTTTTACCGCCTTTAGCTGCTGCAGCTGCCTGACCCGGTTTCGGACGTTTAGCACCATACTTCGAACGACGTTGAAGACGACCGTTTACACCTGCCGTATCCAAAGTACCACGAACAATGTGATAACGTACACCGGGAAGGTCTTTTACACGACCGCCACGAACCAACACAATGCTGTGTTCCTGCAAGTTGTGTCCTTCACCCGGAATGTAAGCATTGACTTCCTTTTGGTTAGTCAAGCGAACACGAGCTACTTTACGCATTGCAGAGTTAGGTTTTTTAGGAGTGGTTGTGTAAACACGCACGCAGACGCCACGACGTTGAGGACAAGCATCCAATGCTGGAGCTTTACTCTTGTCAACCAGCGCTGTCCTTCCTTTTCTCACTAATTGCTGAATTGTAGGCATTTTGACTGTGATTTAAATACTTAAATTTTTGATATATCTACTCTAAATTGGGCTGCAAAGATAGAACTATTTTTTTAGAATACAAAGAGGTACGAAATAATTTCTTGATTTTTTATAAGATACGAGTTTTCGTTGAACCGGCAGAGAAAAAATTATCCGTCAAACGGGCACAAAATTGAGCCCTCCGTTTGCTTTTGAAATAAAAATATTGACAAAGGATAATACTAAAAAAATATAATTTTAGCTCAATCCGGATGTTGGCTTCCCAAAGTGGGAAATGATAGTCTTTTGGGGGAAAGGAATCTTTGTAGCATCTTCAGTCAAATCAATTACACTTTTTCCAATTTGTTTTGCTCTACATAGCAAAGGTAGGCTGTGGCAGTGTAGCCCATTTGTTCCACTAAGTTTTTGTAGTTGAGTACCTGTTGGCGGTAGCGGGGTTGTTCGTGTCCAAACTTGTAGTCTATAATGGTAGCGTGTCTGTCTGTGAAGATAACACGGTCCGGCACATACGTTTTATTGTCAGGCGTAAAAATGGACGTTTCGTTCAGGATGCGCAAGCCGGGAGCGAAGAACTGCCGGATACCCTCTATTTTCCAAAAGCGGTCGAACATGGAGGTAATTTCTTCCTTCTCACTGGCAGTGATGCGTCCGGTGCGTTCCATATCGGCAATGGCGCGTTGCTCATCGCCTTCATGACGGATGTTGTGCAATACTTCATGCATCAGCAATCCGTAGTTGATGGACAACGTTCGCGACGATGTCTCTTTTTCCAGATAGTCCGTCACCTTGTATTTCACCGCAATGGGACTGATCGGCGCGATGGATTGTGCGTAGCGGTAGCGCACCTGCAAATCTTCCCGCTCCTTTGTCGACTGCTGTGCCGTATTTCCCATGTTCAACACCAGCGATTCGTTATTCCAGAAAGGAGCAAACGACCGGAAAGCTTCTTTCGCATCAACAGGAATATTTTCCGCTGGCAATTCATTGGAGATACAACAGTGAAGCAACGTTGCGAGGGAACTTACCTTAATTTCTCCTTTGGCATTCGGTTTGGGCTGCGGTGCCAATAAAACCATTTCCTGCTTAGCCCGGGTAAATGCTACATAAGCCACATTGAGGTTGTCGATAAACGAAGCCATGCGTTCTTCGAAATAGTCAGCGGCGAAGATGGTTTTGGCCAGTGACGAGGAGTACTGCACCGGAGTCAGTTCCAGTTCGCTGAAGGGAGCCCCCGTCGGCTCGCACCAGATGATGTCGCGGTTGTTGTTGTCGAGCGACCAGTCGGCAAAGGGCATCACCACAGCTTCAAAACCCAGTCCTTTCGATTTGTGAACGGTAAGTACGCGGATGGCATCCTGCGCGTCGGGCGAAGCAATCGTCTTCTGTGCGCCCTTTTCTTCCCACCATTCGAGAAACGCCGCAATGCCGGCCGACTCCTTGATAGAATATTGATGCACCAAATCCTGAAATGCTTGCAGATAAACATCTTCGCCCTCGTTGCTCTTAAGGCCGAACAGCCAGATCAACTCTTCGCTCAATTCAAAGATGGAGCGGTTGGTACCTTCGTTGATAAGGCGTTGCAACTCTTCGTGTACCATGCGGGTGTTCGCACCTTCGGGATTGTCGAAGCAAGCAGCAAGTGCTTCGTGCGGTGCTTTACCCTGATGCAGGACGAAATAAAGGTACGGTACAAGAGTTTGCAACAACTTGTCGTCGGGACGCAGAATGTAACGGAGAGCTTCTATGACGAAACGCACTGCCAGCGAATTGCCGATGACCAGCGCTTCATTGGAGATCACGTCATAGCGGTAGCCGTCGCGAGCCAGTTCACTATTTTTGTATTGCAGCAAGTATTCCACCACCTCGGTGGCTTCGCTGTTGCGGCGTACCAACACGGCCATATCGCGGAGAGCAAAACCTTTGTCCTGCCACTGTTCGATAATGGCCGGCAGTTGTGCTAACGCATTTTCTTTCCACTGTTTTTCTTCGTTGTTCACGAAACGAACCTCTACATGTCCTTCTCCTGCTTTGGGCGAGTAGTGCTGAAACAACCCTTTGTAAGCATCGTGCAGGCGATGGTCAAGATCTCCCTGATAGTGTTCGGGCAAGTCGTCATTGAAGAGTTGCTGCATAAACAACGAAGAGCGGTCGAAAAAGAGATTGTTGAAATCAATCACATTGCGACAGCTCCGCCAGTTATCATTGAGATACTCCTCGTGGATTTGTCCGCTGGCGAAGTCATCGAAGAGTTGTCGATCGAGCAGACGCCAGTCGGAGTTGCGCCAGCGGTAGATGCTCTGCTTCACATCACCAACGATCAGGTTCTCGTTTCCCGAGGCCAGACTGTTATCCATCAATGGTTTGAAATTCTGCCACTGCATAGCCGAAGTGTCCTGAAACTCGTCCATCATCAGGTGGTGAATGTGTACCCCCGTTTTTTCGAAGACAAATGGCGTATCGCTGCCATCCACAATCTGATTGAGCAATTCGGTGGTGTCGCTCAACAGCAGACGGTTGTTCTCTTCCGAGTCGAGGCGGATACGACTATCAATATCGGAGAGGATACCCAGCGCATAGAGGTGTTGTGAAATCGTTTTGGCAGTATTATATTCAATAAAGGCATCTCCGTACAGAGAAGCGGTTTTCTCCACCAACACATTGAGTCCTGCATTATAAACGGCTGCTACCTGATCTTTATTTTTGGCTGTTTTTGATGTCCATCCATCTAAATTTCCCGGCAATGCCAGAAATGTGCTTGTTGGTTCTGTAAAGTTTTCCGAGGCTAGTTTATTAAATAAAGAGAATGGACCATTTGCACCTTTGTAAAAATCGGTATATGACAATCCATGGCGTGCCATCAGCGCGAGCGCTTCTTCTCCGGTTTCTTTCAATTCTTTCTCGAAGCGAGAAGTGATGGCATATAATTTTTGCCGGTATCCGTTGAGGAAATCACGGTTGTGCAATTTCTCCCGCACCAACGGCAATTTCTTTTTGTAGCGCTCTTTAAAGATTTCTCCGGCAAGCGAACGAATGGCGTAACGAATATCCCATCCCTTACCATTTTCGATGCGTTCGCGGGCAAACTGCATCAGCCAGTCAAGCAGCAGACGGTTCTCTTTCTGATCAAGCGAAAAAAGCAGTCCGTCGATTGCCGTTGCCAGCGGTTCGTCGGTGTCAATCTCAATGTTGTAGCCACCATGCAGACCGATTTCACGGGTAAAGCTGCGCAATACCTGTTGAAAAAAGCGGTCGATGGTATTGATGGAGAATGAGGAGTAGTCGTGTAGAATCTCCTTTAGTAAATGGTGCGCTCGAGCATTCACCCGGTCGGCAGGAAGACCGAAATGTTGCATCAAACCCTCACGATAGCCCGACGCGTCGCCACGAGCCAGTCTGTCGAGTTCGGTGATGATACGGAGCTTCATCTCTTCGGTGGCTTTATTGGTAAAAGTCACGGCCAGTTGACGACGGTGCGCATAAGGCTGCCGATCGGCAAAAAGCAGACGAATATAATCCTGGGTCAGGCGATAGGTTTTACCCGACCCGGCCGATGCGCGATAGAGATTCAGCATTTTTTTGTTCTTATGTTGCAAAGATAGAAAAACCTATCGGAGAGAAAAAGACACAGAACAAGTGAATGCGTACTATCCGCAGGGATTATGCTTTTAAGAATTAGATAAGGGGCTTCCGCCCCTCTAACCCCGACTTCCTTTTTGTCTTAAAACAAAAAGGAAGCAAAAAATTCAAGGCTATGCCCGCTTCGCTCAAAAAACCGGCGCTCATCAATCTAAATTGTCCAAACTTGCCCCTTCCTTTCGTCAGGTGCTTCAAACAATGGACAATTTTACGCTTGCCTCTCTTGTTTTTTGGCTCTCCGGACAAGGCCGATCCTAATCTGACGTAGCATTCTTCACAAATTTAGCGCCTTTTCTTTGTGAAATTCTTAAATGCATAATCAATAATACTATCCAAGAGTTGCCAGCTCTTCTTCTAAAGCTTGTTTATGAACCAACTCTTCCTGAGATAAAAGATGAAAAAGATTCTTCATCTCAGTTTCTGAAGATTGTTGCGCAATATCACGATATCCATAATACGCTTCAATTTCAGCATTAATTGCTTTCATAAATATTTCTTTTACAGGATTAACCGGTTTTTCTATCTGAAGAAAATCGAGATTTCCCGGGTTGGCCTCGGGAGTAAACGACATGGAAAGGAATTGATGATTTTCCAAAAGTGAGGACAATAATGCCTTGTGCCGCAATTCATCGTTGGCAAGTTGTTCCCATATACTCTTCTGATGAAGATTCAGGGTCCTTTTGGCATTCCGACTATATTGTTGATAACTTAAATGCTCCTGATCAATGCAATATGCAAGAGCTTCTCTGATTGTTTGAAATTCCTTTGGGTTCATGTGCAAATAATTTATTATTAGTCAATTCAGAATAACCGCAAGCAGGCGCTAAAAATCATACCAAAGACAAACCGTATAGCATCTCAAGATGCCTTTCCCCTGATATATGGCCAAATTGTTTTCATTAATTTTTTTAGTGTAAATGCAAATATAGTTGATTCGCATCTTATATTTGCCATATCAAATAAAAAAAAAACACCATTTTTATTTGAATATCAATGTGATAAACTTATCATTTTATCACCGTATTGTTTAATTAAAAAATATCTACTATGCATTGTTCTATATCAAAATCTGGAATTTTGACTTTATTGTTATGCCTCATATTTCATACACTAGAGTCCTCAATCACAGTTGAAGCACAGCGAATTAACGCTGATTCTCTATTTATAGCAGCCCGTCAGGCAGCCAATTCAGGAGACAGAACAGGTGCAATTGTTACCTGCGAACGGATCCTTACAAATAACCCCGGTTATCAGGATGCCCACATTTTGTTGTCCCGCATTTATTTATGGGACAAAAAATATGATTTGGCTGAATCCAACATCAATACTGTCATTGAAACAAATCCGAAAAGCTTCGATGCGTGGGATGTCAAAACCGACCTTTCCCTCTGGCAAGGCAATTACGCTTCCTGTCTTCGCGATTGTGATGCTGCCCTTACTTATTTTCATGACAACAAAGCCCTTTTACTGAAGAAAGCCAGAGCCTACGACGGTTTGAAAAAACCTGAAATGGCAAACGAAACACTGAACACGCTGTTGTATATTGATCCTCAAAATGCAGATGGCCTCAAGTTGTTGAAATCATTGCAGGATCAACTAAAAAAGAACCGCCTGAGTTTCAGTTATTCGTCCGACTATTTTCAGAGTCGCGCTTTAGAGCCGTGGAAAACAATCTATTTACAATATAGCCGGAAAATTCCGATAGGAACATTAGTCGGAAGATTTAACTATGCAAAAAGATTCGGGATCGAAGGAGTTCAGGGTGAAGCGGATGCGTATCTGAAAATCAGCAATTGGAATTATGGATACCTGAATATCGGATACTCTAATCAATCCATATTTCCACGTTTCCGACTGGGTGGGGAGTTTTATCAGAAATTACCGTCAGCGTTCGAAGCCTCTGTGGGCTTTCGTTATCTCGACTATAAAACCACCGACGCCATGATTTACACTGCCTATCTGGGCAAATATTCAGGCAATTGGTGGTGGTCTGGGCGAACTTACTTCAAACTAAACGGAAGCACTTCCCTTACTGCGTTGCTGCAAACCCGTTACTATTTTGCTTCCAGAGACGATTACTGGGGTGTAAGAGTAAATTATGGAGTTTCGCCCGATGAAAGGACGAATGTCCTGACCACAGTTACTCCTTCTCTTAAGTCATCCGGATTCCGACTTGAGTATAGCAAGCAACTCTGGCCTGCATTTACCATTAGCGGAGCATTTACCTACAGCAATACCGAGTGGATGAGCAAACGCTATCGCAATGTATTCTCCGGTGAAATTATTTGTTCTTATCAATTCTGATTTGAAAAGCCTAAAATGCAACATTATGAAAATACTTATATGTGAAAGCAACCCATTATTAATGCAACTCATGGGAAAAGAACTGATGGCCGAACAGAATGAGGTTCGCCTCGCCTGGGTGGGAGAAAAGATGACAAGCCAATTGACGTCGTTTGCTCCTGATATTTTAATCACGGAGGTATTATTGCCGCATATGAACGGGTTCGAATTCATTCACAATGCCCGGCTACAATTTCCCAAGATGATGATTGTAGTAATAAGTTCATTGAGCTCCAATCGATTAATAGAACTCATATTCAGACTTGGTGCCGATGAGTTTATTTCAAAGCCTTTTGATCCGACTCATCTAAATATTCACATACAAAAGGCAATACAAGGAAAGAAAAATTCATTCATTTCAAATGCTATAGACTATGTTACGAAAATATAAAGCTGTGGCCGTATTTATAACGGCTATGATTCTACTGCTAGCTTTCTCCTCCATTGTGAAAAGTTGGCTAATGCATGAAACCTGGTTTTTGGAAGGAAATAACGCATTTGACTGGCTTCATGATCTGGGACGTTACTTAATGACTACAATTGAAACAAGTCAACATCAAAGCGTCCTGCTTGCTTGGTTATTTCCAATTCTATTCACAGCCCTTATCCTTACGGCGGTGAATATAGCCACAATCGCTTTGTTCATCTTACTCCGAAGATGGGGTTCCATCAGATTTTGGCACCGCAAAAATCTTATTAGAGAAAAGGTACAGGCATCCATCATAGAATACCTTTATGGAAATAGTGAATCTGCTTTAGAGCAAATGAAACAACTCAAGAAACAAACGCTTGTTGAGGAGATAATCAGTTTGCGCAAACAAATCACCGGACCGAAGACCGAGAACCTGCAACATTTGTTTTACCAGTTAGGTCTTGATACATTTGTGGTACATAAAATCAATAGTGCACGATGGTTCAACAAGGTATTGTACATTGACGCTGCACAATGGATGCAGGTTTATGCTGCATTTGAACTGATTCAGCCGTATCAATATGCAGGAAATCCTCACCTAAGAAATGTCGCGCAAATGGCCTGTGTAAATCTCGATACCGGCCAAGCATTTGCATTCCTCAATATTATTGATCAATCATTGCCGATATGGCATCAGATTTTACTGCATAAGACAATGGTGAGAAGCTCTTTGCCCCTACCCGACTTTTATAGCTTTCTTCATTCGGAGAATGCTTCGGTCATCATCTTTGCACTCAATATGATTCGGCTTTTTTCTCAAAAGGGTTCAAAAGAAGAGATTATCCAGTTGGTGACACATCACGATCCGGTAGTACGTAGAAATGCCTTACGGGTTGTGCGTGACCTGGATATTTATGAGGCTATCCCCGTGGTAAAACAGAATTTTCTCGGAGAGACACTTCGCGTTCAGGTTGGCATGATACAGGCACTTTCTCTGGATAAGCCTCAGGAGACATTTGAATTCTACCGAAACATCTGGCAGGATACACCCCGACGATTGCAGGCTGAGATTCTGAAACATGTTTCTCCCGGACTGCAAGCCATGCTCTTAAAAGACATGGAACCTGAGCAAATTGAACAAAAATAAGATTGATTACAACAACAAAAACTTAAACATATGGCTGATATTTTTTTCAATAATCTATTCCTGATAATTGCCGCACTAATCATGGCAATTTATCTTTTTCTGGGAATTATTTCGATGTTTCAGTTGATTGAATATAAAAGAGCAAATCGCTATGCCGATTTCAGCGCCATTCTCTCATCGCCTCTTGCTCCCGGAATTACGGTGATAGCTCCCGCTTATAATGAGAGCAAAACGATTGTTGACAACATAAAAGCGTTGTTTACAATCCAGTACAACAACTACGAAATCATACTGGTGAATGATGGAAGCACCGATGATACTCTGGATAAAATAATACGGGAATTTGATTTGGTGGAAGCTGAATACATTGCTTATGCCGCATTACCGACTCAACCGGTTAGAGGTATTTATAAATCCAGAAACCATGCTTATTCGTATCTTACGGTGGTAGACAAACAAAATGGCGGCAAGGCAGACGCGCTTAATGCCGGTATCAACGTATCGCATTTTCCTTATTTTGTAGCGATCGACGTGGACAGCATCTTAGTTCCCGACGCATTACAAAAATTAGTCAAGCCATTCCTTTCTCATACAGATAACAAAACCATTGCCACCGGAGGCGTAATCCGCATTGCAAATTCGTGTAAAATTGAGAACGGACAGGTAGTTCAGGTTAATGTACCAAACGAATATATTGCACGTTTTCAAGCTATCGAATATCTACGCGCATTTTTAATGGGACGTATGGCCTGGAGTAAACTCAATGGGTTGCTCATTGTTTCGGGGGCACTTGGCATGTTCGACAAAGACATTGTGGTGCAATGCGGCGGCTATAATGTGAATACTGTTGGCGAGGATATGGAACTGGTAGTACGCATGCGCCGGTTCTTATACGAACAAAAAGTCAAGCATCGCGTTGAATACATTCCGGATCCGCTTTGCTGGACAGAAGTTCCTACTTCCATCAGCGCGCTGTCCCGCCAGCGTAATCGTTGGACACGAGGCAATATGGACACGTTACTTATGCACCGTAAGTTATTCTTTAATCCCAAATATGGAAAAATGGGGTTGTTGGGTTATCCTTTCTGGTTCTTTTTTGAATGGATGGCTCCGTTGCTCGAAGCTTTCGGATATTTACTTCTTGTATATCTTATTGCTGTGGGCATGATAAATTGGCCGATATTTATATTCATGCTGGTATTCGTATATCTGTTCTCCGTTTCGTTTTCTTTCTATGCCGTACTTTTCGATGAGTTTACATTCCATCGGTATCATCGGTTCGAACATTTGCGAAAACTATTTGTCATTCCGTTTATCGAACCACTCATCTACCACCCGTTGAATGTGTTTTTTGCCATCAAAGGCAATATTTCTTTCTTTAAAGGAGATAAAGGATGGGGACAACAAACCAGAAAGGGATTCAATTCTAAACAATAATATTTTGCCTCACAATTGCGATTTCATTTTGTGGCAAATGACCTGAAGAGCTGATCCCACTTTGTACAACAGAGCCTGTTTTATCTCCGGAAGTCAAACCAGAGACAAAACAGGCTCATATTTTTTTAGGGCACCAACCCTGTCTTTTTATATCTTCAGATTATTCAGTTCTTTCTTAATTCGGGCAATAGACTGACTGTCGGACTTGAATGCATGTATTATCATCGGCGATGCGATGTGCGGAATGCTATCGATCAGTTTCCTGAGAGCTTTAGTATCTGCAGCGTTCTTGTACGGTATGTTGACAAAGGAGACGTTGTATGTCTTCAGAATTTTCTTTTCCCGCTCAACCCATGGTTTATCTTCAGGGTCATTTTCGTCCAACAGACAAACAACCGACTTGAAATTGCCGTTCACAATATATCCCAAAAACTCATCATCGGTTGGAAATGGAGTAAGGTATATCTTTTCGTTAATCCGATAATAGTTACCTCTTTCAAACCGGGTTAATTCTTCTATTTTGCGTGTGGAAGTATTGGCCTGCAGCTTCATTTTTGGCGCACTATCGGCAATCATCTTTCTAAAAACATTGACCCGATCCCGGCCAAGGTAACAGTGTACATAATATTTACCATGCCCGGTTTTAACCAGTTGACGAATCTGTTCCAACGCTTTTTCATTGTTTGATACCCAAGGCAACATGGGGATATGGATCAACTGCATGCCCGCTTTAGCGGTATGCTCTCCCTCTTCGTGCAGCAGTTTCGGTTCTGCCGGCACCACCAACTCACTCATCAATGTGATAATGGCCGTATATCCTTCTTTTTTCAGCTGAACAATTTTATCAGCATCCGGATAAGAGCCGATAGTGAACTCTATTTCATTGCCGGCAGCTCCTGTGGTTTTCTGACTCTCGCTCACCATAGCTGCACCCGACCATTTGATATAGATCTCCGGATGAAAGGCAAACAAGTAGACGGAGACACCAAAAATCAGAAAGAGCAAAGAAAAAAGCACCGAACGGGAAATTATTTTAAGCTTCAGGAATAACCTGATTGTTAGCACGGCCAGTACGAACGAAACAACAATCCAGAGAAGGATGGCTCCTTTCTGAAGTCCGTTGGAAAGAGAATCCGACCAGTTATGTTGCAGAGCTGCCGCCGCCAACCATTTAGACGGGCCGACCAGTAAAGTATACAATCCAAGCGGAAAGGCCAGCATTAACCACAAGGCAAGAAACAAGAAAATATTGCTTCGGGTGATGGGGAAAAAGTACTTGTTCATAACTCTATAAATTATTAGATGAACTTAAATGTAACGTAGCAAACATTGCTAATTGCATCAAAGATAGGCGACTGAAAATCGATTTGCAAATTTTGGCGGGAAAATATATTATTCTTCAATCGGCATAAAATCACAATTTTGCTATACAGAGGTGGCAAAATGGCTATTTTAGTTTGTTTTCGTGCATTTTTGTTGTTAAAAAGACACGGAAAACAGCGTTTTGTTTGACTGGCTTGGTAAAAATGAGTACCTTTGCATGGTTTTTGGTCAACCAATTTCCACACGCATGTAAAATCCGAGTCATTCAACGATTCGGATATTTCACCCGAGAATTCCATTTATATATAATTTATGAACCAATTATCTGCGCGTATTAACGCATTATCACCATCTGAGACGTTGGCGATGTCTCAAAAAAGCGCCGAACTGAAAGCTCAAGGCTTCGATGTGATTAATCTGAGTGTCGGTGAACCCGATTTCAACACTCCCGACCACATAAAAGCGGCAGCAAAAAAAGCGGTTGATGATAATTTTTCATTCTATTCACCCGTACCCGGATACCTCGACCTGCGTCAGGCTATCAGTGAAAAACTTGAAAAAGAGAATGGTTTGACATATAAACCGGATCAGATTCTTTGCTCCAATGGCGCAAAGCAATCTGTATGCAACGTTGTTCTCAGCGTAGTAGGACCTGGCGACGAGGTAATCATTCCGGCTCCCTACTGGGTTAGTTATGTGGAAATGGTGAAACTGGCCGAAGGTGTCAACGTAGTCGTTGAAGCAAGCATCGATCAGGATTTCAAAATTACTCCTGCTCAACTCGAAGCTGCCATTACACCAAAAACAAAAGCCATTATTCTCTGCTCTCCTTCAAATCCTACCGGTAGCGTTTATACCAAAGAAGAATTGAAAGGTTTGGCTGATGTATTGGCAAAATATCCTCAGATTGTCATCATCTCTGACGAAATATACGAACACATCAACTACCTGGGTCAGCACGAAAGCATCGCACAGTTCGAAAACGTTCGCGAGCGCGTGGTGATCGTCAACGGTGTTTCGAAAGGCTATGCCATGACAGGCTGGCGTCTCGGTTGGATTGCCGGTCCGAAATGGGTGGTTAGCGCCATTAACAAATTGCAGGGTCAGTACACTTCAGGTCCTTGCTCAATTGCACAGAAAGCTGCCGTGGCTGCTTACAAAGGCGATCAAAGCTGTGTTGCCGAAATGCGTGTGGCTTTCCAACGCCGTCGCGACCTGATTGTGAAACTTGCCAAAGAAGTTCCGGGCTTCAAAGTAAACAATCCGACCGGAGCATTTTATATCTTCCCCGATTGCAGCTACTATCTAGGGAAATCATTCAACGGAAATAAAATAGAAACAGCAGCCGATCTGGCTATGTACCTTCTCGACGAGGCAAAAGTGGCCTGCGTGGGTGGTAATGCCTTTGGCGCTCCCAACTGCATCCGCATGTCGTATGCAACTTCAGACGAAAATATCGAAAAGGCGATGGCTCGCATCAATGATGCATTGTCAAAGCTTGTATAAGTATCTTAGGTGTTAGTTTTGTAAGGCCGTCATGCAAATGACGGCCTTATTTTTTGATTATAGAGATATCGTCCGAACACAAAGCGTCCCGAAAATCCATAACGATTTTCGGGACGCTTAATTTTTCAGAGTTATCCAATTACAACCCTGTACTACTTGTCATATGGCCATGCCACGGTATTCTTGTAAAGAATTATTGTATTGTTTGCATTGGCATTATCGGTCAACTTTATCCATGTTGGTTGCTTTAGATCATCGGTTGTCAAAGTGAATGTTCTGACAGTAGAGGTTCCAAGCGGATTTATCAAATAGTTGAATTTTGCATTGCTGTAATACCAGACACCATCTCCGACTCCACTGGATGCAAATGTGAGCTTCACTTGATTATTGGCTATTAAGGTGTAGGTATACACTAGCCCTCCTTTATAGACAGAGGATCCGTCGTAAGAACCAAAGCAAAAACCATACTGACCGGTAGAATATTTACCTAAATACGCATAATATAATTCCTCGCCAATAATATCCAATCCGTTGGTTTTGGCATAATCCCAATATGGCTTTCCAAAGGAGCCCAAACCACTATAAGCAAAATACCAATTACCGGAAATCAGTTGTTGGTTTAAAGGTGGTATTACCGGAATTAGTTTTGCCGGAGCTCCGTTAACCGGGGCAAAATATTCTTCAGTCGATGTCTTTTGATACTTCAGTTCACTTACCGTTACATTGCCGATCGTTAACGGAGAATAGAACTTATATCCTGTCGGTGTAATTATAAATGGCGCCTGAATTGACACCTGACTGCCATCGGAAGATTTATATGTAATCGTAAGATTCCTATAAGAAACCGTAACAGGTAGAGTATCTCTATTCACAACATACTTGAACGACTGAAATGTATATTGCTTTTTAACCGATACAACATTCCCGATATAATCAGCTCCTGTTTTGGTATCGGGCAATGCAACCATCAAGATTCTTGATCCGGATTTTTTCCCTTGCAGCAAAATGGTGTCTGATTTGGCTTTCATAATAGTAAACTCGAAATCACCTTCCATTCCTTTTCCTGCAGCGCCAATTCCATCCGGATTGGCCGGATCAGAAAAATAGTGCATAACCTCATTGTAGGTGTCAAAAGATAGTACGGCCCCGGCACTCTGTTTAAGGGAGTACAAGCTCGTTTTTACATCCCCGGTTCCATAAATCTCACTCATCACTTTCACACTGCCGTCGGCGGCAAACGAAGCCCATACGTTATACCCTCCGTATAGTTGAGTAGATGATGGATAATACTCCATGATCCAGCCGTTTTTTGGAGCGCAAAGCAGCGATTTTTCGGTTTGCAGGGTGGTAGTTAATCTATTGGCCGATGAATCACCAAAAAGATCTTTTTCTTCAGGTGTACATCCCGCATAGAAGATAACAGCCAACAATAAAACTAAGAATTTTGCTATATGTTTCATGCCGTTTTTCAATTAAGTGTTGTTAGATCTAGCGTTCCTATTGTTCCGGACCGACGCTGTACTATATCGCGGAGTTTATCAATATCAATACCCCACGAAGTGGACAGATAATCTTTTACGATAGCGAACTTTTGAAGGATGATGCCACTACCGGTCGTGCCTGCCTTGGTTAACTGTGAGTTCCAGTAACTACTGTCATGAGTAACATAGATCGATACAAGTTCAGCAAAATCTTCCTGAGGTTCTGAACTGGCATAGCTTGAGATAAATCCCATTGTAAGGGCATTTGCTTCAGACAAATTCACCCAACTGGAAGATTGATAATCTTTTGATATGAGATTAAAATCCGTAGAGTAGTTTTTGGTCTGGTGCAATATATGCGCAAACTCATGGTGCATGGTTTTGAAGTACCAGTAATTCAACTGATCGACATCCAGGTGGGCAAGGTCGATCATATTGACATTATACAAGGTAATTTTCAACCCTCCTTCAGCAGTACCCAACACTATAGAACCCTGTGTGTTGTATGCCGGCGATCCGATCAGCTGGATCATTTTCGGGCAATATTTGCGAATGAAATCTTTCCCCGTAAGTTCTTCATACGAATCGATCCACAAATATTTCACCAGTTTGGCCAAAGCTACCGACTTGGAATAATCTGCGGGGACCAGATTGTAGGTTCTGTCAGATTGTTTGTCGTCGTACCTGTATTTAAAGTCTATATTGTAGGGGGTAGTATAGTTCTTTAATATCCAGGTATCAAAAGCGTTCCTTTCAGGCGACGCAGTATCAAAAATGCTTTGAGAATCAAGCGTCTCTTTGCTGCACGATGACAGCATCAAAACCAGAACGCTAAAAATAAGAAAATGTATTTTTTTCATACTATAATGTTTTTTCATTTCAGAAGTATGCTATTTATATTACCTGGGATTGGCAGTAAGTCCCGCGCTGATAACATCCTGCGGCAACTGTATTGCACGCCGTGGATCATCCACCTTCAGTAAGTCGTCAGATAAACCGTCGCGGTTATGAGCAATTTCAATCCCGTAACGTTTGATGTCGCACCAGCGAAGTCCTTCGTGCATGGTTTCTATTCTGCGCAAATGCAAGATACATTGGATCATGTTTTCCTGATCTCCGGCAGCAACTGTAAATCCGCGGGGATTGAGAACCTTCTTTATACCTCTTTGTGTATCGCTGGTTATTTGCAGCGGCATGTAAGGTAATGCATTGTAAAAATTCACAATATCGCTCTTGGATTTAGCTGTGATGGTTTTGCAATGAGTAGATAACCAGGTATTAATATCGGCCGTAGCCTTGTCATAGTCGGGAGTAGCCTGCAATACATACGCTTCGGCACGACAAAGTAATGTTTCGTCGGTTGTAAACGGCGTAGCAACAGAGTGTAAATATCCAATACCGGCCACTTTATCCGTATATTCAAAATAGCCACCCATTTTAGACACACACATTTTTTGATCGGAACCCCAGATTGAATTCGCCGTATACAGGTTAGCATAAGCACCCCAGAGCCCCTGAGTTCTAACCGATTCTGTTGTAAAAACTGCTTTGGCGTTTCCATATCGCTTACCTATACTGTAAGGACCATACACATACGGCCAAGTTGAAATAGCCGTTTGAATTAACAAATTAGCCGGTTCGGAGGCGGAAATATAGGCATTGGTCCGAAGTTCCCAATCGGATGCAGAGGCATTATTGGCCGCCCAGTTTCTAAGTATTTTTTGCGGATTATCACCCAGCACAACATTTGCATACTGAATTACCTTATCGAACTTGAGATAGAAAAGATTGAAGCGGGCAGCAAACGCATAAGCAGCTTTCTTGTTAAAGTGATATTTGGGCACCGAATAGAGTTCATCGTTGATCAACGGCAATCCGGCCTCTATATCGTCACTGATTTTTTTGTATAGTTCAGCCATTGTTCCCCGGTGATAGTCAACCTTAACCTTTGTTTCCGGCTTTTCAGAATATGGAAGTCCAAGGTCGGTACCGGCAGTTGTCGGATTATAGGGCAAACAGAACACGTTAGCCAGAGTAAAGTGAGCATACGCCCTGCAAATAAGGGCTTCTCCCTTTTGTGCATTCAGGCTGGAAGGATTACCCAAATCGGCAATAGCCTGCAATGCCTGATTAGCAGCCGCAATAGCCCCGTAGTTTGAATCCCACACTGATTTAGGAGAATCATTGCCGGTGGTAGTGATGGCCTTCCACAAGTACGAATCCTCCTGCTCTTGATTGTATGGTGTATATAAAACTCCGTTATCTTTTGTATTGTCCGACGACATTTCGGTCATCAATATAAAAGAGTTATCGGCATATGCCGAAGTGAGCAGTGAAGTGATTTTTGCAGCGGAATTTACCTCTGCCCGGTTGTCAGGCATTGTATCGAGGAAATCATTACAAGATACCAGCAAAAGAGCGACGCAAACCGACGTAATTATATTATTTATCTTTTTCATAACCTTCATGTTTTTAAATTCCCAATTTGAGTGTTAGAGTAAACTGTTTTGGAACAGGTGCGGCTACACCACCGGTATTGAAGAACTCGGGATCTTGTCCATTCAGTTTTTTATCGGCGTATATCAGGAATAAGTTTGTTGCTTGCAACTTTAAAGACAAATCGCTAATTCTAAAAGCCTGAATGATTGATTTTGGGATGTCATAGCTGACTGAAATTTCTTTCATCCGCACAAAGTCGCCTTTAGCAATACGGGCAGTCGAATAGTTGTATGCATTGTAAGCATAGCTCAGATAACTGTCCTGTTGGTTCTGTCTCACGTCGGCAATAACGGGAATATTTGTAGTTTTTTCATCACCGGGCACTGTCCATCTGTTTTTGAATTCTTTCGGCATCGAATTCAGATCGGAATATTTATTACTGAATACCGGATCCATGCGAATTACATTACCGAATGAATAAGTAACAAAGACGTTGAGCTTAACATTTTGGTAAGAAAATATATTGCCAATACTACCAGTGATGGTCGGATCGGTTGGCCCTTCGTAAATTAAGTGGCTTTTTTGATTCCTGTCCTGAAAATTGATATCGCTAACCGTCAAGTTTCCGGATTCATTTATAAACGTAGGTAATCCATTATCATTTAGCCCTTTGAAATCTAAAGAAAAGAGAGAACGAACCGGATAACCTGTCATTGTAAACCCTGTTCCCGATATCAAATCAATGATTCTGGAATTTGCCTCCAGATTAGTCACTTCGGTATTACTCTTGGAGAAAATAATATCAGTGTTCCATTTAAAGTTCTTGGTAACAATATTTTTGGTAGATAACGAAAATTCAATACCATGTGACTTCATGGAAGCGACATTGGCATATTTGGTAATTTGTCCGCCAACACCCATTGTGCTTATCTGGCCGATAAGATCATAATTATTCCTTTTATACCAGTCGGCAGATAAATTAATCCGGTTATTCAGAAACCCGAGATCAAGTCCAAGATTCAGCTCATGCTTCTTTTCGTAGGTCAGTTCGCTGTTTTCCAAATCTGAAATTCTCAAGCCGGATTCTTTTACATTGGTAAATGGCCTCCATGCATTATAGCTTTCAATAAGGACTTTCGAATTGGTTACGGTAGCTGGTCCCCGGTCAGCAGTTAAGGAGTAAGAAGCTTTTAATGTTAAGTTCGAAATCGCTGGCTTTAACTTCTTGAAGAAAGCTTCTTCATGCGCATTCCATGCACCCGAGATGTTCCAGGTAGGAAGCCATCTGGCCGATCGACTTTTCCCCAGCTTATTAGACCCTTCGTAACGTAACGTTCCATTTAGGGTGTATTTTCCTTTGTATGAATAGGTTCCTGTTCCAAAGAATGCTAACTGGCGCCCTCTTGTTACATCAACAGAATAATATTGAGCATTTTCTTCACTTCCTTGCTTGAAATATTTGTAATCATAAGCAGGCAGCATACCCATATCGTATTGCATGCCAACACCATTGAACCATGTTTTCTGTCTGTCAACGGCATTGAGCTCAGCTCCTCCAAAAAGGTTAACAATATGATTTTCGGAGAATACATCATTGTAACTTAATGTACCTCTGAAATCATAACTATTCATGGAGTATTTTGTTTCCTTAAAAAAGCCTCCTACAGGGAGAACTGAGATTGGCAAAGAGTTGGCATTGTCAGGGTCGGTATACAACCATGGGTTTGCGTCTCTCATAGTGGCGTCATCCATCGCTCTGTAT
Organism: Paludibacter jiangxiensis; assembly: GCF_001618385.1. Taxonomy (NCBI): domain Bacteria; kingdom Pseudomonadati; phylum Bacteroidota; class Bacteroidia; order Bacteroidales; family Paludibacteraceae; genus Paludibacter; species Paludibacter jiangxiensis. The sequence continues at coordinate 1,232,898 of NZ_BDCR01000001.1, read as the reverse complement.
GCCCATGCCTGATTTGAAGAATCTTTTATGTTGTGAGATTGAACGCTGGAAGAATATTTGTAGGCTCCAAGTAATGAAGCTTCCAGTTTTTTCATCAGTTTGATTTTTAATTCACCCTGAAATTTGAGATCCGCTACATTTATGTCAATGTAGTTATTCTCCAGCTCGTGTAGAATATTGAAGGGAGCGTAATTCCTAACGTAGAACGCATTAGGATCTAAGGCTCTGGAAGTATTTAAAGCGTATGAATACGGGTTAATATCGAAATCTCTTTTCACTTCGCCACTAACAGCATCGATATTCTGACTGAGCGTACCCGGCGCTTTCTGCTTTCTGTATGAACCGTTGCTGATAAGATTTAACGAAACGGATTTAGAGATGTTGTACAATGCATTTACGTTTGCCGTATATCTGTTGACAGAACTTTGTTTTGTCCATCCCGGATCATTCATTGCACTCAACGACGTATAATAAGATGCCTTTTCTGTTCCACTGGATAAACTAATTGCATGATTCTGTGCAATACTGTTATTGAACAGAAGGTCAAACCAGTCGGTATTTCTGTATTCGGCTTCTCTTAAATATGCATTGCGGGCTTCAGGCGTGTTAGCCAACATGTAACTTCCGGTGGCTGGATCATACGTATTAATCAAGTGATACATTTTGCCATAAACACCACTGTCTGACGCTCTATATGTCTCTGCCAGATTTAAATAGCCGTCATTTTCCATTTCTTTGTAAACACCCATTTGCTCCTGTGAGTTCATTATATTGAAGTCTCTGTAGCTGGGTTTTAACCTCATGGTGTATTCTCCCGTATAGGTGATTTTATTAGCTCCGGCTTTCCCTTTCTTTGTAGTCACTACAATCACACCTGCCATTGCACGGGCTCCATAAATAGAAGTTGCAGAACCGTCTTTTAATATCTGGAAGCTTTCAATATCATCAGCATTCAAACCTGATACGGCAGAGCTTATCAAAGTAACTGCATCTCCGGAAGAAAGATCGTCGGCACTTACTTCGGCAACATCTTCCAATATAACACCGTCAACAACCCACAGAGGTTTGGAACTACCATAAATGGAGGTTGCTCCCCGGACTCGAATTTTAGGTGCTGTACCGAAAGTACCCGACACATTTTGAACGGAAACACCGGCTGCACGTCCTTCCAAAGCCCGGCTTATGTCAGGAATCCCATCCAGCTTGACATTATCTGCTCCAAGTTTTGTTGTGGCGCCTGTAAACAATCGCTTATCCATACGATGCATACCCGTCACAACCACTTCGTCCATTTGACGTGCATCAATCTTCATCTCGATTCTGAGATTCGGTTTTACTGCCACTTCCATAGACTGCATTCCAACATAGGAAATCTGCAAGATCTTTCCGGATTGTGGTACCGTCATGGAGAATCTACCTTCAGCATCTGTCACAGTTCCTACTTTTGTCCCTTTGGCTAAGACTGTAGCTCCAATAACAGGTTGCCCGTCATCCGAAGAGATGACTACACCTGTGATTTTCGTTTGTGCTGTAGCCCACCCTACGCTTATCGCTAAGCATAACATCATCATTAGTTTTCTCATACGTATCTCTTTAGTTAATATTTGCCACAAAATGACATGTAATTATAAAATAAGCCATGGCAAAAATAACATTTATTTTTGACTATTCATATCTATTTGATTACATCTGTGAAAAATACATATCTTTTTGATGCTTGTTGCCCGCATTGTAAGTCATGAATTTAGAAATACACTTTGACAAAGCGCAGAAAATACAATTTATTTAACTGTTTTTCAATGCTATATATCTTACACAGTGCATTTTTGACTTGAAATTTTTTTTAATTTAATATTTTGTTATTTTTTCACCACAGATATTTCCATTTATGAATGGGAGGTATTTTTTAATCAAAACACAAAAACAGTCGTTGCTTCTAAAAAGATCGTCTTTTTGCACAAAGAATTTCCAGAGACAAGCAAAACACAATAACTCCCAGCCATTCTCAAGAAAAGGAAACATGAGTTATTTTAGTGTAAATGTTTTTTGACGTAATATTTCATATAATGAAAATAATTATTTTTCTTTGTGTGTGACAATACCCCAAATCCTGCAATTATCATGACAAATACCATGCTGCCCTTTTTAATCAACAATCTACACTGGACATGTTCTCTGATACAAACCAACTATTTTTTATAGGAAATACAACTACATTCCGCACGAAATATCTAGTTTTGGAATAAGCTTACAGTACCGCACAAGAAACAAAAAGAAGAAAAATGAGAGAAGAAAGTTATGTCACATGAGTATTCCGGTTCGAAAATTGAGAGTTCCTCATAAACAATAATCTTAACCCAAACTTGATTTTACATCAAAGAAGAATACAATGAAGACGATTTACATTTTTGCAATAGGACTGTTATCAATTTACTTCTGCAATGCACAGAATAAGGACTTTAAGACAAAAGTGACGAAAGACAGAGACATTGCCACTACCGTCACCATTAACAAAAAGACCAAACAAAAAGAGGGGTTATACTTAAAAGTAGATATGAACACTGGCGATACTCTCGTCTCCGGACAGTATTCAAATGATAAGAAAACGGGCAAATGGCTATTCGCTGATAAAAAGGATATCTATTTCGAATATGATTTCACAGAAAACCGGATATCCCGCACTTCGGCTTCCATTCAAGCGATCGACACATTTATCATAAAAGCAGACACACAAGAATATACTTTATCCAAAGTGGATTCTCCCGCACTCTTTTTGGGATACAAGAATGAATTTGAAGCCCTTTTGTCAAAATCCATCCGGTTGCCGCTGTCGGTAATGGAGAAACATGTCACTGGGACCGCAGTTGTTTCATTTGTTATTGATGAGCACGGGTTGATGAAAGATGTGCAAAGTGAGGCTGTACTAAATAAAGAACTGGAAAGGGAAATTATACGCAGAATTACAGAAGTGGGTGGTGAATGGTTGCCGGCAGTGAAAGATGGAAAATCTGTGAAAGCAAGATTTATGGTGGTAGTTTCGCTATCCGATGGACAAGATACATCTCCCTCTCTGGTATTTTCCCCGAAACCATACCTGATACCGGTTACACTCATATATTACAGTGTTGTTCGAACAGAAAGAAAAATCATGCAATCCATATCTCCTAACTATAACTCCCGGTATCGCTAATGGATTTTGCACGTCGTTTTGAACACGACATTATGCACGACTATAAGCATAAAAAAATTGAGGGCTTCGCTTAAAACGAGACCCTCAACTTCTCTTAATTTTTATCGCGTTCCCTTCTTCAATTCGTCAGGAACATCTTTGCTGTACGTTTTTACCTTTTCGGCAGTCTTACGGAAGATATCTTCGATGGTTGAAATCGCCACATTATTCTGTGGTTTGAACGCCTTCGACTGCATGTAGTTGAGAATGGAGTAGCGTAGCTGGCGTGCTACGGGACGATTCTCCAGATCGTTGTCGAGATCCATACTGCATACCACAATCTTGCCTTTGCCTACCTGCGCTTCGAAGAGCATTCCCAGTTTGCGGTTGATAAACCAGGTGTCGATGGGTTGTACCAGCGGGTGGAAACCTTTCGGGAAGTCAGTCAACTGCATGGTTTGTGCTTTGTTGAGCAGCTCCCACCATTGCAAATCGCCCCAGTCGTCGGTAACAAAATTCTGAAAGATGGGGTGGCTGTTGTCGATGTAAGCACCGGTCGTGTGCGGCGGTCGCATCTTGAACCACGAGGTGTTCCAGAAAACAGGCTGGTAGTATTGCACCACCTCTTTGCCATATTCCACTTTCCCAGCGGCAAGCAGAAGCACTTTGCCTCCTTTGGCCAATACCTTTTGCGCCGCTTCGTCCAGTTCGTGACACACCAGAATGCCTTTCGTGTTGTCGGTGATTGTTGTGGGGTAGACCCAGAAATTCCAATCGTTGGCATACGAAGTGCCGTCGATGGCCACCTGCAGATTTAGCTTTGCCGGAGCGGTTATTTTGGAGAGATCCATGGAGATGTTTCCCAGCGCCAAACGACTTCCTGCAGGAATAGTTTGTTTGGGAAGCGAACCTTCTTCTACAACATTGCCGTTCGCATCGCTTACTTTCCAGCGAATAGTTGCCTCTTTCAGGTCGGAGGCTCCGTAATGTGCCACTTCCACACCCGCTTTCAGGGTTTCATTGTTGTTGAAGACGAATTTCTCCATACGTACCAACGGTACCGTGGTGTTGCAAAAACGACGGTACGAAAGAGAATCGACGTATCCTTTCTCCTGCCAGAACACATTGAGTACCCCCACCAATGCCGTTCCCTGGCCGGAATAATCATTCAGCCCAAGCAGATAAAATCCGGCATAATCGGGCGTACGGTATAGTTTCTCCAGATCGTGCTTATAGCAGAGCAGTTGCAATTTGCCCGATGCCATCAGGAATTTGCGGCTCATGTCTGCCATGTCGTTGTCGGCAAGGTTCTCCTGAAAGAGTTCGAAATTTTTGGCCCGTTTTACACCGGTATATTTTGGAATTTCAGTAAAGTCGGGGAACGCGCACCACTGGCCGGTTTCGTGCGAAATAAAGGGTTGCTTTACCGTGTCGATATTTTGGCGGAAGTCCGACATCGATTCGGGACGGGTTTTGTCCCAGTTGAGTCCGCGCGCACCAGCTTTCACATGAAACTGATTCTTCGGTTGCCAGGCCCAGCTACCTCCCACGGAGGCTCCGGTATAGATACGACGGCTATCCTTAGCCTTCCAGTAATCCACGAATTTGCCGACCCATGCTACCCAGTTGCCGCGCGGTTCGTTGCCGGCAGCCAACATCACAAACGACGCGTGGTTGCCATATTCGCTTGTCATTCGGATAGTCTCGTCCATCAGATAGGCATCGATGGGTTTGCCCTGACCGAGCGACGTGCTGTGATTCGGCCAACTCGGACCTTCGGGTTGCAGGTAGATGCCTACGCGGTCGGCTGCTTCGAAAGCTGCTTCGGGCGGACAGTAAGAGTGAAAACGCATGGCATTGAGTCCGTACGATTTGCATTTGCGGAAGATTGCTTCCCACGAAGCCCGATCCATCGGAGCGTAGCCGGTGAGTGGAAAGTCACAGTTCTCCACGGTCCCGCGCATCATGGTACGGATGCCGTTGACATAAATTCCTCGCCCTTCGATTTTGATTTCACGCATTCCGAACTCCACATCCCGCACGTCGGTCGCCTCTCCGCTTTTTAGGGAAACGGTCAGCTTATACAGTGTAGGCGAAAATTCGCTCCAGAGCTGCATTTTATCGTTTAGAGGCAATGCGATGTCTATTTGTTTAACAAGGCTGTCGGAAGTGAAAGGAGCCGTTATCGGATCGATGGTTTGCGGATCGGACGCGTTGAAGCTTTTTGCCGATAAAACGATATTGCCTTTGTAACTCTTTCCCGTCTCATTCCGGACAAAGAAACTGACTTTTGCCAGACGGTTTTTGAGATCAGGAAATACACTGATATGTTCTAAGTGGACCTGAGGCCTGCTTTGCAGTTCAATTCGCCCTACTATTCCGTTCCAGTTACCTTGAGTCTGGTCGGTCACGCTGTGCGAATTCTGTCCCGGGTCGATCGTCGTTTTCAGCCGGTTGTCGATGCGAATGGTCAGTCGGTGCTTGCCCGGTTTCAGATAAGATGAAAGAAAATAAAAGTGAGGCGTATTCATAGACATTATATTGCCCATAAATTTATTATCGATCCACACCATGGTTTGGATATGCGCCCGTTCCAGAAAGAGGGAAAGCGGTTTGCCATACCATTCTTCGGGAATGTCAATTTCGCGCTGGTACCAGGCCACTCCCACATAATGCTTGTTGGGTGTGAGGAAGAAGGGCAGCTTCAGATTATCCAGCTTGCGGTATTTTTCCATCGCCGGATTGAAATAGAAGGAGCTGTCGTAGAGGCTTCCGGTCCACTGGGTTTTCAGGGTAATGTCGTCGCCTTTGCCGTTTTCGCACATGGTGCCCGGCAATCGCACGGTTTCGTCTCCTATTGAGGTTGTATACCAGCTTTTGTCAATTCCTTCATCGTTACGATCGATGCGGAACTGCCATTTGCCGGCAAGCGAAACTTTTTGTTGCGCAAGGAGAGTTTGTGCAATAACAAGTAGCACAAGAAAATGAACTATTTTTTTCACGTGAATACGGTTTATAATTGTTGACTATTTTGATGTTTTGCTTTTGACGATATACATATCCGGCCAGGGTATGTTATCGAGGCCGTCGCCGATGTAGAAACCCAAATGGGGCGGCTGATTGTAAACCACATTTTGCCATGCAATTCCCAAACGGTATACCGGGTCGTGCATCAGGGTGTACAAACGGTGCTCGGTAGAGATGGTGGTCGTGAACAAGATCAACTGACTTGGATCGGCGCCATTGTAGAGAACCACTTCCTCCCGCCAGTCGCCCAAAATATCGGCACTAATGCATGGAGTAGCCTTGGTTCCGCTGATGGAGCAGGCATTGCAATAGTCATTAAACGAGATCAGTCGGGTGGTGCCATTGCCGTTCCATTTATCAATTTTAGTCCCGTCAAGAAGTTCGTCCTGCAAATCACCGTCCCAATAGATTCGGAAATTGATCGAAGGTTTTTTGTCGGATATTTTATTCCCCTTGCAGTCGAATACACCATCTCCCAGTATGCTCCACATTTCAAATCCGCGGTGCTTGGGGTCGATATCGGCAGCCAGTCCACGTCCGTTGTCGTCGGGAGTGGGTCCACCCCACAAAATTTTTCCGGTTCTGGCATCATGGAGTTCGTAGCCGCAGACCTTCGACATTCCCTCGTGCACTTCCCATACCTCAAGTCCGGGGCGGTCAGGATCGAGATCCGATAGATGCATCGCATCACCATGTACCAAACCGGTCCGATAGAGCAACGTACCATTATCGTCGAACGCCGAGGCTCCGTAAATTATCTCATCTTTGCCGTCGCCATCCACATCGGCCACGCTCAGGTTGTGATTTCCCTGTCCATAGGCTCCCACTCCGGGCTTAATTCCCGAGTCATACATCCAGCGTTTGGATAGTTTTCCATTTCTCCAGTCCCAGGCCACCAAAGTTGTCCGGGTGTAGTAGCCGCGACACATCACAATGCTGGGATGAACGCCATCCAGATAGGCAACACAGGCGAGGAACCGATCCACACGATTGCCGTGCGCATCGCCCCAGTCGGATACGTTTCCGCGTCCCGGTTCGTAGTTGGTCGTCGCCATCTCTTTGCCGGTCTGTCCATTGAATACGGTGAGGTATTCCGGCCCGTTGATGATGTAACCGATGCGGATATCTTTTATTGTATCGGTAGTATGGTTGCGGTAGTCAGCCTGATCGTCATCATTGGCAGCGGAACCCGAGGAAAGAAACTGTCCGGTGCCGTCTTTTGTGCCCGGCGCCGTTTTACATACCAACTCCGCTTTGCCATCGCCATCAAAATCATAAACCAAAAACTGCGTATAATGGGCTCCAGCACGAATGTTTTTCCCCAGGTCGATACGCCAGAGCTGAGTGCCATCAAGTTTGTAGGCGTCCAGATAAACATTTCCCGTAAAGCCGGTGTGAGCATTGTCGTGCGCATTGGAAGGATCCCATTTAACAATGATCTCGTACTGTCCATCTCCATCAAGATCACCGACACTACAATCGTTGGGTTTATAGAAATAGTTAGCTCCGTCGGGGGTGGTACCTCCGGCAGGCCGGTTCATCTGAATAATTTTATACGGATTCTCCCACGGAGAAACCAGCGATGATTCGTCACTCTCTTTGCCGTCGATAACCGTCCGGACAGAATATTTGTCAGAGCCTTTTCCCGAGGCGTCTGTCAGGTTGGTTGCTCCCGTTACAGGCGCAGCATTGATACGTTCAGTTCCATTCTTATAAATATTGAATGCAACCTGTTTCGGGTCGTTACCCAACAATCGCCAGCTGACAAAAACGCCTTTCTCTGTTTTTACGGCAACAACTCCCCGGTCGAGATACTCCATTTGACGGGTGGACGACTGGCCTGTCAGGGTAGAGAGGATAGCAATAAGCAGGCAGATATATTTCTTCATAAATGGATACAATTAAAAATTATCGGTTCTGAAATTCGGCGCCCATAGACCTTCCTTGTTTGACAATGATGCCGGTGGATTGACGCTCCAGGCATAACGGACGGCTATCGGATTTGTGATTTCCGGATTGGAAACAACAATGGTTTTCCCCTCGATACGGGCATTTGCCCACACAAATTTACGATCTTTACCACAGATGGCAAATCCGGTTAGCTTCTCGTCTTTGGCAACCAGTCCGCTGCCAACATGATCGAAATAGAGACGGATGGAGTTGCCTTCAATTTTGTAACTTTTATACAGCGGTCCTGAGTATTCTATCTTTTCGCCGTATACTTTGGCTCTTGCCGCAACTCCTAAGCGGTATCCGATCGCCTGTTTGTTTTTTGGGTGAATGTTTTTAGGATCATCGCCGGCATTTTCGATTGCTACGGCCATGGCAGTATTCGGAATGGAGAGATTTTGTACCTGCGCTTCACGAACAGTCATCATCACATCATCCTTCACCGGTTCGGCAACCGGAGCGCCATAGTTGGCCAGTTGAACATAGAGAAACGGAAAATTGCCTTCTCCCCACGCCTTGCGCCAATCGGCTACCAGCGTCTCCATAATTTCGCGATAGAGCTTTGCAGAGGGGCCGTTCGATTCTCCCTGATACCAAAGTGCGCCTTTGATGGCATAAGGAATAAGCGGAGCAATCATTCCGTTGTAGCAGACGTAAGTGTTGTGCTGGTCGAGAATGGGATTTGGATTGCGCGGAGCTTTGAGCTTTTTGGAGGCAGTCACATCGCCTGCAGCCGCCTGTGCTGCGGCCAGATTGCCTTTGTATGCAGCCAACTCTTCCCGGTATTTACCCATAATGGAACTACTGTCCGGTAGAAATTTTTCTAACTTTTGATTGTAGGCATCCAGCAACGATTTCAGGTTGGGATGTGCCTCCAATGCCTCTTTGCTGATCCAGGTTTCGGCAGTGCTGGCTCCGAAAGCGGAGGTAACCAACCCAATCGGAATTTTGTAACGGGTATACATTTCGCGGGCGAAGAAGTAAGCTACGGCGGAGAAATGACCTACTGTAGCGGGCGAACAGATTTCCCATTTGCCAACGGCATTTGCCTGCGGGGCGTTGTTGGGAGTAAAGTCGACATCGAAAACCCGGATGTAAGGATACTTGGCGGCAGCAACCTCCTGGGCTTCGTTTTGTACACCACACCAGTAACGATCTTCTTTTGCTACAGTCATATCCATGTTCGATTGTCCCGAACAAAGCCATACATCACCAATGTACACATCATTGATGGTGATGGTATTTGTTCCTTTTATTTCAACGGTATAAGGTCCTCCGGCTTTTTGTTTGGGCAGCCGCACCATCCATCTTCCGGATGCGTCGGCACTGGATGTTATTGCCGCTTTATTTAGTTTGACTGTAACTCTTTCTCCGGGAGCTGCCGTTCCCCATACCGGAATTTCGATGCCGCGTTGCAGCACCATGTGATCGGTAAACAGCGAAGAGGGGGTGACCGCCGCCTGCAGCAACAGTACTGAAAATAGGGAAAGGACAAAAGTGATAACAAAAACAAATTTGTTCATGATCTTAAAAGTTGAAATAGAGAATTATACCTGCATCCGATCATGGATGTACCGGATGCAGGATATGTTTTGAAAAAATTATTCCATGTAAAATAGTTCGGGCAGGGGAATAGAAACCGGGGAGTTATCGGGGTTAGTTTCCATGATGTCGGCCATGTAAGCCCACCATTTTTGCACAATCTCGGTACTGCCCAGATCCTGCGAACCCTGATCACCATTCACCTTTTGAACTGCAAAGAGAATATTGGTCTCTTTGTCCCAAAAGATAGAGTAATCGTAGACTCCGCTATCCTTGAGGAGTTTTTTCAATTCCGGCCAAATGGCTGCGTGACGTTTTTCATACTCGGCTTCGAAGCCCGGTTTCAGAAACATTTTAAAAGCTGCACGTGTCATGATAATTGAAGATTAAGTGTTGGTAAATAATAAATTATGACAGAATTAATTGTCTGAATCAAAGTTATTGATGTTTTCCTGAATATGTTTTTTATTTCCCCGAATTTGTTCAACCGACACATTTTTCAGGTGAACATTTCTGATGGGAAGTTCGGGTTGTCCCAGAATGCGTGATACAAATTGCCCGCTTTTCGCCCCGATATTTTCGAGATAAATGTCGCTGATAGGAGTCAACTTCCTAACAAGCGTAGGAACAAGGCTTTTCCACTGGTATAACACGTCTGTTTCTATGCCCAGAACGCCGTATTGCATATTGCCTCCGGTTATATTTTTCACGAAAATGTTTTTCACGTAACCTCCCATGCGTTCATTCGATTTGATGAAAACGAGATGGAACATCTTTACACTGTCGGATGTACGGCAGTTTTCCACCGACACGTTTTCGATGCCTCCCGACAGTTCGCTACCTACTGCTAACAGCTGATGGCCGTTGACCATTGTACAGTTTCGGATCACAATGTTTTTTGAAGGCGTTTTTAATATCCAACCTTCCGGAGCTCTGCCCGATTTTACGGCAATAGCATCATCTCCCTGGTCAAACGTACAGTTTTCTACCAAGAGGTTTTGGCACATTTCCGGATCGAGTCCGTCGTTGTTGTGGCCGTGAGCATAAATATTGAGATTGCGCATCACGATGTTTTTTGACAGGTAGAGATGTACCGTCCAGAAGGGACTGTTTGTAATTTTAAAACCGTTCAATAACACATTCTCGCAACGGTTTATCTGAATAAACTGCGGACGGAAATGAGCGGAATCGTTGACCATCATCCGTTGATTGACAGGGACGTTTTCGTAAGCCATGTAATAGAGCCGTTTCAGACTGTTCATATGCCCGCTGGGTCTGCCGGCCCATTGTTTCCAAACATCCATTTGGGCTTTGATCTCACCTTCGCCTGTGATGGCAATGTTTTTGCATTGGTAGGCATAAATAAGCGGAGAGTAGTTGTAGCATTCCAGTCCTTCCCACGAAGAATGTACGGCCGGTAAATAATCTTTCGGATCTTTCGAAAACAGAAGGACGGCTCCTTTTTCCAGGTGGAGATTTACGTTGCTCTTGAGATGAATGGCTCCGGTCAGCCATTCTCCTTCGGGGATTACGACAACTCCCCCGCCAGCCTTATTTGCCATATCAATAGCTTTTGCAATTGCCGCGGTGGTTTTTACTTTATCGCCTTTTTCGGCGCCAAAATCGGTAATCGACAGTTTTCCACATTGTGCGAAATCGGGTGTTGTAATGGCACGCATTTTAAAAGGAGCCTGCACCACCTGCTGGCGGATGAGAACGCTTCCGGTAGCCGGTTGGAATGAGAGCAACAACAAAGCCGTTGAAACAATAAGCCAATTCCTTAATTTGAAAAAATGTAACAATTTGGTTTTCATATGTGGTGCTGATATAATAGTTTACAAATGCTCATAGAACTCAATTTCTACAATCCGCAGCTGTCCTTTCGAATTGGTCGCATTCGGATCGTTATAAAGATCGAGTTGCTTGGTGCCGGTTACCTCAATCATATTTTCAAAAGCATCTTTCTCTTTGCTGTAAGTTCGTAAGATTGCCCCGATTGGGTTTCAAAACGGTATATATATTGAATATCCTGACCTACCTTTACCTTTCGGACGGAACTTTTCACTCCTTTGATCACAATAGGCTCTTTGGTACGAAGCACACAAAATCCTCCGATTGTCGAACGGATACAAGCAGATGTCAATTTCCCCTTCGACCAATTAATCTCGGCTTCAAATCCGCCCCGGGCTCGTAAGCCCTTCACATAGCCGTCCGCCCATTTCGAGGGTAATGCCGGCAATAACTGTATTCCATCCAAATGGCTTTGAACAAACATTTCGGCTATGCCTGCAATAGATCCGAAGTTACCATCTATTTGAAACGGAGGATGAGAGTCGAACAAATTGTTGAGAGTCGACTGCTTTAGTAACTCCTGATACATTTTATAGGCGTGGTCACCGTCAAGCAGACGTTCCCAGAAATTAATTTTCCAGGCCTTGCTCCAACCTGTACCTCCGTCGCCACGGATTTCGAGAGTTTTGCGGCAGGCGTTAGCAATTTTCATATCAACAAGCGGTGAAATTTCACGACCGGGGTGCAAGCCGAAAAGGTGCGAAACATGACGATGCAGCGAGTCTACGTCCTGATAATCGCCATACCACTCCTGCAAATTGCCGCGTTTGCCAATCTGGAGAGGATGCATCTTTGACCGTTTCTCTATAAGCATGTTACGGTATTCGGCATCAATGCCTAAGATTTGCGAAGCTTCTATCAGGTTTGTAAACAAATCTCGGATAATTTCCATATCCATGGTAGATGCTATTGTGACCGACGTCTTTTTCCCATCTGGCAAAAAATATTCATTTTCGGGAGACGTGGATGGAGCCGTTACCAGTTCACCTTTGTATTCGGTAAGCCAGTCTATACAGAACTCGGCTGCTCCTTTCATCAACGGATAGGCCGTCTCTTTCAGGAATGTTTTATCGCCCGAGTATCGGTAATGTTCATACAGGTTCTGACAAAGCCATGGGCTTCCCAAGGCCCAGTTTGCATACTTAGGATCGCCGGAAACAGGATTTGCCATTGCCCAAATGTCAGAATTGTGATGAACTGTCCATCCATTGCATTTGTAGTAACTTTTGGCTATTGCTTTGCCGGTTACTGCATAGCGTTTTATCTGATCAATTAACGGAAGTGCCATTTCCGGCATATTAAGGATTTCGGTTGGCCAATAATTCATTTGCAGGTTGATATTGGTGGTGAAATTACTGCCCCATGACGGACGGATATTCCCGTTCCATATTCCCTGAAGATTAGCCGGTAACCCTCCGGGACGACTTGAGCTGATCAGCAAATATCTTCCGAAATTAAAATACAACATTTCAAGCGAAGGATCGTCTGCTCCTTTTTTATAGTTTGCAAGACGCACATCAGTTGGTTTATCGTTTACTGGATTCGGTGTGAGCGATAGTTCTACACGATTGTAATAATGTTGAAAATCGGTCAGATGATCCGCTAATAACTGAGAAAAAGATTTCTGTGATGCTTTTTCGAGATACGCACAGGCCACTGCTTCTTCGTTTTTACCTTCCGACACAGGAAATTTGTCGTAGCCATTGAAACTTGTAGCTGCTGAGACCAAAATCACGGCATCTGTTGCTCCTATGATATTCAGCACACTATCGGTGCTTACCTGACCATCGGTTGACACTACTTTTGCCCGAAACTGATAGCGCATTCCTTTTTGTCCGAGACTATCCTCGTAAATAATTGGAAGTGGCGCCCGACGTGTATCTGAATAGATACGGGCTTTCCCCTTCAGTACCATTTCATTCCGTGATGGAAACTCCTTCTGATATTTCAACTCGTGGCGTACATTCAGACTCACATTCAACATGCCGGATTTATCGGCTGTAAGGTGCAAAACAATTACCTGATCTGGTGCTGACGAGAATATTTCACGAGTAAAAGTGGTTCCGTTTGCCGTAAAGCGGGTAGTCGCCACTGCTCGGGTCAAATCGAGATCACGATACAGATTGAGAGGTTCGCCATCAAACTTCTGCCGGATTACTAAATCTCCGAGAGGCTGATACATCTGGCAGTTGCTTCCCTGCATTTTACGCATGGTCTTAACCGCTTCGTCAAAATTGCCGGCAAAAAGCGCTTCTCTTACTTTAGGCAAATAAGCCGGAGCTTCTGTTTTTGCATTCAAATCGACGGGACCGCCTGTCCATAAAGTTTGTTCATTTAATTGTATGGTTTCTTCAGCTGCACGTCCGAAAACCATTGCTCCCAGTCGTCCGTTCCCTATGGGCAAAGCCTCATCCCATATCTTTGCCGGATTTGTATACCAAAGTGTCGAAGAATTTTTCGGTTGAGAGAACATGTTTACTGACAAAGTAAACATCAGTAATATAATTGATATGTGCTTTTGATTCATACAAAATAAATTAGTTGAAAAAAGTTGTTGGCTGATTATTGATCGTAACTGTGATAGAATGGCGAAAATGGTTTCACTACATGGCTGGCTGGTTCGAAGAGCCTTTGCAGAATGGCGGGCCACGTTTCGGTAAGTGGTATAATCACGAACGAACCGGCAATTTTTTCCATTTTATCAAATGAATATTGCACCTCGGGCCAGGAGAACTTATTGAAGCGACCCGAAACAAAGGCGTTGTGACTAACCACAATGCCTTCCGGCGAACGTTCGACGGCAATATTGGCATCATCGGCAATCAAGGCAAAGCCATTGCCTTTCTCGTCCGAAAAGACTGCGCATACAACATCTTCACGGTTTCCCTGAAAATTGAGATCCTGACTATGGAGCTGGTAAAATCCAAATTCATCCAGACGATCTTTGCCCGGATAAGCCGGATAAGGACCTTTACCAATCCAGCGGAACTGGTTATATGCTGGCGGCACAAGGAATGAAATTCCGGCTTCCATTGCTTTCCCTTTGGCGCTGTCGGTTTTCAGGCTGTATTTTACACGTATATAATTGCTGTCGGTAAAATTGTATTCTATCTTACCCGAGATAGATTGGTCGCCCGATTGTATACGTGAGTAACGATAACCGGCAGTCAGATTTTGGGCGTTAAATGCAATTACCTGCACGTTAGATGGCGATATTTGATAAGGTATCCACAGCGGATTGTTTTCGGGTGTGGATTTTTCGCTGTTGGCCTGTTCAGACATAGTAGTTTTGCGCCCTACCCGCAACTGCGGACCGCCAGCAATGACCTTTACGTTGTTTTTATTGGTAAGGTTTATACTTCCATCTGTCTTATTGAAGAAAAATGCATACTCATCGGAAGTGACAACGTTGTTTTTGAGCGCTGGTTTTGTTCCTTTTATTGCCAACGATTTCAGAAGGTCTGGCTTGCTGTTATTGAGAACAATCGGATATGTTTTTTCGTAAAACTGATAAGCCTGACTATCGGAAAAAGACAACCGAAGAGAATAAAACAATGCGTCCTCTTTGGCCGGAATCTGCAAAGGAATACAGATTTGCAGCGTGTCGTGTGGTAATGCGTTTAATCCAATATTGCCCGAATCCAAGACGGATCTGTCTCCCATCAATTCCCACTTACATCTCACTTGATTGAGGTTGGTAAAATCGTAGCGATTTATCAGCCTGATAGTGACAGCTTGCTGACCGACAACACATTTCAGAGTATCATCGAGCGCTTTGACGGGTGAATATACTTTACGCACCTGCCAATAGTCGACCTGCGGAACACGATTGGCATACACTATACCGTCGGCGCCTTCGTTGCCATGGTTGTCATACACAGTTACCGAATCGAGCCAAACAGAAGTAGTAAAGGCATTTTTATTGACTTTCGCAGGCATTTTACGCAAAATGCCCTGATCGGCAAAATCCCACACGGCACCACCGGCCAGCTTAGGATTGGCGTACATTACTTCCCATAGAGATTCCAGCCGGTCGAAATCGAGTCCGAGCGAATGAGCATATTCGGTAACTATCATCGGACGATTAAAACGGGTGGCATATCCTTTCAGAGTAGACGTAACAGGATAATGGGGTGCCAGGATATCAATGGAATCGGGAAAAGTATCGGCAATTTTATTGAAATACGAACCCACCTGCGGGAAACAATCCGGACGGGTTGGGTCGAGCGATTTCACATATTGCCCCACTTGTTGACACATTTTTGTCAACGGGTTCTCGTTGCCCACGCTCCATACAATTACGCAGGGATGATTTTTGTCGCGCCAAACGGTAGCTTTGGCTCTGTTTTTCAGGATGGGCAGATACGAAGTGTCGTTGAGATGCTCGTCGCCAAAACCGAAAGGTACTTCGTCCATTACATAAAATCCCATCGAATCGCACAACTCCAGCAACCGCGGTTGAGGCGGGTAATGCGAGGTGCGAATGAAGTTGATATTGGCATGACGAATGAGCATTAAATCTTCGCGCAGCTCGGCTTCTGTCATTGCCCGCCCGTTGATGGGCGAAAGGTCGTGATGATCCACTCCACGTAATTTTATGGGCGTACCGTTAAGTTTCAGCACCGCATCCGACCAGCTTATTTCTCGAATTCCAATAGTTTCTGTGTGTTGCTGCAAAAGCGTTTTACCGTCGTTAAGACACAAAGTAAGCGTGTATAAATAGGGTGTTTCAGCAGTCCATAGTTTCGGACTATCGATACTGATTGAGGCTGCATAACTTGTAGTATCCGCTTTTGATTTTAATACAGAGGGAATCAACTCCCGGCTTGCAACAATTTTCCCGGATGCATCTCTTAACTCGGCCATGAGATTCATCGTACGCGGAAATTTCATACCGCTTCTTTTTTCAAGAATACTCTTCAGCGAAACAATTCCCTTACCGGGACGAACAAAGGTTTGTATAGTAAGATCCTTGATATGCGTTGCAGGAAGATGAAACAGCGTTACATCACGGATAATTCCCGACAGTGACCAACAGTCGTTGGTATCGAACTCCCAACCTTTGGTGCGGGTACTTACTTTTACCGCCAACATATTCTCTGATCCGTATTTTACCAAATCGGTAATGTCGAAAATTTGCCGGTTGAACGAACTGGCGAAATTTCCTGCCGGCTTCCCGTTTATCCAAAGCGAATAACCATACTGCACCCCATCGAAAGCTAGATACACCGGCGAGTTTTTCCATCCGGCAGGCACAGAAAAGATAGTGCGGTAAAGGCCCGTTCCCTCTTTTAGGTTTTTACCATAAAAAGGCTCCGCAAACCCCTGAAGTTCCCAATGCCCCGGCGTTTGAATAAAAGCCCAACGATCAGTAGAAAATTCCGGTTTAATAAACAGCGAATCATCACCAATAAGCGTAGAGGGGATGTATTTGAATTTCCATTTACCGTTCAGGGAGATTTTAGTTTCAGGAGATAGTTCCGTTGGCAGTAAAACCTGTGCCGAAAGCGAGTAACTAACGGACAAAATCAAAAAACTGATTGTCCATATTATGATTTTTCTGTTCATCATTTCGAAAAAAGATAATTCCGGGATGGATAGTTATTAGTGAAACTGACCAAAAGAGATCTTTTCGGTTGTCCGTGGCTGATTCAGTGGCACTATAATGGTAGATGGTCCCAAATCGGGCGATTGCCACTGACGCAATACCCAAACAATTTTCTTGTCGGGAGTTACTTCTGCTGCCTGTATAGGTTGATTATTCATGTCCACTTGTCCTGTGCCGTTCCATTGATTAAACCAGTTACTGACAAGCGTATTTTCGTTGGCCAACCTAACCGAAGTTTGTGGCGAAGTAATGCTGTATCCGGCATCTTTAGAGAGGCTTAATGGATATTCCCAAATCAGATTTTGCTGGCGATCAATTTCGCGAACACCTGTTTTACTGGTTACCAGAATGTGTCCGTTGGGTAGCTCTTCGGCCGACCAAATTCCCGGAATATCCATACTGAACAGCTGTTTCCCATCCGCATCGTATTCGCAAAGTTGCCCCATATCCATGTGAGCAACCAGAATAGTGCCGGCTTTGGTCAATCGGGCATGGCGAAAATGTCCATGCACCTTATTGGGATTGCCAACTTGCATTATCAGCTCTTTTTCAACGGCATTATTTTTCTTATTCATCACTATCAGTTTGGCCGGATTCCCGTTTTGCAAAAACAATACACTGTTCTTACCAATGGGTACTGCCGTATGAGTTTCGGTGCCGGAAGGAGCATCGTAGTTCCAAACCACTTTCTTGTCGGGCGTAATTTCTGTAATACCAAACTGGTGAGCAAACAGGATATTACCGTTCGAGAGCATCACCGCATCACTGATTTCACCTTCGCCGGGATGGGTATACGACCAAGTCACTTCCCCTTTGCGAACAATATACATATTTTG
Organism: Paludibacter jiangxiensis; assembly: GCF_001618385.1. Taxonomy (NCBI): domain Bacteria; kingdom Pseudomonadati; phylum Bacteroidota; class Bacteroidia; order Bacteroidales; family Paludibacteraceae; genus Paludibacter; species Paludibacter jiangxiensis. Next base: position 1,214,915 of record NZ_BDCR01000001.1, on the reverse strand, counting down.
CTTTTTAGCTTCACCTGCATAGAAAAAATCGAGATGACTCAGGCTGCTTTTGGCATCCACATTACCTGTCGCTGTATTGTTAATAACGCCCTTTATTTTAAATGTATAGGCATACTCGCACGGAGGAGTTGCAGGGAAAAATATTTTCAGCCCAGTTTCATCTTGCGAAAATTTGATTTCCCCTTTGTAGCCTAACAAAGTCACTTCCGATACTTTGCCAGCACTTATCGGCAAAGCTGCAATTGTTACGGGCTGTTCGCTCCATTGCAATGAAATGGCATACAACGCTCCCCCTTTGGTAGTAAAGCAGAACTGACCGTCTTTATCTGTTTTCCAGGCACGAGTGCCATAAATACCATCTCCATTTATAGTCAGCCAGTTACCCACTCCGAGTAATATTTGTTTTTGTTCTTCTGGAATGGTTCCATCGCTTTTAGGTGAGATGTTCAGCATATAATTTCCATTGTGGCTTACGTTTTCAACCAATTTGCGCACTATGGCGCCCGCATTTGAAAGCTTCATACCTTCCACGTAACCAAATTTATCACCAATAGGATCGTCAACCTGCCAGTAATAATCGGTTCTTTCTTTCGGAGCACGCCCCTGACGCTCAAAATCGCGGATACTGCCGGCCAGATAAGCATCAGATTTTGTACTGATAGAAACCGATTTCCCCCACTGTGCAGCGCGGTTATAGTAATAAGCCGCAAAACGCAGTTTGATGGAATCGAGCTGGCGGCTGTTCACTCCGTTATCGAACCAGAAAAGGTCAGGCTTGTATTTATCCACCAACTCCTGACAACGAGCTAACCATTCTTCCAGATAAGCCTCGCTCTGATACGCCTTTGCCTGATCTTCCATCACTTCTTCGCCGTTTTTAGGCAATTTTCGTACCTGTGGCACTTGTGGTGGCCCGTAAAAATCGGCATACCTCGGATCAAATAAATCGGTTTTCACATCCAGCTGCGGATACATAAAATCCCAGTTTTCCATGCGGTGGTTAGAAACCCCGAATTTCAAGCCCTTCGCACGAACAGCATCACCCAATTCGCCTATAAAATCGATATGAGGCCCCATGTTTTTTGCATTCCAACGGGTTAGCTTACTGTCATACATCGCAAAACCATCGTGATGTTCGGCGGTGGGGATAACATATCTCGCACCTGACTTTTTGAACAGTTCAGCCCATTCGCCTGCATTGAATTTTTCCATTTTAAACAAAGGAATAAAGTCTTTGTATCCAAAGCTATCCACCTTTCCAAAATGTTCTTCGTGCCACTTCTGAACACCTGGATTACTGTACATATGACGGGGATACCACTCACTGGCATGTGCCGGAACGGTATAAGGTCCATAGTGAATGAAAATTCCGAATTTTCCATCCAAAAACCAATCGGGCACTTTGTAGTTCTGACTTATAGATTTCCACGTAGGGCTGAATGGTCCGGCCGGAATATCGGCTGCCTTTCCTCCCGGCAGACTGGCTGTTACCCTGGGAAAATTTGGATGATTATTGTTTTTTTGCGGTGCATCCTGAGCACAAAGAGCAAAAGGCATTAAGAGTATAATCAGGAATAATAACCCGGTCCTGTTGTTTTTCATATGATAATAATTTTTTAAGGTCGAATAAGACTCGTTCCACTCAAATGGAACTCTTTTCTTGGATTATGAATAACACTTTAATTTTTAGCACCTATAATGCTATAAATAAACTCTATGCCTTTCCCTTTTTTTGCATTCAGGTTGCGGGAATAGCGCATAGTGCTATCATTGTCCCAATGTTCGAAAACACCCAGACTCTGGACCGGTTTTCCACCCTGCATGTACTTAACTCCCGAAGGTGCATTTTGTGGGGTAGCCATTTCGTGCAGGAAATCGTCGGCATTATCACGGATAAGAATACGAGGTACATTGTGATAAGATGTTTCGAAGTTGTTTTTGCTTTGAGCATACATTATGTCCAATCCCACTGACTGTATAGCAACTCCATCAAACGACGCCAGCACACACGATGGCCATTCGGGATTTTCATATGGTTCTACCTTATTCTTGAACGGATAGTTAGGAAAATGCGAAGGATAGCAACGCCATTTGCGACCGCAGTACAATCCATCCAGAATATACAGAATCGTCTTTCCACCCAGATTGGGCGATGCTGCCAAATCCACCAGCGGCGACCATGCATTTTTAACGCCCTCTTTTTTGGTGTTCAGGATGGAATGTAATTCCGATGTTCCCTTGATGGAGCCGGCATGATTCTTTCCTGTCATAGTCAATGCAGTTTGTCCCTCGTCCCCATCTTCCATATAATTATACGGATAAGAATGCAGCTTGAGTAAAGCCAGATTGATGAGATATGTAGCTTCTTTGATCTGACGTGGCATCAATTTTGCTTTGTTGAATTTACCTGCCGAATAAGTAATACCATCCACCCAGTCGGCGCCTTCCAGCCCGGTGTAGTCACCATAAGCCGGATTTACAGGTTGCTTTGGATCGGGTGCATTTTCCTGCAAAAAGCGAACATCTTTAAATTCGTTCCATATCTCGGTAAGCATATATGGATAAATGGGACGGCGAGCATCATACACGATAATATTTTTTTGAGGAACTCCGGCCTTATACACCAGCTGACGTACCATGGCCAGCACCATTTGAGGTGTTGCATCGGTTTGATTGTCCTGTTTATCCACACTGCTGTTGTTCAGGTTGATCTTTACGGCCACCAATTCGCCGGCCTGATAACCACGATTTTTAATTCCACGCACAGACTGGTTGTAATATTTGAAAATCTTATCCCAGGAAGCTTTATCGGTCTTTGCTCCTGTAAGCTTCTGTAATGTACCGGAAAGCAGCGCAGTTATACGTTCTTTGTCGGTATTTTTATCAAGCCACCACTGATCCGATTTTTCTTTCCAATTACCTGCCCAATGTGTGGCTTTAGGGTCGCGCATCATTACTACACGACCGGGGAAAATACCCTTCGCTTCTCCAATGGGTTGGTTGGATGCTCCCGGTTGCCAGTCGAACCCGGTTGCCGGAGCATATTCCTTGGGGGGAGTAAGCGCCAGCGCATCGCTGATATTGGTAGGAAAAACGGTAAACCAACCTACCAAAACTACTACCGCAGCTGCCGAACAACTAATTACCACCCACTGTTTATGGGAAAATTTACGTCCCAGATATTTCAACCCAAACATACTGGATAGAAATCCGGTAACCCATATAACAAATGCACTTGCAATGGGGAATGCAGCCCTTTGACAAGGGTAACTTGCCCGACTGGGTTTGGGAATAACACGTATGAGAAACCAAGCGAGGGCTCCAAGACCGACCAAAAAACTGATTAGTTTTTGAACTCGCTTGTCGGAAGCAACTTCTGTAATCTTTCTGTGAATCTTCATGTGTATGCTATTTTTTGATTATGAATTATATAAGATCAAGTGGGTACTATATAGTATCTTAATATGACCTCTTTTATACGTATTTAGTTGATCGATCTGTGCTATTTGCAATAAGCTATAAAATTCAAGGTCTGTTCTTCGATACCTTGGATTGAGGTTATTTTAGTCTGTCGTGTTACTTTTTGGGGTTTTATAAAACTCTATCTCTACTATTCTGAGCTGTCCTTTTGAATTGGCCGCGTTCGGATCGTTATAAAGATCGAGTTGCTTGGTGCCGGTTACCTCAATCATATTTTCAAAAGCATCTTTCTCTTTACTGTCACCGGTCAGCCGGATGGTAATGGTCTTGCCTTTGGTAGGGGCAATGGGAAGTGTGACGTAACCAAGGCTACGGGGTGTACTCCCTTTCCACACCTCTTTTCCGTCGATAGAAACAGTAAGTGGATAGCTCCGGGATCGCCACCCGGTGAGTTTCATCACCACCTCTGACACAACGGCATCCCGTTTCAGCGTGTAGGTAATCCATCCGGTCGATATTTTCCCATCATTCCTCCATTCTGTCATTTCATTGTCATCGTAGCTGTTTTCCGCCATCTCCTGGTTGGCACCGGCAGCTGCACTTTCAACCTCAAGCGCAATTCGTTTGGTACTGTATGATTTTCCGGTTGGAGTTTCTCCTCTTCTCAATGCTCCGTCGGGTAACGGAGCAAGCTCAGAAAGACCTTCATTCACAGCTACATGCTGCGTCGTCAAAGTAATCTCCGCCGGAAGAAGATTATTGGAAGAAGCTACGATCTGAACCTTACCGCTTTGTGGCAATGAACGAAGGAAAACGCGATTGATGCCACACTCTACGGGTATACTTTGCGATAAAATAAAATTGTCTTTCCCCTGAGCGATGCCTCCTCTCCATTCTGCCGGTCCTGTAACGGAGAAACGAATGGTGTCGTTTGCAAGGGGACAGCGGATTCCGTTTTTGTCTTTCACCTCCACCTCGATCAGGGCCAGATCACTGCCGTCGGCTCTCCATCCTTTGGGGTTGAGAATCGGTTTGAGAGTAATCTGACGGGGCGCTCCGGCTGTTTGTACTGAGTAACGGCTCTGCTCTTTGCCGGCTGCATCTTTGCTGATAGCCAACAAGGTGCCTTTTTCAAACTTTATTTTCGGGAAGATGTGCAGAAAATCGTATTGAGCATCTTTTGCTGTTTGAACTCCTAATGATCTCCCATTCAGAAAGAGTTCAATCTGAGGAGCAGCCGATACAACACTTATATCTTTTACAATGGTATCGGCGTAGTTCCAGTGTCCAATGATATAGGTGTGAAATTTTTCGAGATCGACCCAGCCGTCCCACATCGCCTGATGAGCATAGAAAGCATCTTTCGGAATACGCATGGCATCCACCTCGCCGCTCCGACGGTAGTTCTCTTCTCCCCGAAAATGGGTGTTCGAATCGGCAAACACGATGTTGACTCCTCCCGAACTTACCCGTTTGCCTGTTCCCGGGCGGGCAATATAGTAGTCGTCCCAACGGCGGATATCCTCGATGGCGAATTGATCCTGATTGTGGTTGTAGTCGCTGGCATTGGCTCCTTTGTAAAGAGGCCCGGCGCCTTCCTTGTGATAAGGGTACGATTGCTCATCCCAATATTTTCGTAAGGCTTCATCGCGGCAATATTCCATTGCCCAGACAGGTTGGCGGGCACTTTTGTTGATATAAAGCATTTCTCCTCCGTACTCCGAGCTCTTGCTGTCCAGCATTTCACGCGAACCGATGACTCTTCCCCCGTGAGGATCATAGAGATCGCGGATGGCTTTCATTTGCAACATGTGCTCTTCGGAGATGCCTTTGTTGCCCGATTCATAGAAAAGAATGCTGGGGTTGTTTCTGTTGTAGATTATGGCGTTTCGCATCACCTCGAGGCGGTGTTCCCATCGTCTTCCATCAACGTCCTTCTCCGAATCACCTGCTGGCATAGCCTGAATGAGTCCTACCCGATCGCACGACTCCACATCCTGTTTCCAGGGCGTAACGTGCATCCAGCGTACCAGATTGGCATTGCTTTCAACCATCATACCGTTGCTGAAATCGCTGACCCATGCCGGAATATCGGTGCCGACGGCCGGCCATTCGTTGGTAGAGCGTTGCGCATATCCCTTCAGCTGAATGGTCCGGTCATTGAGTTCTACCATTCCATTTCCAAAATGGGTCTTACGAAATCCGAAATTAGTCGAAACAAGGTCTTGTTCTTTGTTGTCGATAACGAGAATCGTATTGATTGTGTACAAATAACCGTATCCCCAGCTCCAGAAATGGAGGCTGTCGAGTGGCGCTGCCGCATTTGCAACTACCAATTTACCTGGTTGGACAACAATTGGTTGACCAGAAAAAGATTTGATCGTTTTGCCGCTTCTGTCAGCTACCGTTACTTTAAGCCGGACACTCTCAGGGCGGGCTGTCTCGTTTTTTATTTCAGACGCGACGTTCAATGTTGCTCGTCTTTTCGGTATGTCAAACTGATTGGCATAAAGATAAACACCGGTGGTGTGAAGGCTGCTGTACAACGGCAATGTCTGATATATCTTATCACATACATGCAGCTTAACATTTTTGCCGATGCCACCGTAATTGGCATAAAAATTTTTGTCGTTCCATTGGAATGTAGAGCCGGTAGCTGCTTCCTTATAACCCCACGAATTATCCGTTCGGACAGCTATTACATTGTCGCTTCCCGAGATCACATAAGGGGTAATGTCAATACCGAAAGCGGAGATGCCATCTTCGTAGATTCCGGTCTTTGTTCCGTTAATCCATATTTGAGCTGCCTGGCGCACTCCCTCGAACTCCAGAAAAACCTTTTTGTTCTTCGATGATGGTGGTAATTTGAAATGTTTGCGATACCAGGCAATACCCGTGGGCAGATCGTGGATAGCTACTTTGAAGGCTGCATCCTCGTTCCAGGCATACGGCAGTGAAACCGATTTCCAGTTGCTGTCATCAAAACCTTTCTCGGAAGCTGCACTATTTTCCCCGACAAAGACCTTCCAGGACGGATTGAAATTGTAGACGTGCCGCACATTGATCGCGGTCGCATAAGCTCCGGCAATGATGAAAACAGCAAGTACAAATATTTTTATTTTCTGATACATAGGTACGTATTGATTGTAGAAGAATAAGCCTTTCATCCGAATAGCGTCATGACATTTGCGGGTGCTCTGTCATGCATCAGTTCTGTTGCCATGTATTTCATATACGATTCCGTGTGATTAAAGTAATATTTTAGTCCATCGCATAGATAGTTTTCCGGGTATTTCTCTCCCGGAATGGACACAATTCTGTTTTTCGGACACTCTCCATGACATAGATGCAGGTATTGACATTGCAGACAGCTATCGGGAAGATGCTCCTTTTTGGCATTGCCGAACTGAAGTTGCGCGTTGGAGAGCATCATTTCGGTGATGGTACTCTGGTTGATATTGCCCAACTTGTATTGCGGAAAAACAAAATGGTCGCAGCTGTACAAATCTCCGTTGAAATCCAAAGCTGCAGCGTGCCCGCATGTTTTGGAAAAGATACAGGTTGCGTTTTCCTCGCCCACATATCCGGCAAGTGTGTTGTCAAAAGTTGTTACAAATACGTTGCCAACATCTTTGCGTACCCATTCGTCGAAAATGGCACTTAAAAATTTCCCATATTCCAGTGAAGGTACAGACCAGGGAGTGATATCTCCCGTTTCAGACGGCGGTATGAGATGTTGTGTAAAAGCCCCGGTTCGCTCTACTACCGGAGAGAACTGAATAAACTGAGCACCAATGGATTTGAAAAAACGATATATTTCCAGCGGAAACTGTACATTGTAATTATTGACTACAGAAAGAATATTAAAGTCAACATCATATTTCTGTAATAGTTCTATTCCTTTTAGAACCGAGCTGAAAGAACCTTCGCCAGCCGCATTTTTGCGGTAATGATCGTGACAATGTTGAGGTCCGTCGAGCGAGACTCCGATCAGAAAATTATTTGCTTTGAAAAACCGGCACCACTCATCCGTAAGTAACGTGGCATTGGTTTGTAGTGTGTTGTCAATTTGCCTGCCCCGGCCATATTTTTTCTGAAGATTGAGTGCTTTTTGAAAATATTCAATCCCAAGCAATAACGGTTCACCTCCATGCCATGTAAAAAGCACCTGCGGACCGGGTTGCGCGAGAATATACTGCGAGATGAATTTCTCCAGCAGCGTGTCCGTCATTCTTGTCTGATCCTGCTTCGCATGCAAATCCTTCTTGTCGAGATAGTAACAATACGCACAACGTAGATTGCAGGCAGCCCCAACGGGTTTGCTCAGTACGTAAATGGGGTACTGCAACGGATTGAACTGAATGGTCGGCTTCATCTCAATTGTCAATTTGCGGCTGAGGTATATCTACTCTTTTACTGTCGGCCAGTTTTCCGATTCAGCATGAGCAGTTTTCATGTAAGCATCAATGGCAGCAACTACGTCCGGATGATCTTTTGCCACATTGGTGGTTTCTGCTATATCCCGGCTCAGATCATAGAGCTCCAGCTCTCCGTGCCATTTGGTGCGAATGGCTTTCCATTTTCCCCAACGAACGGCTTGCGAATTACCCGGAAACTCCCAATAAAGCATGCGTTGCTCGGTGTGCTGATTTTTTCCTTCCAACGTGGGCAGAATGTTCATTCCATCAGAGGTTGCACAGGGTTTGACTCCGGCGATGGCAGCCAGCGTGGGCATGAAATCGGGGAAGTAAATAAGGGCATCGCTTGTTACCTTTTTTGAGAAATGATTAGGCCAGCGGGCAATGATAGGTACACGTATTCCGCCTTCGTATAGATTCCCTTTTAATCCGCGGAAGTTGCTGTTGCACTTCAGTTCACGGCGTGGAGCCATTACGGCACCGCCATTGTCGGAAATAAAACAGACGATGGTATTGTTGCGTAGCCCGCTTTGATCGATGGATTGCAGCACTCTTCCCACGTTTTTATCCATGTTACTGATGAGTGCAGCATAAGTCTTGGCGGTATCGCTGATATTCATTTTCTCGTAGATGCCCCGATCCTTAATAATGTAGGGTTCGTGAGGAGTATCGTAGGCAAGGTACAAAAAGAAGGGACGTTTCTTGTTTTCCTGAATGAACTGAATAGCTTCGTCAGTGGATATGTCATTACAGTGTCTTCCCTGAACTCCGTTTTGATTTTCGGCAACATCGATCAACTGTCGGTTATTAAATCGTTTGGCTGGATAGTAGTAGGGCAGATTTGATTCCGGGTAGGAGATTAACCATCCTTTGAATTCGTCGAAACCCCGATCCAGTGGACCTGCATTAGGATTGAACCCATCCTGATGCCATTTGTTGATCAGCATGGAGTGATATCCGGCGCCTCGTAACATTAATGCGAGGGTTGTGTCCGACTCCAGCAAGTTTGCACGTCGGATTACTTTCCCATTTTTGTCTCCGGTCATTCCTCCGGCCTTTGCAAAATTATCGCGGATGCGGCTATGACCGGTGTGTTTGCCGGTGAGTAAACAGCAGCGCGATGGAGAGCTCACAGCCGAACCGGCATATGCCTGGGTGAACCGAACGCCCTCTTGTGCCAACCGGTCGATGTTCGGCGTTTTTACGACATCATTGCCATAACAGGCCAAATCGCCGTAGCCCATGTCGTCGGCAATGATAAATATAATATTTGGTTTTTCTTCTGCATGCTTGTTGGCTGCAAATAACGGATCTGCAATTGTTGCGCTAAGTATGCTTATTTTTCCGATCGATTGTAAAGAAAGTTTCATATCGGTGTTTCTTTGAAAGAAGAATTAATTGTGATCTGATTTTGCTATTTCAACGGCATATACACTTTCAAATCCTTCAAAATTGGCACGAAATATAATCCATTTCTGGTCTGGAGAGAAGTGTACATTGGGTTCCAGATGATAATTATGATGCTTCATGTTGACCAATCGTTCGAATTTGAAACGATTGCCATCAGGTGTAAAGAGGTTGATCCACTGGCCATCTTTTGCTTTTGCCACAGCGCCAGGATCTCCACCGTCACCGGCAAAGAGTTTCTGATCGGGAGAAATGGTATAATGAACGCTCCACTGGTCACGATCAAACTGATATTTGGTTTCGTTGCCGGTTTGTAAGTCGGTTCCGGCTACAAAGAATGTTTTGCCACGCGGCTGTTGCAGGTCGAACCAGATGGTCTTTCCATCGGGACTAAACCACTCATGACCCGCAATCTCCATATCCATGGTGCGTTTGTGAACCAGCATTATTTTTTTTGTGTCAATATTGATCGTCCATATCCGATCCACTTTATGCCAGGGACCTTCGTGACAAAACATCAACAATTTAGGGTCTGTCGGAGAAAACTGAACGTGATTTAACCATGCGCTATCGGAAAACACTTTGGTAAGTTCCTTTGTTTTCAGATTGATGGTGAATAAAGTGCGGGGCTCTTTCGCTTCGTATATTTTATTGAAAAAGTCGCTTTTTTGGGGAAACTTGCGAGATATGTCTTTCTCTTTCTCGGAGGCCCATGCGCCTCCAAGCAATGTTTCGTCGGCATTCAAAGTCGTAATTCCGCCTTTGAAATCAGCAGGAAATACAAATTCGAGAGTAGTTTTACGGGTATCTGCATTCGTAGAGAAAACTGAATCGTTTACCTGATAGTAAACATTATGGTTTTGATGTCCGACTATTTCTCCGCTTTTGCGTTTCAGTCCGTCGGTAAGTTGTTGGATTTTGAGCGTTTTCAGGTTGACCGTAAATAATTGCATTCCTATGCCATCGGCTTTGTACGAATCATTTCCGTAAAATACCATCCGGTCGCCCTCTCCGGGTTTACCCAGAATAAAGGGATTGTTATGGAAGTAAAAGCTGGCGCTGTTTCCATCGCGCTGAGTAAGTCGCATCATTTTGTGGTGGGTATCTTTATCAATCCATACAGCGGGCATTTTTTCCCCTCCGGTTTCAAGCAGGGATTGAGAGAAAGAGTAACTGGAGAAAAGAACCAAAGAAAGCACTAGATAAATTTTATTTTTCATTTGGATGTGATTTTGCCGGTGAATAACAGATGATACTACGGTTAAGGGGGCAATGGTTCTTGGATTTTACAAAAATGTCGGTTTCCTTTGTCGGGTGTCGATTTAAAAGGTGGCGGTTTGAAAAAACGGAGTCTGCTTTATTTATGCAGACTCCGTCTCGGAAATTGGTTATTAGGAAGCCAAATTAGTGTAATATTAATAACCCGGGTTTTGATAAGCTGCTATTGACGAGGCATCAAGCGGATTATTATTTTCGTCGGTCAGAAGCTGTAGGAAGACAAGTGGCCATGGTTTGAACGTATATTTTCTGTCCAAGGTACCCTTACCAACACCTAAAGCACCGATACCTCCTTTGGAAATATCATCTTTCGGGAACGGGAATGCTGTAGTACCTGTAGATGCAGCCGGAGCTCCCATCATGTCGTGGTAATAAATACGATCGTACAACAAACCGGCATTGTGCAGGTCTTCTACATTAGTTAATTCGAAACACAATTCGCGACCACGTTCGTTATAGATAAAATTGATAAAACGATCAAGTGTAGAAGCGGCTGTCGGTGGATAGTTTTCACGAACACTTTTTGCACTTACACCATCCCATTCACTTCCGTCAATGGCAATTTTGCTGTAAGAATCTGTTGTTACAGCATAAGGTGCAACTTTCTCACTTGCAGGAATAGACAAACTACCGGTAATAACACTCGGTTCCAGTGTCACAAGTACATCCGAACGATTTTCTCCGGCATGGTAAGCCGCACGTTTACGAATAACATTCAAATCGTTAATCGCGCTGGTATAGTCACCTTTACGTCCGTAAGCTTCTGCTCTGATAAGGTAGGTTTCTGCCAAACGGAAAACCGTAAAGTCTATAGAACCTGCCCCATTCACATCGGTTGATTTTCCTCTGAATTGATCCAACCATTTTCTTGGACCCATATACCATTGCGAATTGGTTGTATTAATATCAATACCAAATTGATTGCCATAGTCACCGCTAATGCGATACATCATTTTACGCCCTGCGGTATTAGTAACAACCGGGTTTGCGGGATCTACCATTGCACCTGCTTTGGGAGTACCGTCTGCGTTGAAATATCCGGCACCGTTAGGACTACCTACCATCCAGCGAACCATCATGATATAAGGCTGACTCATTACCCAAAGAGAGTCAAAAGGTTGGTCTTTCGAGTTCTCAATATAAACGATAGAACGCTTGCCAAGGGTGAGTTTTACAGCTCCTACAACAGCTTTAGTAGTTGCGGTAGGATTAAGATAGTTGTTGTAATAATAAGCAGTCGGTTTATCCCATGGTTTTCCTCCGGATGTGGTTGTTGCTGTAGCTACGTAGTCAGTTAAGTATGTTTTGTAATAACGTGAATCGTTAGCTCTGTCTGTATATTGGTCAAAACCCCAATCAGAAGGACATGCAGTTGCATAAGGACGGCCATAATCCAATGTTCTCGGAGTACAAGCTCTTAACGAGGTATGATTACTATTGAACAAGTGAACCAAAGTATTGCCATAACGGCCATCATATGTCTGTGTCGGTTCGTATTGAGCCGAAAGCAAAATTTCTTTTTGATTTTCACGTGCATAATCACTTGTTGTGGTAAATAACGTTCCAAAGTTCGGACACAAACCGCCGTATGCAGTTGTAGTCTTCAACTGATCGATAGGCATTGATGCATAAAAGATACATGAATCGAGGTCGCTAGAAACGCTTCCTTTGTACAATGCTTTCAAAGTTGGTTCTGTACTATTTTGGAAGTTTGCTCCCTGTGCACGGGCAAGATATATTTTAGCCAACAAGTGTGCTGCTGCCGGTTTGGTGATACGTCCTGTCTCAGTAGTGGTTGCCGGAAGAACATTAACGGCTTCGCGCAAATCGGTAATCATCTGTTTATAGATAACTTCCATTTTCGCTTTAGGGAAGTTAAAATTAGATGGCATCCCTGAAAAGCTGTGCAAAATAAGAGGAGCATCTCCTAAAGCATTAGTCAACAAGAAGTATGAATAGGCTCTCAGAAATAACATTTCTCCTTTTCTTGCTACTAGTGACGTCTGATCTGCCGAAGTAAGTTTCGCATAATTTTCGAGGAATAGGTTACAACGTCCGATTTCAGGGTAAGCACCTTCGGTATAACCTCCGCTTAAACTACCAATTAAGAAATTGGTAAGCGCTGTCATACGAGTCGAAACGGTAGAAGCTGGATCCCATCCGCTTGGGTTATAACTTCCCATAGCGATACGGTCTGCCAAAGACCAGTCAAATACTTCCACATCCGATCCGATACCAAATATGTAATTCCCCTGATTGTAATCACTTTTAAATCGCAGGAACTGATAACTCCCTTTACACAAAGACTGAAGTCCTTCAGCCGTTTTGTAATAATCCTGAGTTAATGTTGTAACAGATTTTTCTTCCAAAAAATCTTTACAGGAAAATAATGACGTTATCAGCAACGATAACAGAATATATTTTTTCATATTATAAACTTGATTTATTAGGTTAATAATTAGAAGCTGACTCTTACACCTGCAACAAAACTTGTATTGATAATAGTATTGTTGTTGGTACCGCCAGTTGATTCTCCCACACTGTTCGTGCTTGTCCAGCCATTCGTATCATCAGGGTTCAATCCGGCTTTCACCACTTCACCTCCGAAAATAAATGGATTCATCACCTGTCCAAAAATCTGCATACTCTTCATATTTAATTTGTTTGCAAATTTTGCCGGAAGTTTATATCCCAGTGATATATTACGAACAATCATATAAGAACCGTCGTTCACATACGATGCCTGTGTTAAAGAAGCGTTCACTGTTGCAGCACTTGCTGTGCTTGGTTGCGGATATTTACCCGATGTATTTGATGGCGACCAGAAATCGCTGGCTTTTACGTGGCGTCCATATCCTACATAGTTTGTTCCGTTTATACCGGCAGGAAGTAACGAAGAGAAGTATTTTTGTCCTAAACGCGAATACAGGAAGAAGCTGAATTCCCAGTTCTTGTAGGTAAAGGTATTGGTCAAACCTAATACCACCTTCGGATCTGTACTACCTACAATAGATTTGTCGGCATCGGTCAGCTTATAATCCGGTGTACCCAATTCCTGTGGTTTGTATTGGCCTACTGCAAATGTATAACCATTCGCTTTCCACTTTGCAATCTCAGCAAGATCTTCTGTCGTGTTTTGCCAGATTCCGGCAATGTGGTAAGTTCTGAACACATTCAAAGGCTGTCCGATATACCAGTTGTTTCCGGCCATATCCTGTTTCCCGTTCACCAATTCTACGATCTGATTTTTATTAGATGAAACAGAAAGATCTGTTGACCAGGAAAAATCTTTATTTACAATATTCTTGCTTGAAATTGTGAATTCCACACCTTTATTTCTCATTCTACCGATATTGTCCATAATTTGGGCATAACCTGTAATTGGAACAATCGAACGATACATAAGAATATCACGGGTGTTCGATAAGTAGAACTCAAGAGTACCGGTTAAACGTTGGTTCAGGAAAGCAAAATCCAAACCGACGTTGTACTGAGAAGTATGTTCCCATCCAAGAGAAGGATTCGGCATATTATATGGAATCATACCATAAGCGGCAGTGGTGCCCCATGTGTAAGCGTACTGAGCCAATGGACCTGCGGAAGAGTATGCTCCAACAGCAGAGTTTCCTGATGTACCCATACCAAAACGTAGTTTCAGCTCATCCACCCATTTAAATGATTTCATAAAAGATTCTTCATGCAATTTCCACGCAACAGAAGCTGATGGGAAAAGATCCCATTTATGACCGTCGGCAAGCTGCGAAGCACCATCAGAACGTAAAGACGCATTCAAAAGATAACGGCTATTAAAGGCATAATTAAAACGAGCCATATACGAAATCATTGAAGTTTCGCTGAAACTGGTTCCATAACTATCTGGTTTCCCATTCGAGTTAGCTGCGAGGTTGTACCATTTACAAGCATCGTAGAAAATGCTCGAAGCGCTCATGTTTGAGCCTACATTTCTTGCATACTGACCAGATTGCATTAAAGTCAATCCCAAATCATGTTTACCGAATGTTTTATTCGCATACAAAAGGTTTTCTATCAGATACTGATAAACTTCAGAGGTAGAATAAGAAGCAACAGCAGTCGTTGGCAAACCGCTTTTCAACCTGGTGGTTGAACCGGATCCCTGCCATGAACCTGAATTGGATGTTCTATAACCAGCACCAAAGTTCATGTGGTATTTAAGCCATGGTGTAAATTTAATATCGGCAAATGTATTTGCCTGAATAGTTAATTTTCTTGTCAAATCATCCGTGGTGGAGAGGTTAATGAGCGGGTTCCAGGTAGGTAGAGACTGGTTATTACCTGGATATAAAATCAAATTACCATTATCGTCGTAAGGTTTAGCCATCACATATTGACTCAATGCCAATCCGTAAGCATCATTTGGCCCGGTAGAGCTACCTGTACGATAAGAATTTCCATATTTCTGTTCACTCAGCGATGTATTTAAGTTTACGCCAACAGTTAACCATTTGAGAGGAGATGTTTCTCCGTTCATTCTGACAGAATAGCGTTTGTATCCCTGATTTTCCTGTGTTCCTTTGTTGTTATAATATCCCAATGACATATACAATTTCGAAACATCATTTCCTGATGAAATAGCAACCTGGTGATTCTGAGTAATTCCGGTTCTTGTAAGGTATTTTGCCCAGTCGGTTGTAGGAACATTGCCCGAATTGTAAACCGGAACCTGAGCTGGCAAACCGGCAGCTTGTTCCTCAGAAGTTGTCGAACGGGTTTTTACAGTTCCGTCGCTATTCCATTCGTAAGCGGAACGAATAGCTGCCATTGTTGCAGCGTCAGAGTGCCCGAAAATAGCAAGGTCAACAGTAGGATCCGGATACATGTAATTAGTTGAACCGCTTTTATAGGTTCCGCCATTAATGTTTGCTAAGCGATAACGATCAAGCATTTCGCCTGCACTTGCCCAGTCTGTTACTGAATTAATCACATCAAATGTAACAGTACCGGTATAGTCAACATTGATCTTGCCTTTTTTACCGTTTTTAGTTGTAATAAGTACAACCCCGTTAGCACCTCTAGAACCATAAATTGCAGTAGAAGATGCATCTTTCAAAATTTCCATCGATGCAATATCATTCGGATTAATATCATTCATATCACCCATCAGAATTACACCATCAACAACATAAAGAGGCGAGTTTGATCCATTAATAGATCGCGTACCACGAATAACAACATTAGAAATTTCACCCGGACGGTTGTTCGATTGTACGTCAACACCAGCTGCTTTCCCCTGCATTGCACTAATTGCATTTTGCACAGGTCTTTCTTCCAGTGTTTTAGCAGTAACCTGAGTAAGAGCGCCGGTAACGTCACTCTTCTTTACCCGGGCATAACCAATGGAAACCACTTCATTTAAAGCGATAGACGAATCTTTCATCGTAAGACTGATCGCCTTTTGTGTACCAACTGTGATTTTTTCGGTTTCCATCCCGATAAATGAAAAAACCAGTGTGGATTTTGATGACGGAACAGAGATCGAATAATTTCCATCAACATCGGTGAGTGTGCCCTGGGTTGTCCCCTGTACTTTTACGGCAACACCCGGGAGCGGAGCTCCTTGTGCGTCTTTAACATTTCCTTTTATCGTCACACTTTGTGCAAATGCCATAGGTGCAACCGATATGAGGATAAACAAACAGAGCATCTTGTAGAAGAACATAGGATGCCTGTAAACTTTTGTTCGATTTACATCATTTTTGTTTCTCATAAAGCGAAAATTAGCGGGTTAAGAATGGTTTGGGTTGAATTAAAATTGAGCATGCAGGCATGGATTTTATGCAAGCGAGCTTTGGTTAGTTCGTGGTTTATATTGCGTGTACGTACACGCGTTTAGCACATAAAAAACCCATCATTACAATGGATAATAGAATATTAATTCCAAATCGGAAAAACATTAATGGAACAAAATATTTTCATTAATCAACTTAATATTTACGAATTGCAAAATACGCTATTTTCTATCTTTGGATTCTTGAACTTATTGACACTTTGCCTTCGTATTTTGATTTTTAACACAAAAAGTAACCCTCAGCATGAACCGTACAAGCAAAACACATATTTAATTATATACCTAACACTTAACATCAAAAGCTGATTGTTGGCTACCCCAAACGGACATGGCTTAAGGGAGAAGTTACTTGGTTTTCTGTCATCACAGATGTTAGCTGATAAGAAGTTAAGGATGCAACAGACATGTTGTTTTTTTATTAATAAAAAGCAGAAAAAGTAGCGGCAGTTTACTCCTCCGTTATAGTTTGTTCACCTCATACACTTTCTCTCGTGGTTGGTCTGCTCCCAAAGTTACACCTACAACGGGCTATCTGTTACGATTCCTCCTCGCAACTGACTCAAATCTAAAAAGTATTGTTTTCATTAAGTCTTACTTTGGATGAAACACTATTAAAAATTTTAAGGAGCTGTTTAACCAGTTCTACCTCTATTTCCTGTCTCTAATACCTACAAATTTTTCTATTACTATCAAGTACAGCCTTATGATATACCCTCCCTAATCTCAAAAAAAATACCTACCTTTGGTGTCGAATCATTGTTTTGAGAAACAATTATATTTCAACCGTTTACACGACCCACACGTGCAAAAGAGAAGCTCTTGCTCTGTGGTTCCGGAAATAAATCCCGCCTTGTATGACAACAACCGAGCAGCAATTTGACTCCGTTATCAAAACCTGTCGCGATATTTTTGCCAAGAAGCTGACCGACTACGGTACTTCGTGGCGCATCATGCGACCCTCTTCGGTTACCGACCAGATATATATCAAAGCCAATCGTATCCGCAGCCTCGAAACCAAGAAGGAGGCAATGGTGGACGAAGGAACGCGCGGCGAATGGATTGCCATCGTCAACTACGGTGTCATCGGATTGATTCAGCTTGCGCTGGGTTATGCCGACCAACCCGACCTTTCGCCCGAGGAGGCTTTGGCGCTTTACGACAAATATATTCAGCAGACCAAAACGCTGATGATGGCCAAGAACCACGATTACGGCGAAGCATGGCGACTAATGCGGGTCAGCTCGTACACCGACATCATTCTGCAAAAGCTCAACCGCACCAAGCAGATCGAGTCGAACAACGGAGAAACGCTGATCTCTGAAGGAATTGATGCCAACTACTCCGACATGGTAAATTATGCCATCTTTGCGTTGATTAAAATTGATTTTGAAGGAGAACAATAACATGAATTCTCTACAAAAAAATACACTTCGAATTCTACGCTGGCTCTTCGGCGCAGTGTTTGTCTTTTCGGGCTTTGTCAAAGCCATCGATCCGCTGGGTGGCTCCTACAAATTTCAGGACTACTTTGTCGCCATGGGTCTCGAAAGCCTCAGCGCATTCGCTCTGGTGCTGTCCGTACTGCTCTCTGCCCTAGAAATGGTAATCGGCCTGAACATCATTGCCGGTATCCGCCTGAAGGAAACTTCGTGGGTCGCCCTGCTCTTTATGCTCTTCATGACTGGACTCACGGCTTGGATCTACAAAGCCAATCCCGTGCACGACTGCGGCTGTTTTGGCGATGCGTTGGTCATCAGCAACAAAGCTACGTTCTACAAAAATATCGTACTGCTGGCAATGATTATCGGAATCATTGTGTTGCGCAAACATCACACGACCACTCTCCGGCCGCTGTCGGAATGGATACTGGTAGCCTTTTCGTTCTTCAGCGTGATGACTTTGTCGCACTTCAACTACCACTACCTGCCAATGGTCGATTTCCGGCCTTACAAGATCGGAGCCAACATTCCCGAAGGAATGAAAATCCCTGATGGGGCTCCCAAAGACGAATATACCACCACGTTTATTTACGCGAAAAACGGGGCAAAGAAAGAGTTTACGCTTAACAACTATCCCGCCAACGATAGCGCATGGAAGTTCGTTGATCAGAAGACTGTTTTGGTCAAAGAAGGATACAAACCACCCATTCATGACTTTTCGATTCAGAGTCCGACAAATGGAGAAATCACTGACATCGTACTGGGCAATAAAGGCTATTCTTTCCTGCTGGTGGCGTACGACCTGAACAAAGCCGCAACCGACCGTTTCGAAAAGATCAACACCATTGCAGACTATGCCAAGAAGAACAACTATCCGTTCTACTGTTTAACGGCCTCAACGGGGAGTGATGTGGATGACTTCGTAAAGAAAACAGGATTGAAAGCAGAGGTTTGCAATGCCGATCCAATCATGCTTAAAACGACTATTCGTTCCAATCCGGGTTTAATTCTGTTGCACAACGGAACAGTAATTAATCACTGGCCTAACGGCTGGTTACCTTCGTTCGACAAGCCATTGAGCAATAATCCGAAAGATGAAATGCCGTCTATTCCATCGTGGTTGCTGGTTATGGCTGTGGCCATTGCATATACGACCGCATTTATCGTCTTGCGGCAAATCCTTATAAAACGATTTCAGATATAAGAGAGATTTTTAATTTCCATCCATCAAATAAATACATTTAGAAATGAGAAAGAACATTGTAGCAGGTAACTGGAAAATGAACAAAACCCTGCAAGAAGGCTTGGCTTTGGCCAAAGAATTGAACGAAGTTTTAGCACCAAAAACTCCTAACTGCGACGTAGTAATCGGCACTCCGTTTATCCACCTCGCAGCTGTTGCTGCAACCGTAGACACAAAAAAAATCGGCGTTGCTGCTCAAAACTGTGCCAACAAAGAATCGGGTGCTTATACCGGTGAAGTAAGTGCAGCTATGGTAAAATCTACCGGTGCTGAATACGTAATCCTCGGCCACTCAGAACGTCGCGAATATTACAACGAAACCAGCGCCATCCTGAACGACAAGGTTGCTTTGGCTTTGGCTAACGGTCTGACTCCGATCTACTGCTGCGGCGAAGCACTCGACATTCGTAACGCTAACAAACAAAACGAATTCGTAAAAAATCAGTTGGAAGAAACCATCTTCAACCTCAGCGCTGAAGACTTTAAGAAACTGGTTATCGCTTACGAACCTATCTGGGCTATCGGCACCGGCGTAACAGCTTCTACAGAACAAGCTCAGGATATGCTGAAATTTATCCGTAGCATCATCGCTGAAAAATTCGGTCAGGAAATCGCAGACAACACCTCTATCCTTTACGGTGGTAGCTGCAACGCTAAAAACGCTCCTGAACTGTTCGCTCAACCTGACATCGACGGTGGTCTGATCGGCGGTGCTTCATTGAAAGCTGCCGATTTCGTTGCAATTATCGACGCATTTTGAGACAACATTTCTAGTTCCAAAATTCCAGGTTCCAGTCTTGAAATCTTAGAATAAGGAATCTTGAAATTTGAAATTAATTGGGCGCGGAGATACAAGGTTCGCTTTGTAGCTTCGCGTCTTTTTTTCTACCTTTACCGTATGGAAAACGAACTTGCTAAACAGGTGAATATCGGCAAAGTAGTGGCTGACAAACTCAACGAAGTGGGCATCTCCACACCGGAAGAGCTCCGGGCACTCGGCAGCAAACAGGCGTTCCTCCGTTTACAGACGGTAGATAGCGGAGCATGCCTTCACGAACTGATGGCGCTCGAAGGTGCAATTCGCGGCATCCGCAAATACGATCTACCCGAAGAGGTTAAAGCCGACCTGAAACGTTTTCATCAATTGTCTCAAAAGAATTTATCGGAATAAACTTACTGCCAATAATAAAAACACCATCTACCATTAAGGCATGAAGAAGTTTAGCAAGCATCTTTATTCCTTAATCTCTTAATGGTAAAATCAGATTTACATCTCTCCTTTTTGTTTGAGAATTTATTATTGTCATTTAATTGGTAATCATCAACGTGAATCAGTTAGAAGAACTTCTATCGCATCTCAATGAAAGCCAGCGGCAGGCGGTTGCCTACAACGAAGGACCTTCGTTAGTTATCGCCGGTGCCGGCTCGGGCAAAACCCGTGTGTTGACGTATAAAATAGCATACCTGCTGTTGAGCGGTCTGCACCCCTCGTCTATTCTTGCGCTCACTTTTACCAACAAGGCCGCTCGCGAAATGAAAGAGCGTATTGCCACGCTGGTAGGTCGCGACAAGGCCAAATGGCTCTGGATGGGCACGTTCCACTCCATCTTTTCGCGCATGTTGCGTGCCGAAGCCGAGAAACTCGGGTTCACGTCGGGGTTTACCATCTACGACACAGCTGATTCCAAAAGCCTGCTCAAAACCATTATCAAGGAATTGCAGCTCGACGACAAGGTTTACAAACCGGCAGTGATTCACGGTCGCATCTCATTTGCCAAAAACAACCTGCTTACCGCCGATAAATACCAAAGCAACGGCGATTTGTACAAAGCCGACAGTGCCGCACGCATTCCTCGTACCGGCGATATTTACGCGCTGTATGCTTCACGCTGCCGTCAGGCCAATGCCATGGATTTCGATGATTTGTTGCTTTATACCAACATTCTCTTCCGTGACTACCCCGATGTACTGAACAATTACAGGCAACGCTTTGCGTTTATTTTGGTGGATGAGTATCAGGATACTAACTTCGCGCAGCACCTCATCGTAAAGCGCCTTGCCGAACAGCACCAACGCATTTCGGTGGTGGGCGACGATGCCCAGAGCATCTATTCGTTCCGCGGGGCAAACATCGACAACATTCTGAAATTCAAAAATCATTTCCCGGATAGCAAACTGTTCAAGCTAGAGCAGAATTACCGTTCCACCCAAAACATCGTAGCGGCTGCTAACAGCCTGATTCAGAAAAACAAAACACAAATTCAGAAGAACGTTTTTTCCGAAAATGCCAAAGGCCAACGCATTCAGGTATTCAGCGCCATGACCGATACTGAGGAGGGCTTTAATATCGCCAACAAGGTTTCGGAAATTCACCTGACCCAGCACCATCCGTTTAGCGATTTTGCTATTCTATACCGCACCAATGCTCAGTCGCGTATCTTCGAAGAGGCGCTACGCAAACGCAATATCCCCTATAAAATTTACGGCGGACTGTCGTTCTACCAACGCAAAGAGATCAAAGATGTGTTGGCCTATTTCCGGTTAGTCATCAACCCGTACGACGAAGAGGCACTAAAACGCGTCATCAACTATCCGGCACGCGGTATCGGGGATACAACCGTCGGCAAGATTTCCGATTGCGCGCATCTGCATCATGTCTCCATGTGGGAAGTGTTGAGCGATCCGTTGCAGTTCAACCTTGGAGTCAACGCGGGAACTGCCGGCAAGCTTTCTAAATTCCGCGAACTGATCTTCTCGTTCATCGAAAAATCGCCACAATTGGATGCTTACGAGATGGCACAGGAAGTGGTCAAAGGAGCAGGCATCATGGCCGATGTCAGTGTCGACACTTCACCCGAGAACCTCAGCAAACAGGAGAACCTGCAGGAGTTGGTAAGTGGCATGCACGAATTCTGCGAACAGCGCGTTAACGAAGGCGAAACCGAAATCGGACTGGTTTCGTTTATGTCGGAAGTATCATTGTTGACCGATCAGGACAACACGAACGACGAAGATGCCGAGAAGCTCACCATGATGACCATCCACTCTGCAAAAGGGCTCGAGTTCCGCAATGTATTTATCGTTGGAATGGAAGAGGGATTGTTTCCGTCGGGGTATGTAGACAGCGAAAGTGAAGTGGAAGAGGAACGTCGCCTGTTCTACGTAGCTATTACCCGCGCCGAAGAGCAATGCTTTATCAGTTACGCCAAAAGCCGCTTCCGCAACGGCCAACTCAATTTTCAAAATCCAAGTCGCTTTCTGGGCGACATCGACCAGCAATACCTCGACCTACCCATCGATTATAAAACGATGTACGGTCGCCGTCAGGAACGCAGCATCGATCAGGAACGGGAGCTGTTCAGCTCGCCAACCGCTTACAACCGTCCGCAACCGGCATCGACCAATGTCGGTTCGCACGAAACCAATAAGTGGAAGAAATTAAGCAACTCGTCAGGAGGATCAACAACTCAAGCCGTTCAATCGGCAGGAGGGATAGCCGTCGGCAACACGGTTCGGCATGAAAAGTTCGGCATCGGGCAGGTTGTCAATATTGAAAACGTGGATGGCAACAACAAAGCCACCGTCGACTTCGGAACCAACGGCACACGGGCATTGCTGCTGAAATATGCAAAATTGGAAGTAATAAATAGATAGTGAGATTGCGAGGCTGCGAGAAAGTGAGATGGATGATTACTCACCACCTCACTTTCTCACGATCTCTCGTCTCTCTTAGGAGTGGAACACCAACATTGGGGTGTCGGTATGAAAAATCATTTTGTGTGCCACACTAGGGTTGAAAAGGTGTGTGAACAAACTCCGCTTCCGTGAATTCAATGAAATCAGGCCGATTCTCTTTTCTTCAACAACAGCCTGTAATTCGGACAACAGATTATCGTCTTTAATTGATAAGAACTCAAAATCAAGGTTTGGATAGTTCTTGGTAAAATAATCGGTAATTCCTTTCAGCTGTTCCTGATTGAAGTTCTTTTCCTTGTGGGACTGTATATGAGTCAGGAATACTTTAATTTTGAAAGGTTTCAAAAACTGCATCATCTTATCGAAAGCCAGTAAATCTTTCTGATCGAAGCCGCTGGCAAAAGCAACATTGTACACGCCATCGCCATCAAACAAAGAGACATTTTCGGGAACAGCCAAAACCGGCACCCGGCAACGGTCAATGATTTCAGCCGTCACACTGCCAATCAGATCGGCCTCTTTCTGATCCTTTCCTCTTGTCCCCATCACAACCAAAGAAGGCTCACGCTCTTTCACGTACGAAAGAATAGCATCTTCAGGAACTCCTTCCTTCAGCTCGCAGGTAAACGAAACGGATGGCAATTCGCTCTTCTGCATTTTGCGTTTCAGAAGGTTTGCCAGATTCTCCAGATCTCCTTCCGCCTTCTTGATAATCTGTCTCACCGCCTCATTTTCATAAATATCATACGACAGAGTCTCGGTAAGTTGTGCTATCGAAAACACCGGACTGTAGTAAGCATGCAGCACAACAACCTTCGCATTCAGCAGTTTAGCCATGCGAAATCCAAATTCGCAGGCACGAATCGAATAATCCGAAAAGTCAACCGGTATCATTACCACCGGAGATTGCGGTTTATTCAATATATCCACACCGCTTCTGTGTGCGGTTTCCATCTCCTCAATCACCTGCAGCGCATGAGCCAGATCTTTTTCTTTAATTCTGACTCTGACACCCGCAGCCACCTGAGGATGATCTTCACTCACCCGGTGCAAATGCGCTTCTATCCCCACCCGTTCGAGCAGGGTTTTGAGCACCTGTGCACGTTCGTAGGTATGAATGGCCACTGTTACATAATTGGTTTCCATAACACTATTTTACAAAATTAATGCTTTCGTCGATATTGCAAATATAATGCAAAAAACAAGATTATGAGACCGGCAACAACTAATATTTTCCAATCTTTTTGAGTCTAATACTTGACAAAATCAAAAATTATTCCCAATTTTGGCAACAATTTTTACACTTTAATTAACCTGGAACCAATGAGTGAGTTTAGACATAGAGATGACAGAGAAAATAAGGAGAAAGACATTGTGTTTTCCAAGGCCATTAAAGCAGGTAAACGCATTTATTATATTGACGTTAAGCAGAGTCGTAACGAAGATTACTACGTTGCGATAACAGAAAGTAAAAAGCGTATTTCAGGAATGGATAATGCTCAGGTTGTATCTTTCGAAAAGCACAAAATATTTCTTTACAAAGAAGATTTTGTGAAATTTATCAACGGACTGGAAGAAGTGATCGGTTTTGTCAACGAAAAAAACAGAGGGCAAGCTGTTTCCGGAACTGATTTTTCTGAAGACGCCAACGACAACTGATTAACGCAAGTTTCTTTAACAATTGGAATCTTCAAATCACAAGACTGCAAACCTTTGATCAAAAAGCGGATAAACAGTTATCAACTTCTATGATTTGTTGATTTGAAGATACCTGAAATATCAACAAACCAACGAATGAAAAGTTTTGCAAGTGATAATTATTCGGGCATCCACCCGAACATCCTCAACGCAATAGCAGAAGCCAATCAGGCACATGTTTCTTCTTACGGCAACGATCCGTTTACGGCAAAAGCCGAACACCTTTTCAAACAACAATTTGGGCAGGACACAGAAGTCCTTTTCGTATTCAACGGAACCGGAGCCAACATCACGGCATTGCAATGCGCTGTGCAATCATTTCACTCCATTCTTTGTGCAAAAACGGCACATATTAACGTTGACGAATGCGGCGCGCTAATGAAAGCTACCGGCTGCCAGTTACATGCGATTGATACACCTGATGGCAAACTGACTCCCGAGCTTATCGCTCCGTTCCTCTCCGACCTTGGCAATATTCACCACACACAACCACGGGTAATTTCCATCACTCAATGTACTGAAGTGGGAACAGTTTATTCATTGAATGAACTTACGACCTTGTGCCGGTTTGCACATCAAAACGGACTTTATGTTCATCTTGACGGTGCCCGTATTGCCAATGCTCTGGCAGCACTCGGATGTAGCGCCAAAACCGGAACAGTCGATTGCGGCGTTGACATTATGAGTTTCGGGGGAACCAAAAACGGGCTGATGATCGGAGAAGCTGTCCTTATCTTCAATAAAGATCTGGTTGCCAATGCACAGTTTGTACGCAAGCAGCTGGCTCAGCTTTTTTCAAAAATGCGTTTCATCTCCGCACAATTTGTTGCCCTGCTCGAAAACAACCTGTGGCTCACTATGGCTGCTCATTCCAACGCCATGGCTCAACTACTAACCCGTGAAGTAAGCACCATTCCCCAGGTGAAAATCACACAGCCGACGAATGCCAATGGAGTGTTTGCCCTCATCCCACCTGCCATTGTGGAACCATTACAAAAAGAGTTTCCTTTTTATCTGTGGAATGAACAGACGTGCGAAGCCCGCTGGATGTGTTCATTCGATACAACCGAAGAAGAAATCCGTATCTTTGTGAAACTCATCAAAGAACTTTGTGACGGTATGAAGCTTTGAGGCTCATCTATCAAGCAGCTGTATCATGCTCATTTTTGGCAGATTGCATTATTAATTACTAATCATTAATTCGCTTTGTTTTTCTCATCAATCATAGGACAGGAGGCTATCAAACAACGCCTTATCGCGGCGGTACAGGAACAACGTATTCCTCATGCACTGCTGTTGTGCGGTGGCGAAGGCATCGGCAAGTTACCATTGGCCATCGCTTTTGCTCAGTACGTTTGTTGCGAGCACCGCACGGCGACCGATTCCTGCGGTTCGTGCCCCTCCTGCGTGAAATTTGCCAAGTTGGCTCACCCCGATCTTCATTTTGTGTTCCCCATCATCAAGCCCGAAGGAAAACAATCGGTAGTCTGTGATGATTTCGTTGCTGAATTCCGCAACTTTGTACTGGAGCATCCCTATGGCACTGTCAACGAGTGGATCAATGGTATAGGCTCCGGGAAGCAAGGGATGATTTACGAAGCCGAAAGCGGTGAAATCTTGCGCAAACTCAACTTAAAGACATACGAATCGGAGTATAAAGTGATGATTATCTGGCAACCGGAGAAAATGAACATCACCTGTGCGAATAAATTGCTAAAAATACTGGAAGAACCACCAGAAAAGACGCTTTTCCTTCTTGTCTCAGAAATGCCGGATATGTTGCTGACCACTATACAATCACGGACACAACGCATCAACATTCCGCAAATAGAACGAGCATCACTTGAAGAGGCGCTGCATAGAAAATTCTCGCTCACTCCCGAATCGGCGGCCAATGTAGCCCGTATTGCCAATGGTAATTATCGCAAGGCCGAAGAGATGATTGAGTCGAGTGATGAAAATCAGTTTAATCTCGAACAGTTTATCTTTCTGATGCGAACCGCTTATGCCCGAAAAGTAAAAGAGATGAAGCAGTGGTCGGAGATGATGTCAAAGATCGGGCGCGAGCGCCAAAAGAGCTTTTTCATCTACGCTCAGAAAATGGTACGCGAGAATTTTATTCTCAATTTGCACGAAGAAGAACTCAATTACCTGAATAACAACGAAGAGACATTTTCTCAACGATTTGCTCCATTTATCAACGAGCGGAATATTGAAAGCATCATGACCGACCTGGCTATTGCCGAACGACACATTGAAGGCAACGTGCAGGCCAAGATGGTCTTTTTCGATTTATCATTGAAGTTCATCGTCTCATTGATAAAAAAATAGTAACTTTGCGTTTTCAATCAGGCAATTAAATTGTTTATTGGATTACAAAAGCGGAGAAAAAAAGAAGAAATTAGCAGGTAATTTCCTGCATTTCGGCTCCCGACTACTAACACCTGACTACTTAACAAATGGATTTTACATTAGATAACGGCGGTTGCAAAATGAATAAAAAAGGATGCTGCCGCAATTCCGGACAAAAACTCAGCGTCTTCGACTGGCTCTGCGATCTTCCCGAAACACAGGACGATTGCGACTTCGTGGAAGTGCAATTCAAAAATACCCGCAAGGGATATTTCCTCAACAGCAACAAATTAAAACTCGAAAAAGGAGACGTTGTTGCCGTGGAATCGTCTCCGGGACACGACATCGGCGAAGTAACGCTCACCGGCCGTCTGGTACAATTACAGATGCGTAAAAACGGAGTCAACCCGCAAAAGGTTGAGGTTCGCCGTGTGTATCGCAAGGCTCGCCCCGTCGATATGGAAAAATACGAAGAGGCCAAAGCCAAAGAACATACCACCATGATCAAGGCGCGTAAAATTGCCGAAAACCTTCATCTCAACATGAAGATTGGCGACGTGGAATATCAGGGCGATGGCAACAAAGCAATTTTCTACTACATTGCCGACGAACGTGTCGACTTCCGCCAACTCATCAAGGTATTGGCCGAAGAATTCAGTATTCGTATCGAGATGCGGCAAATCGGCGCACGTCAGGAAGCCGGTCGTATCGGAGGCATAGGTCCCTGCGGTCGCGAACTGTGTTGCTCGGGTTGGATGAGTAGTTTTGTATCCGTGTCGACCAGCGCAGCGCGTTATCAGGATCTTTCCACCAACCCGCAAAAACTGGCCGGACAGTGTGCTAAACTCAAATGCTGTGTCAACTACGAGATGGATGTGTATGTAGATGCACAGAAAGATTTCCCTTCAAAAGAAATTCCTCTCGAAACCAAAACCGGCACTTTCTACCACTTCAAAACAGATGTATTCAAGCGCCAGATGGCCTATTCATCGGCACCGGGCATTCCAGCCAATCTGGTGACTCTCTCGGTCGACAGAGTTAAGGAAATTATCGCCATCAACCGAAAAGGAGGTAAAGTCGATTCGCTGGAAGAGAAAAAACTGTCAGACAAACCGTTACAAAATATCGACTTCCAGAATGTGGTGGGACAAGACAGCCTTACCCGCTTCGACCAGAATAAGAGCAAAAACAAAAAAAGAAGAAATAAATCGAGATCCAAAGACAATGGTCAGAAAAATCGTCCTCAGGATGCAGGAAAAGAAGATTAATTATCTGTTGGTTGCGGCTTTTTTACTCCTGATTGCCGCCTGTTCACACAATACGGTCTACAGCGATTATAAATCCATCCCGGATGCCGGATGGAACAAAGACAGTGTTGCCCGGTTTGCAGTCAACATCACCGAAACCGGAGTTCCCTGTAATGTACTGGTTAACATCCGTCACAACAACACCTACCCTTACCAGAACTTCTGGATGTTTATTGCCACGACATCTCCCGATGGAAAGACCACGCAGGACACGATAGAATGTTATCTGGCGGACAACAGAGGGAAATGGCTGGGTAGCGGACTAAGTTCCGTTTACAATATGCCTGTGTTATTCAAACCCAATACGGTATTCACAAAGCCCGGCAAATATATTTTCGCTATTCGTCATGGTATGCGCGACGATCTCTTGCCCGGAATAACCGACATTGGAATTGAGATAGACAAAGCTAAGTAGACCGAAGTAAGGCAGATCGTATCAGAAAAGCACGGAACGTCTGTTGAACCTCTTATCTATTTGTGTCGTTTTAGTAGATCTTTGTGACCTTTGTATTGAATAAAATATCCAACCCAAAGAAACATGAGGCACTTCTAAGTACACGCAACAGGGATAGAGATATTTCATCTTCAAATTCTCAAATTACATATATCATGCAACTTACAATTATCGGAGCAGGCAATATGGGTGGCGCGATCGCCCAGGGTCTGTTCAACCACAAATCAGCTGAAGACAACCTGCATGTAGCAGTTGCCGATATAAGTCAGGAAAAACTTGCTGCCATAGCCCCTTATTGCGATGCAACATTTACCGATAATGCCGAAGCGGTAGCCAAAGCTGACATCGTGCTTATTGCCGTAAAACCATGGTTAGTCGATATTGTGATTGACACTATCAAACCGGTCATCGAGTCTCGCTGTCCCATCATAGTATCCATTGCGGCTGGTGTCACCATCAACCATCTCTTGGAAAGACTTCAGGCCAGTTATCCTATTTACAGGCTTATCCCCAACACCGCTATTTCTATCGCCGAAAGCATGACGCTGATTGCCAATCAAAACACAAACGACGAGCAAGATC
The DNA here is from genome assembly GCF_001618385.1 of Paludibacter jiangxiensis. Classification (NCBI taxonomy): domain Bacteria; kingdom Pseudomonadati; phylum Bacteroidota; class Bacteroidia; order Bacteroidales; family Paludibacteraceae; genus Paludibacter; species Paludibacter jiangxiensis. Next base: position 1,185,794 of record NZ_BDCR01000001.1, on the reverse strand, counting down.
AACTTATCGGTTCCATTTTTGAAAAACTTGGCAAAACGCTGTTTATTCCTGAATCATTGATGAATGCAGCCACATCTCTAACATCGTGTGGGATTGCCTACGCTCTGCGCTATATCCGTGCAGCTACCGAAGGAGGTGTCGAAATGGGATTTCCGGCAGCTCAGGCCAAAGAGATGGTTGCACAGACTTTGATCGGTGCAGCTCAGCTTATTTTGCAAAACGACTCGCATCCCGAAGTGGAGATTGACAAAGTTACCACACCCGGTGGTATTACCATCAAAGGACTCAATGCAATGGAAGCCGAAGGGTTTACCAATGCGGTTATCAAAGGTTTGAAAGCAAGCTTGATATAAAGATACCAAATATTGACTTTAGACTAAAGTTATAGTATCTTCGCTAAAGAGAACATTTGCAACTTGCATGTTCTCTTTTCCCATTTAAATCTAAATATATTCACCAAACACTCGTCACAGGTATAAAACTGATACTAATAATTTCATCAGTTTTCTTGCGACATAAGATGCTCATACTATGAAAAAAGTAGCTTTAATCACAGGAATTACCGGTCAGGATGGATCTTTTCTGGCTGAGTTTTTAATTGATAAAGGGTATGAAGTACACGGCATTCTGCGCCGTTCTTCTTCTTTTAATACCGGTCGCATCGAACACCTCTACCTCGACGAATGGGTGCGAGATATGAAACGCAGTCGCCTGGTCAACCTGCACTACGGCGACATGACGGACAGCAGTTCGCTCATCCGTATCATTCAGGAAACACAACCCGATGAAATTTATAACCTTGCCGCTCAAAGCCATGTCAAAGTTTCTTTTGACGTGCCGGAATATACCGCCGAAACCGACGCGGTAGGTACCCTCCGCATGTTGGAAGCTGTACGCATTTTAGGTCTGGAAAAGAAAACAAAGATTTATCAGGCTTCTACCTCCGAACTCTTCGGTCTGGTACAGGAGGTTCCTCAAAAAGAGACTACCCCGTTCTACCCCCGTTCTCCGTACGGAGTTGCTAAACAATACGGCTTCTGGATCACCAAAAACTACCGTGAGAGTTATGGCATGTTTGCAGTCAACGGAATTCTGTTCAATCACGAAAGTGAACGCCGTGGCGAAACTTTTGTTACCCGTAAGATTACATTAGCTGCTGCCCGCATTGCATTGGGCTATCAGGACAAGCTGTATCTCGGAAATCTCGATGCCCTGCGCGACTGGGGCTATGCCAAAGATTACGTGGAATGCATGTGGCTTATCCTGCAACATGATACCCCCGAAGATTTCGTGATTGCTACCGGGGAATACCATACCGTTCGCGAATTTGCCTCGCTGGCTTTCAAAGAAACCGGCATCGAATTGCGTTGGGAAGGTAAAGGCGTTGACGAAAAGGGCATTGATGTGGCAACCGGTCGCGTACTGGTGGAAGTTGATCCGAAGTATTTCCGGCCGGCCGAAGTAGAACAGCTATTAGGCGATCCTACCAAAGCACGCACTCTGCTGGGATGGAACCCGACTCAGACGTCTTTTCCCGAACTGGTACATATCATGGCGCAACACGACATGAAATTTGTAAAGAAACTGCATAGCCAGACACCGGAGTAACAACACGACTTCAAACATACGCAAAGACGCGATGACGCAAAGAAATCAACAAATGTCAATCTATATCAATTAATCGTAGAGACGTTGCATGCAACGTCTCTACTGTCATTTGTAAATAAAATTTGCGTCATGGCGTCTTAGCGTACAATCATAAATGCAACTATAATGGATAAACATGCAAAAATATACGTAGCCGGGCATCGTGGTTTGGTCGGCTCTGCCATCTGGAATAACCTGTTACAAAAAGGATACACCAACCTGGTTGGCAAAAACCATAACGAACTTGACCTGTTGGATGGTGTTGCAGTCCGCAATTTCTTCGACGCAGAACAGCCGGAATATGTGATTCTGGCAGCAGCCCATGTGGGTGGCATCATGGCCAACAGCGTCTATCGTGCCGATTTCATTTATAAGAACCTGCAAATTCAGCAGAATGTTATCGGGGAGAGTTATCGCCACGGGGTGAAGAAACTGCTCTTTCTGGGCAGTACCTGCATCTACCCGCGCGATGCCGTTCAACCTATTAAAGAGACGGAACTATTGACGGCCCCACTCGAATACACCAACGAACCGTATGCCATTGCCAAGATTGCAGGACTCAAAATGTGTGAAAGCTTCAACCTGCAATACGGCACCAACTATATCGCAGTAATGCCCACCAACCTTTATGGCCCAAACGATAATTTTGATTTGGAACGAAGCCATGTTCTTCCTGCAATGATTCGCAAAATACATTTGGCAAAATGTCTGAATGAAGGCAATATGGAAGGCGTTCGAAAGGATCTGAATCTTCGTCCGGTGGAAGACGTCTCCGGCGAAAGCTCAGCTGATGATATCTTAGCTATTCTCGGCAAATATGGCATTACTGCCAACCAGGTGAAACTGTGGGGAACCGGCAAACCCTTGCGCGAATTCCTTTGGAGCGAAGAAGTGGCCGACGCGAGTGTCTTTGTTATGGAGCACGTCGATTTCAAAGATACCTACAAAGCGGGCGACCGTGACATTCGCAACTGCCACATTAACATCGGCACCGGAAAAGAAATTTCTATCCGCGGAGTGGCCGAACTGATTGTAGAAACGGTCGGATACAAAGGTGAGCTTTTGTTCAACAGCGACAAGCCCGACGGTACTATGCGCAAACTTACCGATGTCTCCAAACTTCACCAACTGGGCTGGCATCACAAAATTGACATCGAAGAAGGTGTAAAACGGATGTATGAATGGTACATAAAAAATGAGTAATGGTTAATTGTCAGAAGAATCGCGACAAGTGGCAAGAATAGATGTGTTAATTGTTCTCATTTTTGTCTGAATCATCGAAAATGGCACGGATTAGTAAAATAATTCGTGCCATTTGTCCTATTTAACCATTAAGACATTAAGTATTTGAAGAATCCAACTTACTGTTCTTAATTCCTTCATGGTTTAAATATTCTCGTTACTTAGGGGCATTAGCCCTGGCATCTTGGTAGAAAACAGAACAACAAGTTAGCCGGAGGAACGTAGCCCTGACATCTGAATTGAATCATATCTTTGTGGCTAACCTGATTTTACCACGAAGATCACAAAGATACCACCACGTACCACAAAGAAAAATAAAGCTTCCAAACGTAAATTACCACTAGTATTCCGCCCTCTTGTTTCTTGTCCCTGATCGCTAGTATCAGAGTCTTCTTACAATTAACAATTATCCCTTATTTCTTACTTTTTCCGTTAAGTTAAAATCGCACTTTGTTGTTTGTGCAACCAAAACAAATCCGTAAATTTGCACACCAAAATCAGAGGGACTGTTGTCTATATCCAAACCAAAAAAGTTTATCATCCAGAGGCCAGTCTCATCCCTTTTTGTGCCACTAACCAAGACCAATTTACAACGCAAGGGAATAATGGGAATTAGCTTTCGGGATCGGAGTTCAAAGCGATGAATCAACCGACTGATTGTTAAAGTCTATACAGACGATTGTTTCCTTATCTTATGTGTTAGCCTATCATAATCTTTTTTATAAAGGAGAACGATATGCTGATTGTATTCGGGCATCTTGGTTATCCTGCCAACACAAATTGATAATCAACCTGCCAACAACATTATTTTTCAAATTCTGCGAGTTAGTTTAGATTCGTACGATCTTTATTATCGTCATAGAGGAACTAAAAATTAAGATGTAATATGAAAATGAAACGATCATGTGACTTCGCAACACCCAAGGTTCTCTTATAATGAATTAATTATAGCTACATGGAGTTTGTGTCACTGATTTATCAATTCCATTCTACCTTAAAAGAAGAAATTATTATAGAATGAAAGGCATTGTACTTGCCGGAGGATCCGGCACTCGATTATATCCCATCACCAAAGGAGTTAGTAAACAACTCCTCCCTGTGTACGACAAACCGATGATTTATTATCCATTATCGGTTCTGATGCTGGCGGGCATTCGCGAAGTTCTGATTATTTCAACGCCACAAGACTTACCCGGATTTCGTCGTCTATTGGGCGATGGTTCGGATTATGGCGTAACCTTTGAATATGCCGAGCAACCTTCTCCGGATGGATTAGCTCAGGCATTCATAATAGGAGAAAAGTTTATCGGACAAGATTCTGTTTGTCTGGTGTTGGGCGATAATATTTTTTACGGTCAAAGCTTTGGCAAGATGTTAGCAGAGGCTGTTGCTAATGCTGATCAAAATAAAGCGACCGTTTTCGGGTATTATGTCAATGACCCGGAACGTTATGGCGTAGCGGAATTTGACAAGGATGGGAATGTTATCTCTATTGAAGAGAAGCCCCTTCAACCCAAATCGAATTACGCCGTCGTTGGTTTGTATTTCTATCCTAACAAAGTGGTAGAGGTTGCCCAACAGATTAAGCCATCAGCACGAGGGGAACTTGAAATAACGACTGTTAACCAAGAATTTTTGAAAGAGCAAAACCTGAAAGTACAATTACTTGGGCGGGGATTTGCCTGGCTAGACACCGGTACCCACGACTCTTTAGCCGAGGCGTCCACCTTTGTGGAAGTGATTGAAAAACGCCAGGGACTTAAAATTGCATGCTTAGAAGAGATTGCATTTCGTAAGTGCTGGATCGATGCCAACAAATTAAGGGAACTGGCACAACCCATGAAAAAAAATCAGTATGGACAATATTTGTTGCAACTCGTAAAATAGGGAACGAGACACCATGAACGTAATCAAAACCAACATAGAAGGCCTTATTATCATTGAACCCCGTATTTTCAAAGACGACCGGGGATATTTCTTCGAATCATTTTCGCAACGTGAATTTGAAGAAAAAGTTTGCAAAACTATATTCGTGCAGGACAACGAGAGTAAGTCTTCGTATGGAGTCGTGCGGGGATTACATTTTCAAAGGCCTCCTTTCGCACAAAGCAAACTGGTTCGTGTCATTAAAGGAGCCGTATTGGATGTAGCAGTAGATATCCGTAAAGGTTCTCCCACATACGGACAACACGTAGCGGTAGAACTTACGGAAGAGAACCACCGGCAATTCTTTATCCCGAGAGGATTTGCGCATGGCTTCTGTGTTCTGACCGACGAAGTAATCTTCCAGTACAAATGTGATAATTTTTATACTCCTCAACACGAAGGAGCATTAGCCTGGGATGATCCCGAACTGGCAATCGACTGGCAAATCCCAGTCGATAAAGTTGTATTATCGGAAAAAGATAAATATCACCCAAAGCTGAAAAAGTTAACATCACCATTTACGATGGTGATGAGTGACTAGTAACTAGTGACAGGTTTATCTACTAATTGCTTGTCACCAGTCGCCAGTCACTATTCACCAATTACTAAACAACTATGCATTACAAAAGAAACATACTTATCACCGGCGGCGCCGGATTTATCGGATCGCATGTAGTACGGTTATTTGTCAACAAATACCCCGATTATCATATAATCAATCTGGACAAACTGACCTATGCCGGCAATCTAGCAAATCTGAAAGATATTCAGGATCGACCAAATTACACCTTTGTCAAAGCTGATATTTGTGACTTCGATACGATAATGAGTTTGTTCGGACAATATACTATTGACGGGGTAATTCATCTGGCCGCAGAGAGTCATGTGGATCGCAGCATCAAAGACCCGTTTACGTTTGCACGTACCAATGTAATGGGTACCTTATCGTTGCTGCAGGCTGCAAAACTTAGCTGGGAGTCTGATTTTAGCGACAAACTCTTTTACCACATTTCCACCGATGAAGTATATGGTGCATTACAAATGGACGATTCTTTCTTTGTAGAAACGACTAAATATGATCCCCATTCTCCTTATTCGGCAAGCAAGGCAAGCAGTGACCATTTTGTACGTGCCTTTCACGACACTTATGGGTTGCCCTCCATTGTCACCAACTGTAGCAATAATTACGGGCCGTACCAATTCCCGGAAAAACTGATTCCTTTGTTTATCAATAATATTGTAAACAATAAGCCGCTACCAGTATATGGGAAAGGAGAAAATATACGCGACTGGCTGTATGTAGAAGATCATGCCCGTGCTATCGACTTGATCTTCCATAAAGGGAAAGCAGGCGACACCTACAATATAGGCGGCTTTAACGAATGGAAAAACATCGACCTGATCAAAGTAATCATTAAAACGGTAGACAAACTACTCAATCGTCCCGATGGCACATCTGAAAAGCTGATTACATATGTTATCGACCGTGCAGGACACGATCTTCGTTATGCTATTGACTCTACCAAACTGAAAAATGAACTAGGCTGGGAACCAAGCCTGCAATTTGAAGAAGGGATTGAAAAGACAGTGAAGTGGTATCTGGATAATCGGGAATGGATGGCAAACATTAAACAATTGATTTTTATTCAAATACAGAGATAGAATATTTTATCGATGTTTTTCATACTAGCTCCGACAAATAATAATGCAAAAAATAATTATTGATGCTGATCACGAAAAATACTATAATAGAAAAACTGTCTAACAATAAATCTATAATTCAAAATTTCTCTTATTTATCGGCATTGCAACTTATAAATCTTTTAATACCATTAGCAACTTACCCATACCTAATACGTGTAATTGGGAAAGAGACATTCGGAACAGTTGTTTTTGCTCAAGCAATCGTAAATTATTTGGTTATATTGGTAGGTTTTGGATTTAATATTTCAGCGACACGATTTGTTAGCATTTACAGAGATGACAAAAAAAAGCTCAGTGAAATTGTAAGTAGTGTTTTTGTTTTGAAGAGCCTGTTGCTCGTAATTGCTTTTATTATTTTAAGCGTCTTATTATTCTGGATTCCCAGAACCCGGGGATATGAAATTCTTTTTTTCGTTTCCATGTGGGCATGTGTCTATGAGGTCATTTTTCCTATATGGTATTACCAAGGCCTTGAAAAAATGCAATATATAACCTTCATTACATTAATAAGTAGGCTCATTTTTGTGTTTCTGATTTTTGTATTAATCCACCAATCATCTGATTTTTTATTAATTCCAGCTATCTATGGTATCGGAGCTATTGTGGCTGGGGCTGTTTCTTTGTATTTTATTTTCGTCCGACATAATATTTCTTTCAGATGGCAAAAGATATCAACATTGCGATATTATTTTATAGATTCAGTTCCCATTTTTATTTCAAGTGCTTCTGCTAGCATATATGTTAACGCCAATAAGATTATAACAGGCACATTTTTAGGCATGACAGAGGTTGCTTATTATGATCTTGCAGAAAAAATTACAACTCTTTTAAAACAACCTCTTAGCATACTAAATCAAAGCATATTTCCAAAAATAAGTAAAGAGAAAAATATTATATTCATAAAGAAAATATTTAAATTGTCATTATTAGGCAATACAATACTCTCAACAATCGCAATTCTAATGTCAAAATATATCATCCTCTTTTTTGGAGGACGGCAAATGATAGATTCACAATTAACAACATGTATCTTAGCGACAACAGTCCCGGTTATTGCAATGAATAATATTTTTGCTATTCAGATATTAATTCCATTCGGATATACAAGAACATTTAGTAAAATCATTGCTGGAGGAGCGTTTTTTTATTTCATCCAAGTCACCTGCTTATATTTGATTTCATGCTTTTCCATTATAAATATATCTATTGTCACTTTATTTACAGAGATATTTGTCACTCTGGCAGCATATTTTTACTGTAAAAAATATAGGATTTGGCATTAACAATATAGTCCCTTTTTCTTTGAAATACTTATTTAATATAACACATGATTCAAAACACCCCATTGGTTTCAATATTGATGCCAGTATTTAATGGCGAAAAATATTTAAGGAAAAGCTTAAATTCTGTCATTCAGCAAACATACCCGTATTTTGAATTAATTTGTATTGATGATGAGTCTAATGACAAGAGCTACGAATTAATTTCGGATATTAGCAAGACGGATAACAGAGTTCGATTATTTCGAAAATTAAATGAGGGCTGCGTACCAAAATCGTTGAACTATGCTTTGCCATTTATAAAAGGAGATTATGTTTTTTATATGTCCCAAGATGACATTCTAGACAAAGCTTTGTTAGAAAGCATGGTAAACAGAGCCATTACGTCTGACGCTGATATTATCATTCCTGAAATGTATTTATTGTATAATAACAATTTGGTTCAAGAGGATAAATGTACTTATCCTCCTAACAAAAACTACAACTTAAGCTTAACTGGGAAAGAAGCTTTTCTCCTTAGCATAGGATGGAGAATACATGGGTTTTATTTAACTCGATATTCTCTAATATCTTCAGGATGGTTTGATTTTTCTACGAATGCTGACGAATATACAACTAGAGTAAATCTATTAAAAGCTAATAAAGTCGTATTTTGCACTGGTAAATTTTATTATTTCCAAGGCAATCCTAATGCCATAACAAAAAAGATCACCTTAAATTATTTTGACTGGTTAAAAACTGACATTCGATTAGAGAAGCTTGTTATATCACAGTTTACAGCAAAAGACGATATTCTAATGATTAAAATTGCGCGAGTAGAAACTTTTATAACGCGCTGTATCGCCTTCTGCAAAAACAAACATTCTTTTTCTAATTCATCTTCAATTTTAAAAATTATTCTAGATGCCAACTCGGAATTTTGCACAAGTGGCTATAAAATTTCTATTTTGAACCACACGAAGGGAATGAGAAATAAATTGAAAACATTTCTATTTCTGACAAATATTATATTTTTTATAAAATTCTGTTCCCTTTATGTCTTTTTCGCGCCGAACAAATTAAAATGATATTTTTGGAGCCAACCATAATTATTTACAAGAAATGAATATTTTAGTTGCTTGTCATTCTTTTCAACATCTAGGAGGACTAGAAAAAGTTGCGTTGTTACTTACCAACTCTTTAGCGAGCAGGGGTCATAAAGTAACAATTATTACATATTTTGCACCCATTAATCGACAAGATTATTCCTTTCTAGATATTGACAAACTTAAGATAAAAACGTTTCCGAACTCGAAACACAAAATAGCAAGGGAGAATAAAGAATATCTGCATAAATTAGTAATTTCTGGTAAATTTGAGGTTCTAATTTACCACAATAATTCTATGATTTTGATGCACCTTTGCTCAGAAATTGGTGCAATTTGTAAAATTCCAGTAATCACTGTTCACCATAATGAAATTGTTGAAAAACCCAGTATCGCAACAAACAGCGTTAAAGGTCTTATCAAGTTTCTGATTTGGCCCATATACATGACTCACATCAGACATATCCAAGTAAAGCGTCGATATTTTGAATACAACAACTCGGATAAATATGTTTTATTATCACCTCAATATGTTGAAGCGTTCAACCAATTAATTATGCATGATACGTGCAGCATAAGCAAATTGACATATATTTATAATCCATTGACTATCAGCGTAAATTCTCCTTCAAATTATCAGAAATATAATGAAGTTTTATACGTTGGAAGATTATGTGAAGGACAAAAGAAAGTTTCAAGGTTACTTGATATTTGGAAGCAAATTTATGAGCAACACCCTGATTGGACTTTGCGAATAATTGGTGATGGAGCGGATAAAGCCAACTTAATGAAAAAGGCCCAAAAGATCCCAAGTATTATTTTTGAAGGATTTTGCTCAAATGTTCAGCCATTTTATAAGCGAGCTGCAATCTGTTGCCTTGTTTCCGATCACGAAGGATTGCCTTTATCCTTAATAGAGGCTTCGCAATTTGGTGCAATACCAATGGCATTTGATTCTTTTAGAGCTGTCACTGATATAGTCCACCCTGATCTGATCATAAAATCATTTAATAAAAAACAATTCGCAGAGAAGTTATCGCTATTAATGAGCAATGAGGCTCTTCGTAACCAATATTCTAAATGGTCAACAACTAATGTTGAAAAATTTTCACTTACAAAAATTACAGATGATTGGGAGAATTTACTATCGTCAATAAACTATTCAGAGAATAAGATGAAATAGACTTTTTTATCATGACTGATATACTATCCCAATTAATAATTAATGGAAAGATATATATAATTCTATATATTATCTTTTTATCATTTTTATTCTTTGACTTTGAATGTCATCTAAATAAGTATCGATATCTCACCGCATTTTTTTCATGCGTCATCTTATGGTTCTTTCTTTCGCTTCGGTGGAAGACTGGTACAGATTGGGATTCATATAAAGAATTGTTTGACACACTCCCTTTAGATCATCTACCATCTTTATTTAGTGTAGAACACTTTGATTTAGGATATGTATTCCTAAATGCTATTTCTAAAGCAATTTGGAATAATTATACTTTTTTCCTATGCATTGATAGCTTTATCGCAATTTTAATTATTTATCTATTAATTAGACATTTATCGACACATCCAAATCTATCTTTACTAATATTTTATGCTAGTTTCTTTCTATCTCATTTTATGGGAAGTAATAGACGCATGATCTCAATTGGATTATTATTGTACGCATTTATCTATACATATCATAGACAATGGTTCAGATACTCAGTTTTACAACTTATTGCACTTTTATTTCATAATAGCGCAATAATTGGATTAATAGGCATTGTTATTCCCAAAGCGATGATTAAAACAAAGACTATTATTTCACTTTGGATTATAGGATTTTTTCTTGGTATGATAGAATTACCAAAGCTTATTCTAGAAAAATTCACGACTCTATTTTTTTCGTCAAATCCTCTTATAATAAAATTTGTATATTACACAGAAAATCAGGACAATGAATCAATGGAAACAATTAACACTCCACAGCATTTCCTGTTTGCAATAATAAAACGGAGTTTATTTTTAGTTCTATTCATTTATTACATTCCAAAGATTCGTAATCAAAAATATGACATTGCAAAATATCTCTTTAATTTATACTTTGCTGGCATTTTAGTATATATGTCTTTCAACGGCTTCGCTGTCTTACAAACGTTGTCTACTTATTTTGCCATTATAGAGATTTTCTTGCTTGCAATCTGCATACCTTACATGACTAAAACCGTAAGATTGTTAATAATTCCTATCTTGGTAATATACTGCTTCATGCAAATTCTAAATTCTCTTAGTGTATATCCAGAAGCCTATTTACCATATCAGTCAATACTAACATTTGATAATTATGAATACAAGTAAAATATTGGTGATAACTGGTTCTTACCCTCCTGACGTCTGTGGAGTTGGAGACTATATTGCAAATCTAACTAATAGCATGTCTCATCAATTTGAAATATTTTATAGCGCAAATTGGTCTTTAATATCTACAATCAAAAAAATAAAAGAAATAAATAGATATAAATTAGATCGTTTGAATATTCAATATCCAACTCAGGGTTATAAATGGAGCTTTGTGCCTCTAATATTAGCCATATATTACCATGTCTTTACGACCAAAACTATTATTCTAACGCTGCATGAATTTTCACAACGGACTTGGCGAGCTAAACTCTATTCTCTTTTCCTCATAGCGTTTTCATCTAATATTGTTGTGACAAATCAATACGAAAAAGAATATATATTAAAAATTTTACCGGCAAAAATTTCAAAAATAGTTATTATAAAGATTCACTCTAATATAAAGGCTTCTTCCTTTCTTAGAATGTACAGTGATAGATCAATTCATCTAACGTATTTCGGACAGATTCGACCAAATAAAGGCATAGAACAATTCTTAGAATGTGTAAAAGATCTCAAATGGATGGATATGAACATTACAATAACTGGACAAATTGTGCCTGAATATGTTGAATATTTCAAAAAAATAGAACAACTAGCGCATAGATATCAGATCAATTTATATACTAACCAACCAGAAAAGGAGGTCATTGAAATACTTAATTCCACAAAAATTGTGTACTTGCCATTTCCTGACGGGGCATCAGAAAGACGAGGCTCTTTATTAGCTGCTCTAGCAAATGGGACTTGTGTCATTTCTACAAGTGGCCTTTTTGTCACAAATGAACTATATCATACATGCATAATCATTGAACCTCATCAGGCTCATAGCATAATTTCAAGTGCTCTGAATTCTTTTAACAATGATAGTTTTCTAAGGATACAAAACAAAAATAAGGCATTTCTTCAACATGAAATGCCTTCAAATTGGGAAGAAATAGCTCTTGCATATACAAAAATAAAGTCTTAATGATACCAAAAAAAATCCATTTCTGCTGGCTCAGTGACGAGCCTTATCCGGAATTAATTTCAAAATGCATAGCTTCATGGCAAAGGTATCTACCAGATTATGAATTTGTGCTTTGGGATAAAAATAAGTTTAACATTGAGAATATTCCTTGGGTAAAAGAAGCCTATGCAAATAAAAAATATGCTTTTGCCGCAGATTATATAAGGCTCTATGCTCTTTATACTGAAGGTGGAATATATCTAGATAGCGATATAGAGGTCATCAAGGATATTTCACCTCTTTTAGAACAAACTTCTTTTATGGGGTTTGAAACCGCAGGATGTTTAGAACCCGCAGTAATGGGAGCTGGACAAGGAATGGAATGGGTAAAAAAATGTTTGGACTATTATAAAGACAAACATTTTATAAAATCAGATGGAACACTTGAAATGCGTCCGCTGCCTGGAATTATGGGAGAGATTTTAGACAAGGACTATTCTCTGCCTAAAAATATATCAGACAGCATTGTACTAAATAATGCCGGATTAACTTTATATCCTGCTCATTATTTTTCACCCAAAAATTATCACACTAAGCAAATACATATTACCTCAGAAACTTATACAATACACCACTTTGAAGTTAGTTGGGCTCAAAAAGGACTAGTATATAAATTAAAAAAATATTTACACAGAATAATAATATCAACGTTAGGTCAAAAAATGCATGATTTAATAGTGAATAAATTCAAAAACGTATGAAAAAGAAAATTTACATTGCAGGTTGTGGAGGAATGCTAGGAGAAGCATTCTATCAAAATTTTAAAAATGAATATGACATTCGTTGCACAGATAAAGATGTGAATGCAGAATGGCTAAGCTTTTTGGATTTTAGAAATTTATCCGAGTATCGAAAACAGGTTAAAGAGTTCGCCCCTGACTATTTATTCCACTTGGGAGCTTATACCGACTTAGAATATTGTGAACAAAATCCCGATGATACCTATGCTACGAATACCATGTCTGTCGAAAATGCAGTATATATCGCTAATGAATTAGATATCCCTTTACTCTACATTTCCACTGCCGGCATCTTCGATGGCAAGAAAGAATCATACGATGATTGGGACACCCCTAATCCGCTAGGAGTCTATGCCCGGTCTAAATACATGGGAGAGAGGTTCGTAGTAGAGAATGCAAAGCGATTTTTGGTATGTAGAGCCGGTTGGATGATGGGCGCAGGCCCTTCAAAAGATAAAAAATTTATTCAAAAGCTCATGAAACAATTAAAAAATGGTGCCAAAGAACTATATATTGTAGATGACAAAGATGGAACTCCGACATACACACAAGATTTTGCCAACAACGTAAAAGCTTTATTAGAAAATCAATATTGGGGTTTGTACAATATGGTATGCGGAGGACAAACCAGTCGCTTTGAAGTAGCTGAAGAATTATTAAAAATAACACAATTACACAAAAAGGTAAAATTAATTTCTGTGTCATCCGACTATTTCAAAGATACATATTTTGCAGAACGGCCAGCCTGCGAGCGACTTGTAGATAGAAAACTGAATATTCGAAATATAAACCTAATGAGAGACTGGCGAGTTGCATTGGAAGAATACATTGAAACATATTATAAAGGTTATTTATCATAGATTTGCACATGGACACTCCATTTTCAGTATTGATTTCATTATATGTAACCAATGATCCTTTCTTTTTTGAACAAGCAATGACAAGCATCTTCGAGCAAACCTATCCTCCCACTGAGGTAGTGCTTGTTATTGATGGAGAAAAAACGGATAACCAGCAAAGGGTTATTGATAAATTCCAAAAACAATATCCAGATACACTAAGAATTGTACAAATTAACAAAAATATCGGACAAGGTCCTGCGTTAAATGAAGGGTTAAAACACTGTTCGCACGAACTAGTCGCCCGAATGGATACTGATGATTATTCCAAGGCTGACAGGTTTGAAAAGCAAATACGTCTTTTTAATAACAATCCTTCAATTGACATTGCAAGTTCTTGGGTTGATGAATTTTACGAATCGATTGATCATGTATCGAGTACTAGAAAAGTACCTGAAAAACATCAACAGATCAAGAAATATGCTCAAAGCCGTTGTCCATTGAACCATCCGGTTGTTATGTTCAAAAAGAGTAAAGTCATTGAAGCAGGGGGCTATATGCTTTTAGGCAAATTAGACGATTATGTGCTTTGGATGAAAATGCTTAAAAATGGAGCAATCTTTCATAATATACAAGAAAGCTTACTGTTTTTTCGTTTAGGAAAAGATGCCTTTAAGCGGCGCAATAACATTAAATATGCTCAAAGTGAATGCCAATTACAGTGGTTTTTGTATCAACAGGGCATGATAAACTTAGTAACAATGTTTTCAAATATTGCCATCCGTTTTGGAGTGCGCATCTTGCCTGCGAATTGGGGAAATTTGATATACCGAAAATTATTAAGATAACTCGACGATTTAGCAACCTTGTCAACTTGTTTGTTTTGTTGTATTTTTGCAATATTAATATTAACTAGTGAATTAATTACGAATGTCTCATAAAACAAAGTCTGGTATATGTTTGTAGAATATAATCCGATTAGATAACTAACAGCATGGAACTATCGATAGTATTACAATTAGCCTCTGCACTTCTGATCAGCGGTTTTCTGGTTTACCTAAGCATTCCGGTTATTGTCCGCATCTCGGAAGAGAAGAATCTGATGGACAAACCGAATAAACGGAAGGTAAATAAGAAACCGATTCCTAATTTAGGTGGTGTAGCTATCTTTATCGGCATCATTATCGCTGTATTATTAGCTATTGGCCGTATGGAATATAACGATCTTCGCTATATTTTGGCTGCTATTATTATGCTCTTTTTTATCGGCATCAAAGATGATATTCTGATCATCTCGCCCCGGATGAAATTCGGGGTACAAACAGTATGTGCCATTATCCTGATTGTGTTGGGCGATATCCGCTTTACCCATTTGCACGGCATCTTCGGCATCGATGTGCTGAGTTACACCAGCAGCGTTGTCCTGTCACTTATCACCATTGTGGGACTGACCAACGCCTTTAACCTGATTGACGGCATCGACGGGTTGGCCAGTGGCTTGGGTATTCTAATGTCCCTGTTGTTTGGCATTTTCTTCTTCGTGTGGGGGCATCTGGAGTATGTTATTCTTTGTGCTGCCATTGTAGGTGCCCTCTATTCATTTTCGCTTTACAATCTCTTCGGTCATCGCAATAAGGTTTTTATGGGCGATACCGGCTCTTTGATTGTCGGTCTGTTGATCGCCGTGATGGCCATAAAATTCAACGAGTTTTCAGCTGGTAAATCTGTTTATTTCGCGGCTCCTATGCTCTCCATGGCAATCGTATTTATTCCATTGGGAGATATGGCTCGAGTTTTTATCATCCGCCTAAAGAATAAGAAATCGCCCTTTTCGCCCGATATGACACATTTGCATCATAAATATCTGGCTTTAGGCTACAGCCATCTGCATGCGTCCATTGTCATTGTGGTACTCAACCTCTGTGTGTTTGTGATCATTTATACACTACGACAATGGAACGGATATGCCCTTTTAATGCTATTAGCATGCTTCACTGCAATGTTACCATATGCACCCCGAGTATGCGCTTTTGTTTTTCATCGTGTTCAAAATATTCTTTCAAAATAAAAGCTATTTCAAAACCATTTATTATAATGAGTCACATAAAACGTACGATACTGCTAATTGTATCATTCTCTTTGGCTATCGGGATCTGCCAACTAAATGCTCAATCATTATCAAGCCTCAAGAACCTCAATGTAGATAATCTTAGCGATTCGCAGATCGGTCAACTGATGCAACAGATGCAATCACAAGGCATATCGGCCAATCAAATTGATAAATATGCGGCTGCCCAAGGCGTTTCGCAAACCGAAGCCGACAAACTAAAGAAACGTATCGTGCAATATTCCGGGCATGAGGTAAAATCAGGAAACAGGTATCAGGAATCAGATAACCAGCTTAACATGGCAGGAGACGAAGCTCAAAACGGATTCGAATCCGACCAATGGAAACGCGATTCTGTCAGAGCTTCCAAACCTAAGGTATTCGGAACCTCTATTTTTAAGAACGCGACTATGAGCTTTGAGCCCAACCTCCGTTTGGCTACCCCGCAGGATTATGTTTTGGGGCCGGATGATGAAGTTTTGATCGACATTACCGGGTTATCCGAAGCTTCGCACAAATTATACGTTAGTCCTGAAGGAAACATCCGTATTCCCCTCGTTGGAGTGGTAAATGTAAGCGGACTAACCATTGCCGAGGCTCGACGGGTAATCAAAAATCGCATGACAGCCACCTACAAAGGATTGGCTTCCGGGAATACATCTGTCAGCATCAATTTGGGCAATATCCGCAGCATAACAGTACACGTCATCGGCGAAGTGGTACATCCGGGTAGCTTTACTATCCCCTCTCTGGCAACGGTTTTCAATGCGCTTTACCAGTCCGGAGGTCCGAAAGAGAACGGTTCGTTCCGTGATATACAAATAATCCGCAACAATCAGGTGATAAAAACCATTGATTTGTACGACTTCCTTGCCTACGGAAAACAACATGACTTCCGCTTGCAGGATCAGGATGTGGTGAAGGTGCTCCCCTATAAAAACCGAGTCACGCTGACCGGTGAAGTCAAGACACCTGCCATTTTCGAAATGAAAAAAGGAGAGACCCTGCAGGATCTGATTACCTTTGCGGGAGGATTTACCGAAAAAGCATACCGTGAAAGCATAACCGGTTACCGCAACACCCTGAAAGAACGGAGTGTGGTAAGTATTGGGAACGACGACTTCAAGAGCTTCCAGACCGAACCCGGAGACGAATATACGGTTGGGAAACTACTGAATCGCTTTGTTAACCGTGTACAAATTGCCGGAGCTGTTTATCGTCCGGGAGTGTACGCTTTAAAGGAAGGAATGAAAGCCAAAGACCTTATCCGGTTAGCCGAGGGGTTGAAAGAAGATGCTTTTTCAAACAGCGCGGTAATCTTCCGCAAAAACAACGTGGGCATCACAGAAGTTGCTTCTTTTAGTCCGAAAGAGGTTCTGAACGGACAAAACGACATAATGCTTCAACGGGAAGACAGCATCTATATCAGCTCCATTCTTGATATGAAAGAGAGTGACTTTGTTTATATTTCAGGCGAAGTGATGAAACCGGCCAAATATCCATTCGGCGAAGGCATGACTTTGAAAGACATCATCCTCCTTGCCGACGGCTTTAAAAACAGAGCCAACGTAGGTGAAATAGAAGTGTATCGCCAGATTACAGATGTAAAAACACTGAATGAAAATGTCATCAAGGCTGAATCGTTCAAGATTAAAATGAGCTCTGATCTGGAAAACGGGGAAGCTGCCACTTTCAAACTCAAACGGGAGGATCGCGTGGTAGTTCGTCCTATCTTCGGTGCGGAAGATATGAAAGAGGTAACGATAGAAGGCGAGGTAATTGCTCCTGGCAACTATGTATTGACATCGAAAAAGCAACGCATCTCCGATCTGCTTGGTCAGGCAGGAGGCCTCTCTGCCTATGCTTATTCACAAGGAGCTTTCCTGACTCGAAAACACAAAAAGGAAGCTGTGGATCAAAAAGCTATGGAGATCATTAAAAAAGACGCAGCCTTAAAGGTAAAAAGTAAAACCAACGCTATCGATTCCCTCCAAACGGAAAAGTTAGATGCCGTCACCTCCGATATTGTCGATATTCGTCTGGAAAAGATTATGAAACATCCATATTCCAAATACGATCTTCAATTGGAAGAAGGTGATGTGCTTTCCATTCCGAAACAGTTGGAAACGGTAAATGTATCGGGACAGGTACTCCGCAGCGCTTCCGTACGTTATCAGAGCGGACGGTCGCTTGGATATTATATCTCCAACGCCGGAGGTTTCAGTGCTAAAGCATTGGCTGGCAAAACCTATGTAGTGTATCCGAACGGAGCGGTGGACGCCACCTCGCATTTCCTCGGATTTCGGGTCTATCCGAAGGTGAAACCGGGAGCAAGCATAGTAGTGCCTCTGAAACCGGAAAAGAAAGGAATGAGTACGGCGGAATCCATCGGCATTACATCCAGTATTGTTTCAATGGCAGCATTGATTATCACATTGATTAAATCGTTCTAAAAACAGAGATTAGAAAACAGGGACTGGGAACCAGAAATTACTGTCCACGAATTACACAGATTGCCTCGAATTAAATCCAAAATAATGGTTAATTGTTAAGGATTAATGATTCGCATGAGGAACCTGGAATTTGGGACTTGGAACTTGGCTAAATACTGTCCACGGATTACACTGATGCACACTGATTAAAAATAAAACAGGTATTAAATTTAAATTTTAGAGTCTTTGTGACTTTGTGTTGAAAAACTAATATAAAATGACCACACCAAATCAATCGGACGAAATATCCTTACAAGAAATAATTCAGCATCTAACAACTATCAAGAAAAGAGTCTGGAGCAAAAAGTGGATCGTAATTGCCATTGCTGTAGCCGGAGCCGCAATCGGCCTTACAACATCTTTTCTTACCAAACCGACCTATACTGCCAAACTTTCTTTTGCCTTACAGGATGAGAAAGGAGGAGGTAGTTTATCAAACCTTGCAGGTCTTGCAAGCCAGTTTGGAGTGAATATTGGAGGAGCCAGCAGCGCCTTTGGAGGAGACAATCTCTACGAATTGTTCGCTTCCCTCCGCTTGGTAGAACAAACACTGCTCTGCCCTACCACCATCAATGGTAAAACGACTAACCTTTTGAACCTTTATATAGATACTTACGAATTGCAGAAGAAATGGAGTAAAAGCAAAAAACCGGAACTCCAAAAGATGGCATTCCCTCTCAGTCAGGACAGAAAAACTTATACACGGGCTCAGGACAGTATTCTGCAATCCATTTATAAAAGGATAATTAAAAAGCCCATGCTTACCGTAGCCCAACGCAGCAAAAAACTGAGTATCGGTGACATTACCTTTGTGTCGGAAAACGAAGATCTTTCCAAACTATTTGTGGAAAACCTGATCCGCGAGACAACCGACTTTTACGTATATACAAAAACCAAGGTGTCGCGCGATAACTACATGAAACTGCTCCATCAGGCCGACTCGGTCAAAGCTATCTTCAACGGAGCGGTAGCAGCACGTGCCTCACAGGCTGATGCAGTACCCAATGCCGTTCGTCAGGTGGCCAGTGTCGGAGTGGTTCGTTCGCAAAGCAACATGCAGGTAGCAGGAGCTACTTATGCTGAAATGATCAAGAACCTCGAAGTGATGAAAATGACCATCAATCAGGAGACACCGCTGGTACAGGTAATCGATGCGCCTACCTACCCACTTGAAAAGCAACGTCTGGGTAAGGCCAAAGGAATCCTTATCGGTGGATTTATCGGAGGATTTTTGGCAATCCTTTGGTTTGCGGCTCTCTATTTCTGGTCGCTTTTCAAAGTCAGCCTGAAAGAGGAATCCGAAAAACAGGAAACAGAGCCCCTAACCTGACAATCTGCAGGACACAGGAAACCTGATATAAGAAAGAGTCTTCAGTATTAAGTACACAGTTGTTGGCACCTCGATTGCTCTATCGATTTTTGCCTTCTGATTTCCAGTAGCTGATTTCCGATCATTAGTTCCTAAGTCCTGACCCTTATTAATCATTCGTGTCAAAAATGAAATGTCTCAGACTATCTATATATATCTTCCTTTCCATCCTGCTGTTCATTGCCTGCAACAATGAAATGCTATTAGAAAGAACGCAGTTCACTTACATACAAAAAAACACCATTCCCGATGGAGGGAGGGCCTCGGCCGTCGCCTTTGCAATAGCTGGCAAAGGATATGTAGCATTGGGGCGCAACCGCGACGGCTCTTCCCTCAACGATTGCTGGCAATACGATCCGACAACCGATAGCTGGACGCAAAAAAACAGTTTCCCCGGTAAAGCTCGGGTCAAAGCGATTGCAGCTGTAGCAAACGAATCTGCTTATGTCGGTTTGGGATATTGCAAAGAAACAGGTGATTCATCCGACACTGCTGCTTATCTCAACGACTTTTGGCAATATGATCCGAATCGCGACCTATGGACGCGTAAGGCAGACTTTCCAAGTAATTTTACGGATGCCTGCGCCTGCTTTGTCTATAACAATGAAATTTATGTCGGTTCTGGATTCAACGGGAGTGGCTCTACCTGCAAGTTCTGGAAATATCTCCCTGTAGAAGACCGATGGATACCCCTCAATGCTTTTACGGGCGAAAGCCGTGAAGTAGCGGTAGCCTGTCACGGTGACAACCATTGCTACTTCGGAACCGGATACCAATGCAAGAGTTATAACGACTGGTGGGAATATTCCCCTGAAACCGATAGCTGGAAACAACGGCAACCTATGCCTGACCATGGACGGCAAAATACTCTTGCCATTGCGGTAGGCGATCGTTATTGCGTGTGTACCGGCCGTTACTGGAGAGGTTCGGTTACCGCCAACCAATACCTCCGGGCAGATGTAAAAGAGTTTGATCCGGCACAGAACAAATGGATTGACAGGGGAGAGATACCCAACGGAAAAAGGGAGAACGCAGTGGCTTTTACCATCAACGGAACCGTTTACCTGGGACTTGGAGAAGATGATAACGGACTGGTGAACAATTTCTGGAGCTTTACACCGTAACCACGGAAAAGAATACAAGCTTCTTCTGCAGGTAAAATACCTGGTACTTATTGTTATTGATTACTCAAATGCAAAAACAACTTAGCTTTCTGCTTTTTATTTTATACACCATCACTCCTTTATTTGCGCAAAAGGATAGTCTGCAGTACGATCTACAGCTAATGACACTCACTTCGTCCGGCAAGTATGCTCCTTTTTGGCAACAAAGTATCCGATACGGCTCTGTACTCTCTTCCCCCAATAGCACCAACATTCTGGTCGGAGTCTGCAAGGAACCGGGTAATGCACCGCAACTACTAAAATACGGCTACAAAGCGACCTTGTTACTGCAGACTGATTACAAACAAACTAATACCCGGTTTCAGGAACTGTATGTACAGGGGAAATTATCGGCATTCGATCTGGTGTTCGGACAAAGGGAAGAGTACCTGGGCTGTCAGGATTCTGTATTGTCGTGCGGCGGAATCCTCTTTTCGAAGAATGCACGCCCGATGCCAAAATTAACCGCCGGAATTGAACATTTCACGCCCCTGCCTTACTCCTTCGGATTGCTGGAGGTGAGAGGGGCTATTGCCCACGGTTGGTTCACCGACAACACCTATATGAAAGGAGTTTACCTGCACCATCTCTACGGATACCTCAGGGTCGGAGGCAAGTTGCCAATACACGTCTCGTATGGCGTCGATCATGTGGCACAATGGGGCGGTTACAACGCCGAACAGGGGCGACAACCGAGCGGTTTCGGTGATTTTATCCGAATAATACAAGGTAAGCAAGGCGGAAGTAACGCATTGAATACTGATAAGATAAATGCTTTAGGTAACCATATTATTTCGCAAAGCCTGAAAGTAGAATCCAGACTGGGAGCAGTCAATTTAAGTGCCTATTGGCAAAACATATCGGAGGACGGACCCATCGAATTAATCGGTACTACTATGAATGCTCCGGACGGATTGTGGGGAATTACGTTGCGGACAGAACGCTTCCGTTTCCTAAAGGGTATTCTTTATGAATACCTGCAAACTACCGACCAGTCTGGTCCTATCAATGAAAAAGACGGAATTGTTTATGGTGGAACGGATGGCTATTTTACCAATGGTGTTTATCAATCTGGGTGGAACTATTTTAACCGGACAATCGGAACGCCTTTTATATCTTCTCCATTTTATAATCAAAACGGAATTCTTTATACATCGAATAGCCGGGTGCAGGTACATCATTTTGGAGCTGAAGGAGAACTGTCCGGATGCAGCTACCTGCTGTTGGCCTCCTTCAGTAAGAACTACGGCGCTTATTATGCCCCATTCCCTTCCATGGTCAGAAATACTTCGCTGTTGCTGGAAGTACACAAATCGTTCCCCCGTTTCTACGGGCTGGAGGCCGGATGTTCTCTGGCAGCAGACTTCGGAAAGCTTTACGGCAACTCCACCAGTTGTATGATCACCCTCCGCAAACGAGGGATTCTGACCTGCTACTAAAAACAGCATAATTTTCTGCAGGGATAGCAGTTTGGTTATTCATTATGATGTCTTATAGCATTCCTCCGTCCTGTTAACTCTCTCTGGTCGTTGCCATTGACTCCTTGTTGCTGTGTAGCTAATTACGCGATTAAAAATTGCGTAAGCCAATTAATCTGCCCCATTTTTTTAACCTCTAAAAGCCCAGCAGAATAGACCTTAGAGAAAGAATATTCAGACCTCCCGGGGCGAAATAGGATTGGTTGCATAACTTTCTTGCACTGTGTACAGGGTTCTTAATGGATAGTCTTTCTGGGACAAAAACTGATGTTCTTTTAAATAAATACGACATAACAAACCTGAAGATATTTTCCCTATTTTTGTGGCTTAGAATATTATTCAACAATATCTCTAAGGCACATTTTTATTTATTCTCTATGCTCCATCGCTCTAAAGCTCCTCTTCGTCTCGGTTTAGCAGGAGGAGGCACCGACGTAAGTCCTTACTCCGATCTGTTCGGAGGCGCAATCCTGAATGCCACCATATCTCTTTACGCACACGCTACGGTAGAACCTCTCAAACAACCGAAAGTGATCCTTGAGGCTTTGGACCGAAATGAATACGTGGAACTTAACCTTGATGACGAAGTTGTCATCGACCATCTTCTTCCGCTGCATAAAGGCATTTACAAGCGTATCCGCACAGATTTCATGCACCAGCCTCACGGATTCCGGCTCAGTACGTTTGTGGACGCTCCCGCAGGTTCGGGCTTAGGCACTTCGTCGACGCTGGCTGTGGCCATAATCGGAGCTTTCGTTGAATGGTTCAAGCTGCCGTTGGGGAGTTACGAGATTGCCCGTTTGGCCTACGATATAGAACGCGTCGATTTGGGAATGGCAGGTGGCAAGCAGGATCAGTATGCCGCCACTTTCGGAGGCGTTAATTACATGGAGTTCTTTTCCGATGATAAGGTCATTGTGAATCCCCTGCGTATCGGACACAAATACCTGCGCGAATTGGAGCACAACATGTTGCTCTATTATACTGCCCAAAGCCGTTATTCGTCGGCAATCATCGAAGAACAGCAAAAGAACGTCAAAAGCAATAACAAACACTCCGTCGAGGCCATGCACAAGTTGAAACAACAGGCACTGGACATGAAGAATGCCCTGCTGACAGGTAAAATACACGACATTGGCCATATCTTAGACGAGGGTTTTGCCTATAAGCGACAGATGGCACATGGCATCAGTACGCCAATGATAGAAGAACTTTACACGGAAGCCAAAAATGCAGGCGCACTGGGAGGAAAAATTTCAGGTGCGGGAGGCGGTGGCTTTATGATGTTCTACTGTCCCGACAATGCCAAATACGGAGTAGAGAAGGTGCTGAACAAATTTGATGGTCATATCGTGCGTTACACTTTTGTGGAAGATGGGCTTTACACATGGAGCATCTGAGACAATGGTTAATGGTTAACGAACAACTCATCAATAAAAATGCATGATTTCGAAAATACAACACATATTACAGACCTCTGCCAGGGTCAAAGAAGCAATTGCGGATGATGCAGTAATGACAGATACCATCGCACGGATAGCCGGAATAATGACAGAGGCCTTCCGAAAGGGTAACCGTGTGTACTTTTGTGGCAATGGTGGCAGCGCGGCCGACGCTCAACATTTGGCAGCGGAGTTCTCCGGACGGTTTTACATAGACCGCCCCATTCTACCATCGGAAGCATTGCACTGTAACACCTCCTACCTCACCGCCGTTGCGAACGACTACGGATACAACGAGGCCTATGCACGAATTGCAAGTTCGTTTACCAAAGGTGATGTACTGGTTGGAATTTCCACTTCGGGTAATTCCGAAAATATTGTCAAGGCATTTGAGGTTTGCCGTCAAAAAGGGGTAACCACAGTAGGAATGACCGGCGAAAAAGGAGGCAAGATGGCGCCTTTGTCCGATTTTTGGGTTGGAGTTCCGAGCAATGACACTCCACGCATTCAGGAGGCTCATATCACAGTTGGACATATCATTTGCCAGTTAGTTGAAGAGCAACTTTTCGGATAAGAACGAAGCAGAAATGAAATTGTAGCTGATTCAACAAATAATCAGTTTTCAAATAAACAATCACCTACTACTGTCAACTATATATTATGGAATGTATAATCCTTGCCGGCGGATTTGGTACCCGATTACAAAGCGTGGTCAACGACCGTCCGAAATGCCTGGCACCGATCAGGGAGGTTCCCTTTCTGGCCTATCTGTTCGACTATCTGCATAAAGGAGGTGTCAGCAAAGTGATTCTATCGCTTGGCTACAGGCACGAGTTGGTCGAAGAGTGGTTGCACTCCTTCAGTACGCCGCTGGAAGTCGAGATTGTTGTTGAAAAGGAACCGCTCGGCACAGGAGGTGGAGTTAAATTTGCCCTGGAGAAAGTCACTGAAAACAACGCATTGGTAGTAAACGGCGACACTCTTTTCTCGTTAAATATACGTAAGTTGCTCAAAGCTCATCAGGAGAACGGTTGTTCCGTTACACTTGGGCTGAAACCAATGCATGATTTCGACCGATATGGAAGCGTAACGCTGGCAGAAAAATATATTACTGCATTCCGCGAAAAACAGTTTTGTACAAACGGGCTTATCAACGGAGGTGTGTTTGTGTTGAATAAAGACGCACTCAACGGGATGCCTGACCGGTTTTCTTTCGAACAGGATTACCTCGTTGCGGAAGCGAATAAAAAAAATGTGGGAGGATATGTCGAAGATGCCTACTTCATCGACATCGGAATTCCTTCCGATTATGAAAAAGCACAATGGGAAATACCAGCAATAAATTAAAAGAGAAGCAATTCCTGTTTCTAGACCGTGATGGTGTAATCAATGTTCACCGACCGAATGATTATGTAAAAAACATAGACGAGTTAGAATTTCTGCCGGGAGTGTCCGAAGCGTTGGCTATACTTTCCAAACGATTCAATCGCATCGTGATCGTTACCAACCAAAGGGGTGTGAGCAAAGGCAAGCTGAACGAACAGACGCTGCATGCAATTCACGAATTCATGTTATCCGGGATTAAAGAAAAAGGTGGGCGCATCGACGCGATCTATTACTGCACAGCACATCACGAGGATCATCCCTGCCGGAAACCCAACGGAGGCATGGCTTTGCAGGCAAAACAGGATTTCCCGGAAATAGATTTCTCGCAGAGCATCATGGTTGGCGATAGTGAAAGCGATATCGAATTTGGCAACCGACTGGGCATGACCACTGTGCTAATTAAAAAAGAAAGTCCTGCTTACGCTACACTTGCCGATTTCGAATATGCATCGCTCTTCGATTTTGCATTAAGCGTGGAAAATGAGTAACTTTGCAATTAATACCTAACCAAAATAACCATTGATTCGGCGCTACATTTTCCATATCTCTCGTTGAAAGGGAAAAATGCTTAGATGTAAACTCCGACATTCAAACCAAATTACACTATGAAAATAGTCATTGCAGGGGCTGGAGAAACCGGCTCCCATCTCTCCAAGATTCTCTCGCAAGAGAGTCAGGACATAACGGTACTGGATGCCAATGAAGCAAAACTGAAGCAACTTAAAACCGCATTAAATATTAAAACCGTAGCGGGGAAAGCCATTTCAATTGCCAGTTTGAAAGAAAGCGGAGTAGAAAACGCGGATCTTTTTGTTGCTGTTACTCCTTCTGAGACAGAAAATATAACGGCTTGCGTATTAGCCTCCGAACTGGGTGCAAAAAAGACATTGTCACGTATCGACAACAGCGAATATTTGCTGCCGGAAAACAAAGATTTTTTCCATAAACTCGGAATCAGCTCTATGATTTACCCCGAGCATCTGGCTGCCGCAGAGATTATTAACGCTCTGAAAGCAACCTGGCTTCGCGAATATATGGCTTTTGAAAACGGAGCAATGTTACTGGTTGGAATCAAGGTGCGCTCTAATGCCGAAATTGTTAACAAACAGTTTTCTTCCGGATATTTTGATCATGCCCACTACCGCGTGGTTGCTATCAAACGCCCGGAGCAAACTATTATCCCGAAAGGTAGCGATCAGGTTCTGCCTAACGATTTGGTGTACTTCATCACCTCGCCCGAAGAACTCGATTTTGTGCGCAAACAGGCAGGGAAGGTGGAATATGAAGTTCAGAACATCATGATAATGGGAGGAAGCCGCATCGCTGAATGTACAGCAGCCCAACTGCCGGATCACATGCGTGTGAAACTCATAGAAATTGACAAAGACAAAAGCCACGCGCTCGGCGAAAGGCTCAACAACATATTGGTAATCAACGGTGATGGCCGCGATGTCGAACTACTGAAGGAAGAAGACATTGAAGATATGGATGCCTTTGTCGCACTAACCGACAATTCGGAGACAAATATTCTGGCTTGTTCGGTTGCGAAACGTTTCGGTATCAAAAAAACGATTGCGGAAATTGAGAATATTGAATACATTCCTATGTCTGAAAGTCTGGACATTGGCGCTATTCTCAACAAAAAGTTGCTCACGGCTAGTCACATATACCAACTGACACTGAATGCTAACATTTCTAATGTGAAATGCCTGACGAACGTGGAAGCTGTCGTTATGGAATTTGTTGTTAAAGAGGGCTCTAAAGTGACTCAGAGCAGCGTAAAAGATCTTGATTTACCCAATAATGTGAATATAGGCGGTCTTATCCGCGACGGCAAAGGGATTACCGTGAACGGAAATACCACCATTCAGGCGAATGACCACGTTATCGTGTTCTGCATGAGTGATTCAGTGCGAAAACTGGATGCGTTCTTTCACTAAATGATACCATTTTTACTTGTTGAATAAAGCAGGTAACTGAAAAAAATAAAGGCTGTCCGATACATATCGGCCAGCCTCTATTGTAAGTTTTCGGTAAAGACTATTGAACTGCTTCAGCCAATTCAGCACCGGCTTTGAATTTAGCAACTTTTTTAGCTGCAATGTCAATAGGTTTTTTAGTAGCAGGATTGATTCCCTTGCGAGCTTCCTTTTGAACAATAGAGAAAGTTCCAAAACCTACCAGGCTAACTTTGTCACCACCTTTTAAAGCAGCGGTAATAGCGCCAACAGTTGCATCCAATGCTTTTTTAGCATCAGCTTTTGTTAAGCCGGCTTCAGCAGCAATAGCATTAACTAATTCACCTTTATTCATACTTGTAGTTTTAAAATGGTTAGAAAACAGCGGGTCAAATCCCAAATATTGTTTGCAAAGATAAAACATTCCCTTAACAAAACAACTCAACAACCTTTTTTTTACAAAAAAAGATTGAGTTTATCCAAAAAACATGTTTAAAAGCATAAAAAGGGCTCATTTTTCTCTATTTTTGTTCCAAATTTTCTATTATGACAGACTATAAATCGTCCATTTCGCCTTCATTTCCACCGGTAATTCTCAACTTACTGGTTATAAATTTCTTATTTTGGCTTGCCAGCGTAGTACTTCCGGGAGCTGCAAATATCGATGTAAACACGGCATTGGGGCTGCATTACTGGCAATCGAAAGATTTTCATGCCTATCAATTACTCACGTATATGTTCCAGCATGCTTCGTTCGATCACATCTTTTTTAACATGTTCGGTCTGTTCATGTTCGGTCCGGTATTGGAACAGGTTTGGGGTAGCAAGCGTTTTTTGTTTTTTTACATTTTTACAGGAATAGGTGCGGCACTCACCCAGGAAGTAATGTGGAGTCTCAGCATTTACCCTCAAATCGGTAGTTTTGCTACCAATATTACTTTTGGCGGCATTGAACCGTTAACGGTAGGAGCTTCCGGAGCTATTTTCGGTATCCTTCTGGCTTTTGCAATGGTATTTCCCGATGCAAAAATGATGCTGCTCTTTCTGCCTATACCCATCAAAGCAAAGTATTTTGTTCCCGTATATGCTCTTATTGAACTATTTATGGGCGTTGCCAGTTTTTCAGGCGATAATGTTGCTCACTTTGCCCACTTGGGAGGTGCCTTATTTGGCCTGATACTGATTCTGGTGTGGAAACGGTCGGCACGAAACAGGAATAACTTTTTCTAACCATGTCACTGATAAACGATTTTAACCGTTCATTTCAGCAAGCTACCATGCTAAAAAAGCTGATTTACGTCAATGTTGGCACTTTCATTGTCGTCCAACTGGCTCTTATCATATTAAAATTGTGCGCGGTTGAAGCACCAGTATGGCTATCGTTTCTCGAATTGCCGTCAAACCTGAATGCGCTGGCCATTCGCCCCTGGACAGTCATCACCTACATGTTTTTGCATACGGATATCCTGCATATCCTATTTAATATGCTGTGTCTGTTCGGATTTGGCCAGCTGTTTCTTTTGTGTTTTTCGCCCAAACAGTTGTTTGGAGTTTATATCTTCGGAGGAATTGCCGGCGCTGTTGTGTACATAGCAGCATTCAATTTGTTCCCGTATTTTACTCTGGTAAAGGACAGTACTCTTTTATTGGGAGCCTCCGCTTCTATTATGGCAATTATCGTTGCTGTGGCTACATATTCTCCTGATTACGTTGTATCTTTGTTTCTACTGGGTAGAATAAAGCTGAAATACATCGCCATAGTCACTTTTCTTATTAGTTTACTGAGTGTTACTGGAAATAATGCCGGTGGAGAACTGGCTCACATAGGAGGCGCATTGCTCGGTTTTTGGTTTGCAAAAAGAATGAGAGCCGGCAAAGATATTACACGACAGTTCAATCTTTTTATTGACAGAATAATTTCTCTGTTCGAACGGAAACCGCGCAAATTCAAAGTAACAGGCACCCGCCCCAAAACCGATAAAGAATACCGGACGGAAAAACGGGATAACGATGCTGAATTGAACCGTATTCTCGATAAAATAAAGCGTTCGGGATACAGCAGCCTTTCCGGTGACGAAAAGAAGACGCTATTCGACCGCAGTAACAAATAACAATTTGAAGATGTAGGAAATTGAGGATGTAGGGATAAAAGGTTAGTTATTAATTAAATTTCGGATTATCCTACTTCAATAATTCCACGTTTGAGCAATTGCCGATTTCATGAGACAAAGCATCAAAATATTACTTGTTACGCTTAACGTCATTGCTGCCGCCGCCATGCTGCTGGGCAAGCTGACTACCATGGTGAGTCCCGCTCACTGGTTGGTGTTCGCCTACTTCGGACTCTTTTTCCCTTTTATTCTGGCTGTTAACTTTGCTTTCATGCTCTTTTGGTTGTTTTGCAGAAAGTGGAAAGCCCTTTTCATCTCTTTAATTGCCAGTTTTCTTTGTATCAACAACATCTGCAACACTTTTCCGATTCACCTGATAAGGCCTTCGGTAAATGAAGAAGCCTCCAGACTGAAGGTAATGACCTACAATATTGATGCTTTCCGCCAGTTCTCTGCTTCCAAAAAAAGTACGATGGACAGTCTGCTTAGTTTTGTAAACCGAAAAAATCCCGATGTTGTTTGCTTCCAGGAGTTTTATGTTTACAACAAATCAGGAAAAACCACCGAAAAAAATGTACTGAAAGGGCTCCATAAATACCCTTATCATTTTATTCATTATTCTGTTTCGGAAGAGACTTTTGGAGAAGGACTTGCCATCTTTTCAAAATACCCCATTGATTACAAAGGAATTTGCCAGTTTTCGAAAGGTTACTACATGACAATTTATGCAGACATAACGGTGAACTCGAAGACGATACGAATTTTCAACCACCACATGGAGTCGTATAAATTTACGATGGACGAACGTAAGCACTATGAAGATCTTGTGGGAGACTTCAACTCCCACCTGTTCCGCGATGTGATTTTAAAGTTCTCCTCCAAAATGAACGAAGCCTATAACGTTCGGGCAAGACAAGCCGATATTGTAGCAAAAACAATCGCTGAATCGCCCTTCCCTGTTGTTGTTTGCGGTGATTTCAATGACGTTCCGGTATCATACACCTATACTAAAATAAAGAAAGATCTGATTGACACATATGCCTCAGTGGGGACGGGATACGGCAACACCTACAGCCACAAGCTGTTTCCTTTTCGTATCGATTACATTATGGTGGATCCTTCATTTCACCCTATCTCATCACGAGTGGCTCATGTAAAATATTCAGACCACTACCCTGTTATCGCGGAAGTGGCACTCCCATAAAAACAAACACTTAACCGATTAAAAGTTCACTTTATCATGCATCGTTATAAATTATTGATTCCCGTTATTTGCACAATATTAGTGCTTACCGGGTGCAAACATCATGGACGGTTCGACGTAGATGTCGATAAAATCTCTCTCAATGTTCCTATCCACCGGTTTGATAAGGATTTGTATGCACAGGACACTACTCACGTGAAAGAAGCCCTTGAGAGCCTTTCTCAAAAATACGGATCGGCCTACGTTGATCTTTATTTCAGCAAAATCATGCAACTCAACAAGGGTGACAATACCCAAATGCTTACCCTGGCAAAAATGTTTCTGAAAGATACGGTCGTGAGAGGTGTATTCCGCGAATCACTCAGACAATATGCCGATATCTCTGATATTCAGAACAAAGCAACGGATGCCTTCAAACGCATTCACTATTTTTTCCCTGAAAAGAAAATTCCACAACTCTACCTGCACGTATCCATGTTCAACCAATCGCTGGTAGTCGATGAGAACATTATTTCGCTGAGCATTGATAACTATCTCGGGGAAAAATACTATGGCTACCAAAAAGCGGGAGTCTACGATTATCTTCGTTATAACATGCGCCGCGAAAAGGTGGCTCCCGACTTTGTAACCGCTTTCCTGATGACTGAATTCCCGCAACCATATACCGATAAATTTCTTGATAATCTTTTGTCCAGAGGCAAAATAATGTTCGTGCTTTCGGTGCTGATGCCAAACGAACAGCCCGACGTGCTGATGGGTTACACCAAAGCCCAAATGCAATGGTGCAAGGATAACGAAAAGTCGATGTGGCTCAACATTATGGACAATCGTCAGCTTTTCAGCACCGACCCGATGCTTTCTACCTCTTATCTGAATGATGCTCCGTTTACCTCGACCGTTTCGCAGGAATCGCCGGGACGTGTAGGCATATGGATCGGATGGCAAGTTATCAAGCAATACATGGAACGCCACACGAAAGTAACGCTCCCCGAGCTGATGGCCAACAACAACTATCAGGAGATACTGGAACAGTCGGGATACAAACCGTAACCAGATTTGAAAATTTGGAAAACAACGTTCAGCGAAGCTAATGTGAAAATTTGAAGATGAAATCTGCAACAACAGATTGCAATCGTAAATCGTCAATGAGTAAATTGTAAATTACACTCCACACATGGAAAACATAGCACCAACCGACAATACTCCCAAGCGTCTATTCCTTCTGGACGCTTACGCACTGATATACAGAGCATATTATGCTTTTATCAAAAATCCGCGTTTCAATTCCAAGGGGCTGAACACCTCTGCCATCCTTGGTTTTGTCAATACGCTGGAAGATGTGCTGAAACGTGAAACACCCACGCATATCGCCGTTGTGTTCGATCCGTCGGGTCCTACTTTCCGCCACGAAGCCTATGAACACTACAAAGCACAACGGGAAGAAACGCCGGAAGACATTCGGAAAGCGGTACCCATCATTAAAGAAATCGTCGAGGCCTACCGCATTCCGGTTCTTCAGGTGGCCGGTTTCGAAGCCGACGACGTGATAGGAACACTTGCAAAAAAGGCTGAAATAGCCGGTTACGATGTCTTTATGATGACACCCGACAAGGATTACGGGCAGTTGGTGTCTGACCATATTTTCATGTACCGCCCCAAACATTCGGGAGGATTTGAAACCATGGGTCCCGAAGAAGTGAAAGCCAAATTCGATCTCGACAGTCACGAACAGGTGATCGACCTGCTTGGTTTAATGGGTGATGCGTCGGACAATATTCCCGGATGCCCCGGTGTGGGAGAAAAGACTGCCGTAAAACTTCTCAAAGAATTCGGCAGCATTGAAAATCTGCTTCAGAATACCGATAAACTGAAAGGAGCAATCAAAGACAAGGTTGAAAACAACAAGGAGCAGATCGAGTTTTCGCGTTTTCTGGCAACCATTAAAATAGATGTGCCCATCGAACTGCACGAAGAATCGCTGGTGCTGGAAAATCCGGACGAAGAAAAACTCGCGGCACTATATGCTGATCTTGAATTTCGGACACTCCTCACCCGTAAAAATTTATCGGCGACTCAAACACCGACAAGTAAAAATACGCCCAAAGCCGACACACAACAAACATCTCTTTTTGGCGACATAAATCCGGAAACACATGAAATTGAAGTAACAGCTTCGGCTTATAGCCACCTGGCAACCATTGCAACCACACCACATACGTACCGATCTGCTTCCACCGCAGAAGAACGTTATGCTTTGATAAAAAATCTTTTGCAACAAAGCTCCGTTTGCTTCGATACGGAAACCGATTCGCTGGATGTGTTCTCTGCCAAACTGGTGGGCATGTCGTTTGCCTGGAAGGAAGGCGAAGCATACTACGTACCCGTACCGGCAGATCAACAACAGGCACAACAAATTGTGGACGAATTCAAGCCTTTCTTTGCCAACGAAGAAATTGAAAAGATAGGCCAAAACATGAAATTCGACCTGCTGGTACTGGCCAACTACGGCGTAGAGATCAAAGGGACGCTTTTCGACACGATGATTGCCCATTACCTGTTGCAGCCCGAATTGCGGCACAACATGGACTATCTGGCAGAGATTATGCTCACCTACAAAACCATCCATATCGATGAACTGATAGGTTCAAAAGGGAAGAACCAACTTACCATGCGTCAGGTTCCCCTCGAAAAAATCACCGATTATGCTGCCGAAGACGCCGACATCACCTTCCGTCTGAAACAGCGACTGGAACCAAAAATAAAAGAAAACGGACTGGAATCCTTGCTCTTCGACATTGAAATGCCTCTGATGCGCGTTCTTGCCGAAATGGAGCAAAACGGTGTATTGCTCGATGATGTTGCCCTCAAACAGTCGTCTGAAATCCTGACGAATGAGATGTTGAACATCGAAAAGGAGGTACATACCATGGCCGGAATGGATTTCAATATCAGCTCAGCCAAGCAGGTGGGTGAAGTTTTGTTCGATCGCCTGAAGATTATTGAAAAAGCCAAGAAGACAAAGACCGGACAATATTCCACCAACGAAGAAATCCTTGAATCCTTGCGGGGAAAACACCCTGTTGTGGAGAAAATTCTGGACTACCGGGGACTGAAAAAATTGCTGAGTACCTACATCGATGCCCTTCCCGCGTTGATTAATCCAAAGACAGGCAAGGTTCATACCTCCTTCAATCAGGCGGTAGCTGCTACCGGGCGCCTCAGTTCCAGCAATCCGAACCTGCAAAACATTCCGATTCGCGACGAACAGGGCAAGGAAATCCGCAAGGCTTTCATAGCCGAGCCCAATTGTTATTTTCTCTCTGCCGACTATTCGCAGATCGAACTTCGTATTATGGCTCACCTGAGTCAGGATGCCAATATGATTGAAGCTTTCAAATCGGGGCAGGATATCCACGCAGCAACCGCTGCCAAAATATATCATCTTCCGCTCGAAGAGGTAACTTCCGACATGCGTCGTAAAGCCAAGACCGCGAATTTCGGAATCATTTATGGCATTTCCGTTTTCGGCCTTTCCGACCGATTGGGCATTCCCCGTGGTGAAGCCAAAGAGCTGATCGACGGTTATTTTGCCACTTACCCGCAAGTAAAAGAGTACATGGATAATTGCATCGCTAAGGCTCGTGTAGACGGTTGGGTAGAAACCTTGCTGCACCGCAAACGCTACCTGCCGGACATCAACTCTCACAACGCCAACGTGCGTGGTTTTGCTGAACGAAATGCTGTCAACGCACCCATTCAGGGCACGGCTGCCGACATTATCAAGATTGCAATGGTCAACATCAGCCGTCGCTTCCGTGAAGAACAGCTCCGTTCGAAGATGATCCTGCAAGTGCATGACGAATTGAACTTCAACGTAGTACACGATGAATTGTACATTGTAAAAAGCATCGTAACCCGCGAAATGGAAAGCGCCATATCTCTTTCTGTTCCTCTGAAAGTAGACGTTGGCGTCGGACAAAACTGGCTGGAAGCGCATTGATACAGAACCGCATTGGGGAGTTTCCGTTTACCGGTACTTCCCCTGTGTAATTTCTTCGATAATGCTCAGGTAGCTATGATAACGTGAAGGATTAATAGCCAGGGCTTCGACCGCCGCAATAACAGCGCAGCCCGGCTCGTGAGTATGGGTACAGTTGTAGAATTTGCAGTTTTGGGAAGTCTCAAAGATTTCACGGAAATAGTGCCCTGCTTCTTCAGGAGTAACCTCCAGCAAACCGAAACCTTTAATGCCCGGAGTGTCGATAATAAAGCCACCTTCGGGTAGAGGCAGCATTTCGGAAAATGTGGTGGTATGCATCCCCTTGTTATGATACCCCGAAATATCACCGGTTTTCACCTCCACATCAGGCTGTAACACATTCAAAAGCGTAGATTTACCCACACCCGAATTCCCCGAAAGCAGGGTAATCTTTCCCTGCAATTCCGATTTCAATTCTTCAATTCCTTCCCGGTTCAGAGCCGAAATGCGGAAACATTTGTAGCCGATATTTTCATACAAAGCAATCAGAGCATCAAGGTACAGAAGATCGTCCTCTCCGTATAGATCGGTTTTGTTGAAAACCAACACGGAAGGAACTCTGTAAGATTCAGCGGCAGCTAAAAACCGGTCGATAAAAATCGTTGACGTTTCGGGAAGCTTAATGGTAATGATCAGTGCGGCCAGATCGACATTAGCAGCCAGAATATGGCCCTGTTTGGATAGATTGGAAGCACGGCGAATAATTACGTTCTTGCGGTCGCAAATGCCGGTTATCAGCGCAAGAATACCATCTTTCTCCTCCACCACTACCCTGTCGCCCACCACTACCGGATTGGTAGTGCGGATACCTTTTGTGCGAAACGTACCTTTAATCTTACATTCCAACACATCCGATCCGTCATCGGGAAGTACCCAATACGAACTGCCCGTACTTTTAATTACCAATCCTTCCATCAAACGATTTACAATTTAATCATTTACAATTTTCGATTTTATAGAGAACATAAATCTCAAATTCCTACAGCTTCAGAATAATTCTTTCGCCGAGTGTTTTGGCCAGCTGCGACTTAATAATATTCAAGGTGCCTATTTCCTGCATCAGCTTCTCTTGCAACGGAATATCATTCTGTTCATTGGCCTTTTTCAGTTCCGACATTTTATTTTTCATTGTCTCCAACAGCAATTTATTCTTATACTCGAACATCACACGAGGTACCAGTTCTATCAGGCGATCCGATTCTTCTTCGACCTTCGACATCTTGCTGTGATACTTACTGAGCACGTATTTATCAGCCAACATGTCCGTTGCCAAGAGGCTTACCTGCGGATCCGGATGTTGCCCAAAAAAATGTTCGGCTACAAATCCGGGCTTTAAGGCGTTGTTTTCGAACAACTCTAGCAGTTTCACATAGAGCGGATGTTCAAATTTCAGGTTATCCCGCGCAAGTTCATCAAGCACATACTGCCCTACTGTTACCGGCACTTCGTCGCTTTCTTCGTCCGGCTTCAGATAATAGAGCACCTGATCTCCATAGCGCACCAGATAACGGATGATGTTTCGTTCTTCATCCTGATTCTTATAACTTATCGATTCCTGAGCCTCTTTGCCCGTATTTGGCATTGACTCTGCTTCCGGAGAAGAAGATAATGTTGAATTAGCACGCACAGGTGCGGCCGCTTCACGCTCATGCTTCGCAAGATGAACCTTGTCGATCTCGGCGATAAGCAGTTTCTCGTCCACATCAAGCAGGCTGCTACATTCCTTTACATATACCGAACGGATAATGCTGCTGGGAATGATGGCAATACTGCGCACCAAATCACCGATCAGTGCAGCACGTTTAATTGGATCTTTTCCTGCCTCTTCAAGCAGAAGTCCGGTCTTAAAACGAATAAAGTCGGACTGATGAGCATCTATGTAAGCGATAAAATCGGAAGCATTCTGGCTTTTGGCAAACGAATCGGGGTCTTCGCCGGGAGGCAAAAGCACTACTTTGATATTCAATCCCTCTTCAAGCAGCATGTCAATACCACGAATTGAGGCTTTGATACCAGCTGCGTCGCCGTCGTAAATCACCGTCACGTTTTCTGTGAAACGATGAATCATGCGGATTTGCCCCTTTGTCAATGAAGTACCCGAGGATGCCACCACATTCTCCACGCCCGACTGGTGCATCGAAATCACGTCGGTATAGCCTTCCACCAGGAAACAGCGGTCGTGCTTTACAATCGACTGCTTGGCAAAAAATATACCGTACAGCTCGTTGCTCTTATGATAAATCTCCGATTCCGGCGAATTGACATACTTGGCTGCCTTCTCGTCTTTCTTGAGAATACGTCCTCCAAAAGCGATGACATTCCCCGAAAGTGTATGAACCGGAAACATCACCCTGCCCCAAAAGCGGTCGTATATTTTGCCACCGTCCCGCTCTATTGACAATCCTGTCTTAACCAGAAACTCTTTCTTGTAGCCTTTGCCCAAAGCCTCTGCCGAAAAAGCATCCCGCTGGTCGAGGCTATACCCGAGCTGGAACTTTTTGATGATATCTTCCCTAAAGCCACGTTCATGAAAATATGTCATCCCCACGTTTTTGCCTTCAGGTGAATGATGCAAAATGTTAGAGAAATATCCCTGAGCATACTTATTGAGCGCCAGCATACTCTCACGGTCGTTCTTCTGAGCAATCTCTTCGGCTGAAAGCTCCTTCTCGATCACCTCGATATGGTATTTCTTTGCCAGATATTTCAGCGCCTCATAGTACGATAACTGCTCATGCTCCATGATAAAGTTGACCGCATTGCCACCCTTACCACAACTGAAACATTTGCAAATACCTTTGGCCGGAGAAACACTAAACGAAGGCGTTCTTTCGTCATGAAACGGACACAAACCGAGGTAGTTAACCCCACGTTTACGCAAGGTCACGAAATCAGATACCACCTCAACAATCTGGGCAGCATTTATAATTTTGTCTACAGTAATTTGGTCTATCATTGTTTGTCTGAACGAAACGGAGAAGCTTACAAAGATAGCGATTTTATAGCGTTATATCGTTATTGTGGGAAACCAGAAGTTCCGGCAACTCCAATCAGAATCCCCTCAAACCGGATTTTTTCTTTATCTTTGCACTGTATAAATTTATATCTGAATGAAGTTATTTCAACAAATTGGCAAGTATTGTCTTTTGATGACGAAAGTTTTTACCCGTCCGGACAACTGGCGCATGTTTTTCCGTCAACTACCATTGGAAATGGAAAAACTGGGCTTGCGTTCACTGGGCATTGTTGTGATTATCTCCATATTCATCGGGGCGATTATGACAATTCAAACAAAACTGAACACTTCTAATCCACTTCTTCCACGATACTCTACCGGATTGGTAACCCGCGATACGCTCTTACTGGAATTTTCATCCACTATTCTCTGCCTGATTCTTGCCGGTAAAGTGGGATCGAATATTGCTTCCGAGATCGGAACCATGCGTATTACCGAACAAATCGATGCGCTCGAGATAATGGGTGTCAATTCGGCCAACTACCTGATATTACCCAAAATAGTTGCTTTTGTTCTGATGATGCCTTTTTTGGTTATTTTCAGCATGGCGCTAGGCATTTTGGGTGGATACGGCGTAGGCATGTTTTCGAATATAATTACCGTCTCCGATTTTGTTTACGGAATACAGTATGCTTTTAATCCGTTCTACGTCACTTACTCGCTGACGAAGTCACTCTTTTTTGCCTACATTATCACCTCTGTATCTTCTTATTACGGATATTATGCCTACGGAGGGGCACTTGACGTGGGTGTGGCCAGTACCAATGCCGTTGTTCACAGCAGCGTTATCATTCTGCTTTTCAACATCCTGATAACAAACATCATGCTGGCTTAATCGTTTTCCTTATACCAACCGGCGTACATCTCGTAATTATGTGCAATGCGCTGGTTGATCTCTTTCGATTGCTTTTCGTCCATTTGCTTTACGAACTTAGCCGGAACACCGGCCCATATCGTGTTCGGTTCAATCTGGGTTTTACTGAGAACCAATGCACCGGCTGCCACGATGGCACCTTCGCCTACAACCGCATGGTCGAGCACCGTTGATCCCATTCCCACCAGTGCATAGTCGTTTACTTTTGCCCCGTGAATAGTGACATTGTGTCCTACTGAAACGTAGTCTCCCAGCTCGATAGTCGACTTTTCGTACAAGGTATGCAATACAGCGCCATCCTGAATATTGACATGGTTGCCGATACGGATAGAGTTGACATCGCCACGGATAACGGCACCAAACCAAATGCTGCAACCGTCGCCAATTTCCACATCACCTACAATCACTGCATTATCTGCAATAAAACAATCTTTCCCTATTTTTGGAGTAAATCCTCTGACAGACTTTATAATAGCCATTTCTATTTACGATTTATCCCGATAGCTATCGGGGTTACAATTTACCGATTAACAGACAGAACATCAATCTTTCGGTCTTAAAAATCACTTCCACAAAGGTACAAAAAAACAGCCGGCCTTAATAAGACCGGCTGTTCGTATTTAATTAGTTGAAACAATTATTCCTGGTTCAAAGTTACACGTTTGAATGCAACGCAGGTTAACTGTTTTTTAGCAAGCAGTTCTTTTACAGTGATTTTTCCGGCTTCTTCGCCACCACCTTCGTATTTTTGTTCTACAAGGGTATATTCTTTGAAGAATTTAGCCATACGTCCAGCAGCAATATTGTTTACTTTCTGTTCTGGCAGAGTTGCTGATTTTTCTGCTGCTACCGTTGTCTTAATTTCGCGGGCTTTTGCTGCGTCTTCTGCAGAGATCCAGCCTTTTGCCATATTCGATTCAATGTGGTCTTCGCTATCAACATGAGCAGGGTTGATGCCTGCTTTTTTCAAAGCAACTTCAACTTCTTTTGCAACAAGTTCGTTTTTGGTTTTTTCGATAGCTACAGCTAATTCGTTATCTTTTACCTTTTGAGGCACAGCAGATTCATCGATAGCCACTGGTGACATTGCTGCGATATGCATTGCGATACCATGCATGGTTTCGTATTCAGCATCTTTTTCTGCAAAAGCAACGATAGTAGCCAATTTGTTACCCGGATGGATGTAAGTTGTTACTGTTCCACCTTCTACAAATTCATAATAATCCAATTCTGTTTTTTCGCCAGTGATACCGGTACGTTCGGTAATGTGCTCAGCGATAGAACGACCATCAATAGTCAACGCCAACAATTCGTCTTGAGTTTTAGGTTTTGCTTCCAGCGCTTTGTTGAGAATCGCTTGTGTCAAAGCAACGAAGTCAGCATTTTTAGCAACGAAGTCAGTTTCGCATTTCAGAGCCAAAGTAGCGGCAAAGCCACCGTTTGTTCCTGCCAAAACACAACCTTCAGAAGCTTCGCGATCGCTACGTTTTGCAGCGACAGCCTGACCTTTTTTACGAATAATTTCAACTGCTGCATCGAAATCGCCGTTTGCTTCTGTCAAAGCATTCTTACAGTCCATCATACCGGCACCGGTCATGGTACGCAATTTCGAGATTTCTGCCATTGTTACTGCCATAATATTTTTATTTTAAGTGATTTATATTTGATTTTGTTTCTTGCTCAAAGTTCAAGATTGAACCTTAAACTAAAAAAATGCGCCACGAACCTAAGAAAATCCCAAGTCAGTAACGCATCTTTTATACTAAGTCCGAATATTATTCTTCAGTATTTTTCAAAAATTTGTCAGCTACCTTGGCATTCAAAGCAACTTCATCTTCTTTGTGAATACGAACTTTTTTAGCGCCGCGAACTCGTTTGTCGTGAGTTTGAGGTTCTTCAGCGTTTTCAGCTTCTACCTTTTCGATTTTCAATTCCTGCAAACCTTCCTGAACTGCAGCAACCATAGCTTTGAGGATGATATCAATAGATTTTGTAGCATCATCATTAGCCGGGATCACGAAGTCGATTTCACCAGGATTTGAGTTGGTATCAACAATACCGAAAACAGGAATACCCAAACGTTTTGCTTCACGAACAGCGATTTGTTCTTTCAATACGTCAACTACGAACAGAGCCGATGGCATGCGAACGAGGTCGGCAATACTACCAAGGTTCTTTTCAAGTTTAGCGCGTTGGCGTGTGATTTGCAATTTTTCGCGTTTCGAAAGATTATCGAAAGTTCCGTCAGTTGCCATTTTGTCAATGGTACCCATTTTTTTGATCGCTTTACGGATTGTTGGGAAGTTTGTCAACATACCACCCGGCCAGCGTTCTGTAACGTAAGGCATACTGATTGCCTGAGCAGCTTCAGCGACTACTTCTTTAGCCTGTTTTTTTGTTGCAACGAACAAGATTTTACGGCCTGATTTTGCAATTTGTTTCAGAGCAGCAGCAGCTTCGTCAATTTTAACGGCTGTTTTGTGCAAATCAATGATGTGGATTCCGTTGCTCTCCATGAAAATGTAGGGAGCCATTGCAGGATTCCATTTACGTTTGAGGTGACCAAAGTGGCAACCTGCTTCCAATAAGTCTTCGAATTTTGTTGTAGGCATTTTTTTGTTTTTTAATAAGTTTACATTCTGAGGTACTCAACCGGCAAGTAGTTTCCCATAAGACTGGAAGGAAAGTCTTTCCGGTTTAGATACTAAACTTCGTATAGATCCGCCAGTAACGAATAATAGCCGGTCGGGTGAAACCACCCAACCATTGGCAATATTAACGTTTGCTGAACTGGAATCTCTTACGTGCTTTAGGACGACCCGGTTTTTTACGTTCCACTTCGCGTGGGTCACGGGTCATGAAGCCTTCTGCTTTCAAAGCAGGTTTGTTTGCTGCATCGATCTTTACTAATGCACGAGCAATAGCCATACGCAGCGCTTCAGCCTGACCTTTGAAACCGCCACCGTCAAGATTTACCTTGATATCGTATTGTTCGGCAACGCCAAGTTTTGTCAAAGGCTGTTTCACAACATATTGAAGAATGCTCGATGGGAAATATACGCCAAGCTCACGCTTGTTTACGGTGATTTCACCTTTTCCCGGGGTAACGAAAACGCGTGCAACAGCAGCTTTTCTTCTTCCTATGGCATTTACTATTTCCATATCTCTTATTTAAGTGAGTTTAAATCAATAACTTTGGGTTGTTGTGCTTCGTGTGGGTGTTCGGCACCAGCATAAACGTGCAGGTTACGCAACAACTGAGCACCAAGACGGTTCTTAGGAAGCATACCTTTTACCACTTTACGGATCAGTTTGTCCGGACTTTTTGCCATCAATTTAGCAGGAGTGATTTCGCGTTGGCCGCCGGGATAACCAGTATAGCGCAAGTAAACGCGGTCATTCCATTTATTTCCCGTCAATTGCACTTTTTCGGCATTAATCACAATCACATTGTCGCCGCAATCCACGTGCGGAGTATAACTGGGTTTATATTTGCCACGAAGAAGTTTTGCAACCTTCGAACCCATACGTCCCAATACCAAATCGGTAGCGTCAACTACCACCCATTCTTTCTGAACAGTTGCCTTGTTGGCAGAGATGGTTTTATAACTTAAAGTATTCATACGAATAATTTGTACGCCGGTTTTTCGTTCACCATACGAAAAAAGGGCGTGATGATTAATTTTTGAATAATAACTTCGTGCACAGCCATTAAAAGCTACTTCTCAACCGTAGGCTAATCCGTTTGATTTCACCCCATTAACAACTCTGCACACTTTTTCCTTCACGGGATAATAATTCGGACTGCAAAAGTACGCTAAATTTTCCAAGTACAAAACTTTTCAACAACTTTTTTTGTGTCAGACACTAACGTTTTATGGCACGCTTTTTGATTGAATTCAGGGAATACCCTGCTGTGGGGGAAACTCCCGTTTGCTTCAACATGTTGGGTAATATTGTAATTTAACACTATCTTTGCAAATTATTAGGAAGTCTCCGCTTATACTTCAAACAGATAATAAGCTGTTTCCCACCAATATTTAATTTTCAAAATAGTTTCACCAGGAATCATTCATTTATTACATGACAGATAATATTTTAGTTCGTACTATTGTAGAAGGTATACAGGAAAAGAAAGGCAAACGCATTGTTGTTGTTGATCTGAAAAAATTTGATAGCGCAGGATGTAGTTACTTTGTCATCTGCGAAGGTGATTCAAGCACCCACGTCAACGCTATTGCAGGCTCGGTGAGAGATTATGTTCGTACTCATGCCAAAACAAAACCGGTTGCCACGGATGGTCTGGAAAACTCACTTTGGGTTGCCATGGACTATCTACAGGTAATCGTTCATGTATTTCAACGCGAACCACGCAATTTTTACGACATCGAACACTTGTGGGCCGATGCCGATATTACAGAAATCCCTGATCTCGACTAAAGTCAGGCAATAAAAACTCAGCCTTGTTTTTAAGTCGTGTTTCTAAATTTAATTTTGTCTATACATTAATTATATATGGAACCAGATTCAAGCAATAACTTCAAGCGTTCTCAAAATCAGGATTCAGGGAATCCTCAGCGGAAACGTCAAAATAACCGCCAGAATTACCTCTACTGGATCTATGCCCTCATTGGTATAGTTTTGGTAGGTATGACCTTCTTTGCCCAAA
The DNA here is from genome assembly GCF_001618385.1 of Paludibacter jiangxiensis. Taxonomy (NCBI): domain Bacteria; kingdom Pseudomonadati; phylum Bacteroidota; class Bacteroidia; order Bacteroidales; family Paludibacteraceae; genus Paludibacter; species Paludibacter jiangxiensis. The sequence continues at coordinate 1,142,620 of NZ_BDCR01000001.1, read as the reverse complement.
CCGGGAACACCAAAGAAGTCTCGTTTTCCGATTTTGAAGGCTATGTTAAGAGCAACTATGTTGACAAGATAACGGTCGTATCCAATCAGAACTATGCTCTGGTGAATATCAAGAAAGGGAGCATGACCCCTGTATTTGGAAACGACTCTGCAAAATTTCAGCAAAACCCCGTCATCACGGTTAAGTTCGGATCTGTAGAAGAGACACAGCGTTTTCTTTCTCAGGTAAGAGAAAACAAACAATTTACAGGAAAGGTGTTCTATCAGAAGGAAAATGATTACTTCAATACTTTCCTTTATTCTATTCTGCCCATTGTTCTGATGATTGCTTTCTTTGTATTTCTGTCGCGACGGATGAGCGGCGGATCAGGTGGCGGCCCCGGCAATATTTTCTCTGTGGGAAAATCCAAGGCTCAGCTGTTTGACAAAACCAACGGCGATCTGAAAGTAACCTTCAAAGACGTTGCCGGACTTGACGGCGCCAAACAGGAAGTGGAAGAAATTGTAGCATTCCTGAAAAACCCATCAAAATATACCGAACTGGGAGGTAAGATTCCCAAAGGAGCTTTACTTGTAGGCCCTCCGGGTACCGGTAAAACGCTTTTGGCAAAAGCGGTGGCTGGTGAAGCTGACGTACCGTTCTTCTCCATGTCAGGTTCCGATTTCGTGGAAATGTTCGTTGGTGTAGGAGCATCACGTGTGCGAGACCTTTTCCGTCAGGCAAAAGAAAAAGCACCGTGCATTATTTTCATTGATGAAATTGATGCCGTAGGACGTGCCCGCGGGAAAAACCCAAATATGGGTGCTAATGACGAACGCGAAAATACGTTGAACCAGTTATTGACGGAAATGGACGGTTTCGGATCAAACAGCGGTGTCATTATTCTGGCTGCCACTAACCGTGCCGATATTCTGGACAAAGCTTTGCTTCGTGCTGGACGTTTTGACAGACAGATTCATGTAGAACTGCCCGACCTGCACGAACGTATTGCTATTTTCAAGGTACACCTGCGTCCCATTAAAATCGACCCGGCTCTGGATATCGATTTTCTGGCACGCCAAACTCCCGGTTTTTCGGGAGCAGATATTGCCAATGTTTGTAACGAAGCAGCTTTGATTGCTGCACGTAAGAATAAAACAATTGTTGAAAAGCAAGATTTCGTAGATGCCGTCGACCGCATCGTGGGTGGATTGGAAAGAAAAACCACGCTTACCACGCTGGCTGAGAAAAAATCGATTGCTTTCCACGAAGCCGGTCACGCTACCGTTAGCTGGATGTTACGTTATGCGAACCCGCTGGTAAAAGTGACAATCGTTCCCCGCGGCGAAGCATTAGGTGCTGCATGGTATCTACCGGAAGAACGCAAACTGACCACCAAAGAACATATTCTGGACGAAATGTGTGCTACGTTGGGCGGACGCGCAGCAGAAGAACTTTTCTTTGAAACGCCTTCGACCGGTGCATTGAATGATTTGGAACGTGTTACCAAACAGGCTTACGCCATGGTTGCTTATTACGGCATGAGCGACAAACTCTCAAACATCAGTTTCTATGACTCAACAGGTTCTTACGAATATGGCTTTACAAAACCATACAGCGACAGAACTGCCGATTTGATTGATGCCGAAGCTAAAAACATCGTCAACGAACAGTTTGAAAGAGCTAAAGCCATTCTAAAGGAACACGTAGAAGGGCATCACCAACTGGCAGAATTACTGATCGATCAGGAAGTGATTTTCACAGAAGATGTAGAACGAATTTTCGGGAAACGCCCATGGACTTCGCGCGCAGAAGAACTGATGTCCGAAACAGGGTCTGAAAATATGACAGAAGAACCTACCGAACAGCCTGTTGTAGATGAGCCCCAAAATGAAAGTGAACCAACAACTACTTCCGAACAAGAAGAAGAACTTGCTTAACGGTAGCATATACGAAATGTACTTGAAATGAAGAATCTAATACAGCGAGCAATCACAGGAGTCCTTTTTGTTGGTGCTATCGTCGGATCTATTTTATTGGGTAAAATTGCTTTTGCAAGCTTGTTTTTCTGGGTCACCGTTCTCACTCAGTGGGAACTTTACACGTTAATCAATACAAAAGGCAACGCTCAGATAAACAGACAATTTGCCACGTTAGCAAGTGCATTTCTGTATCTTTCCACATTGCTTTGGAATCAGTTTTCTGCTCAAATTGGGATAATTTGCCTGGCGGTTTATGTGCTCTTTTGCTTTGGCATTGTTATCTATGAATTATTCAGAAAAGATGGAAATTCCTTACACAATTGGGCTTATTTCTTTCTCGGTCAAATTTATGTGGTTGTTCCGTTTTCGATGCTGAATATACTGAACCACTCCTTTGAACCGGAATTCCTTTTAGCGCTGTTTGTGCTAATCTGGACGTACGATTCGGGAGCATATCTTTTTGGCGTCACGCTAGGAAAACATCGGCTGTTTGAACGTATTTCTCCCAAGAAATCGTGGGAAGGTGCAATCGGAGGTTTTTTAGCGGCTTGTGTGGCAGCTTTGATATTTGCACATTTTTTCTCATCTTTGCCGGTCTTTGGATGGATTGGATTTGCGGCCCTGGTGGTTGTGTTCGGGACATTCGGAGATTTGGCCGAATCATTGCTTAAACGCACATTCAACATAAAAGATTCGGGAAATATACTACCGGGTCATGGCGGAATGCTCGACCGTTTCGACAGCTTACTGTTTGCCACCCCGGTTATCTTAATTTATCTTGCAATTCTCATAGGTGAGAGCTGCTTCATTTAATCATTCAGACTAAAAATTACCCGTTTAATTATAAACGAAAAGCGCTAAAAAACAATGAAGAAAGGGAGAATGAAAATTCATAAAGAAGGACGGTGGATATTATTGGGAGTATTTGTAATACTGGTCGTTATAAACCTGATGGTGTATTTCGAATTTTCCCAACTCATATGGTTTGTGAATATTCTGCTTTCTCTGGTAACGTTCATGTTCTTTACCTATTTTTTCCGCAACCCGTCCCGTCCCGGGGATATTGACGACCCCAGCCTTATTATTGCACCGGCCGATGGTACTGTCGTGGTAGTGGAACCTACGGTTGAACACGAATATTTCAAAGATAAACGCATACAGATATCCATTTTCATGTCGGTATTCAACGTACATGCCAACTGGTATCCTATTGCCGGCACGGTGAAATATACCAAACATCATAATGGCCGTTACCTTGCGGCTTATCTTCCTAAGTCGAGCACCGAAAACGAACGTACAACCGTAGTGATAGAGTCGCCAATGAAGACTCAGGTTTTGGTGCGCCAGATTGCCGGATTACTTGCCCGTCGTATTGTAACTTATGCCGTACCCAGCAAAGCATGTCACCTCAATGAACATCTCGGATTTATCAAATTCGGTTCACGTGTCGACATCTTTTTGCCGCTGGACGCCGAAGTTTACGTAACTCACGGAGAAAAAACGGTTGGTAACGAAACAATCATTGCCCGCCTTAACGAATAAAATCGTCAGGCTACAGCAATCGTCGCCACGCTTATTTTGATATTTTCGGCTTGTAAAAGTGCTGAGGCACACGCTTCAAGAGTTGATCCTGTGGTCAGCACATCGTCCACAAGCAAAATATGCTTCCCGGCAAATACGGAAACGTCTACCAGCCCAAAGATTCCCTTTGTATTTTCCCAACGCTCGTAAACACCTTTACGGGTTTGTGTTGGATTTTCAATTAGTCTGACGAGGTTTGAAGAATCAACGGGAATCTGCATGGCTTCCGAAATACCCTCGCATATACATTCGCTTTGATTGTAGCCTCTCTTACGGTACTTTTGGGGATGAAGCGGAACCGGTACAATCATGTCAACATCTTCGTAAAATGACGATTGCCTGAGATTGCTCCCCAATTGTCGACCGAGTATTATACCAAGTTGTTTTTCTCCTCGGTATTTTAATGCATGAAGTAAATGTTGTCCGGTAGTTGCTTTCTTATAAAAGTACAGCGATGTTGCGTTTTCAACCGGAAATTTTCCCCAAAACCTCTTTTCAATATCGTTAGCTTGCCGAAGATGAAAGTTAGTGTATGGTAAATCCGTCAGGCAGGACAAACACACTGATTCTTCCCCGCCAAAAAGGCTTTCGTTACATGCCAGACAGAGATTAGGAAAAATAAGATTCACCAAATGTTGCAGAAGCTTCATGTATCGATAAGTGGTTTTTGCCGCAGATATTATATTGATTATTTAGCGTTAAATCATATTCGAGACAACCGCATAGAACGGTAACATTTCCGCTTCATCAATTGCCGGAAAGCATTTCCTGATCAGGATTCGATTCAGAAATATCCCTCTTATTTAGTCGATAGATAAACCACAAAGAAGCGAGGAAAACCACCGAACCCAGCACTGTTGCCCAAAGAGTATCTCCGGTTCCGACCTTCTCAATATGTTTATCAATCATGTGATTGAATATCAAATATTCCGTAAACACCCCGCAAAGGTTGTTGACAAAGTGAGCAATCACCGGCGCCCAGATTGAGCCGGTCCAGATAAACAAATATCCAAAACTCGCACCAAGTACCATCCGGGGAAGAAATCCGCTGACTTCCATATGTACGGCACTAAACACCGCAGCAGCTAACCATATAGCAACATGTTTATTCATCCGCATATTGAAAACCTGCTGCAAACCTCCCCGAAAAAAGAATTCTTCGCAAATGGCCGGTGCAATAGCCACTACCAGAATATTAAAGAGCAAACCTCCAGCCGAATTCACATCCAAAAACCGTTGAACCAACTCAAGGTTTTGTTTTTCCATATTCTTCAGCCAATGCTCAAGCCAGGATAACGAAGAAGGCAACGACCAGTTGGAAAACCAATCGGCAGTCGCATTCATTAAAGGTTGTATGGCAATCATCAACAAAACGGCAAGCATGACCATAACAGGTGATAACCGCTTGTCGGCCCGCACAAAAATCTTACTTTTAACCCTGCTTATCTTCGACAGAAGCAAAACAGGCACAAAAAAAGTAACAACAGTTACTATCAGCTGAGAAATTTTCAGGAATGTAATATCGGGTGTAATTTCAGTCAGGTCGCCTCCGTTTGCCATCGTCTTAAACAACAAAATGACCGACATAACCAAACTCGCCAACAATGTGAGGCCGACAGAGCTACCGATAAGTACAAAAAGCTTCTTCCCGATCTGTTGATCCGTGTAATTATTTACATTTGACATGAAACCGTTTTTTTAACAAAAGTATCTCTTTCTCATCAAAATAACAACTGAAAAACGACAATTAAAAGCTTTCGAACGCAAGATAATTTTTCATTTCCCGTAATTAAACGAAAAGTATTACCTTTGCAATTCGAAATCAGAACTCTCTCCGTGCAACCTTAAACTATCCTTTTAGCACACCCAAATTAGACATCACAAAGAAAAAATCACACAAATATTTTTGATAAATGGCATTTGCAAATAACACGATGATTGTACGTAGGGTGCTCATATCCAGACTTGTAAAACTCTGGAAAGAAAACAAAATGATCGAGAGCATCGACCGTATTCCCCTTGAAATGTCTCCCAAACACGGCATCGCTAAAGGTCGTTGCTGTATTCACAAAGAACGCGCTGTCATCAAATACAAGATGCTGCCTATCCTCGGTTTTGGCATCGATCAGGAAGAAGATGAACTGAAACCTCTGTCGGATTACGCCCGTGAAGCATTGGCTCCCCGTACTCAAAACCCACGAATACTCACTGTTGTCGACGAAGCATGTACATCGTGTGTTAAAGTTAACTATGTGGTTTCCAACCTTTGTCGCGGATGTGTTGCCCGTCCATGTGCAATGAATTGCCCGAAAGGAGCAATCGCTTTCCGGGAAAACGGCCAGGCAAGTATTGAAAATTCAAAATGTATCAGTTGTGGCATCTGCAAAGAAGCATGCCCCTACCACTCTATTGTCTATATACCCATTCCTTGCGAAGAAGTGTGTCCGGTTAAGGCCATCTCAAAGGATGAAAACGGGATTGAGAAAATTGACGAAACCAAGTGCATCTATTGCGGCAAGTGCATAAATGCCTGTCCTTTCGGGTCCGTCTTTGAAGTCTCCGAAATTTTCGATGTGCTGACAGCCATCAAAAACGGCACTCAGGTTGTGGCTATACCAGCCCCATCTGTCATGTCGCAATATGCCAACCCGATAGCCGACATTTTCGAAGCCATCAAATCTATCGGATTTCATGCGGTGGAAGAAGTGGCACACGGAGCTATGGTTACTACCCGCAACGAAGGCGAAGAATTACGCGAGAAACTGGAAGAAGGCCAGCAATTCATGACCACTTCCTGTTGTCCTGCATACACCGAATTGGTCAACAAGCACGTGCCCGAGATGAAGCCTTTTGTCTCCACGACAAAATCGCCCATGTACTACACGGCAGAAATCGTGCGCCAGAAATATCCGGATGCAAAGATCGTATTCATCGGGCCGTGCGTAGCCAAACGCAAAGAGATGTTCAACAACAAAAGCGTTGACTATGTTTGGACATTTGAGGAGCTTGATTCTGTATTTGAAGGATTGGAAATTGAAATTACCCCATCAGGCGACGGCGCCATGTGCTGTGATGCTCCCAAACCGGGTAAAGGCTTTGCACGCTCAGGCGGAGTAGCCGCTGCCGTACAGGGAATGTATCCCGACGTATCGATAAAACCCGTTTTAGTCGCCAATATTGACAAAAAAAATGTAGCTTTGTTACGTGCTTTTGCCAAAGGAAAAGCTCCTGGAAACTTCATAGAAGTAATGGCCTGCGAAGATGGATGTATCACCGGCCCTTCGGGCAAAATTGACGGTTCGAAGAGCCGCAGAATTTTCCAGAAAGCAATGGAAGAAATCAAAGAATAATTGCTTATAAATCAATATCAGAAATGGAATCCAAAGAACTTATTTCGTACAAAGACGTTGATATTTGTCATGATGATGTAACTGTACTGAGCAGCGTAGATTTGAAGGTTGCTCCGGGTGATTTTATTTATCTTCTCGGCAAAGTCGGTAGCGGAAAAAGTTCATTCCTAAAGTCACTTTACGCAGAAATACCTGTAGAATCCGGAGAAGCCCGCATATTCGACTATGACCTGCGTAAAATAAAACGGACTCAGATTCCTTTCCTAAGAAGAAAAATAGGTATCATTTTTCAGGATTTTCAACTCCTGCCAGACAGAAACGTGTTTGATAATCTCTCTTTTGTACTGAAAGCTACCGGATGGAAAAACAAGGAAGCAATCGAGAATCAGGTCATTGAGGTTCTGGAGCAAGTAGGTATGGAGCGGAAAGCCAAAAGATGGATGCACCAGTTATCGGGCGGCGAACAACAGCGTATTGCAATTGCCAGAGCACTGCTCAACTCTCCCGAACTGATTCTGGCAGACGAGCCAACCGGAAATCTCGACAGTGAAAACGGACATGAATTAATTTCACTGCTCTATGAAATCCACAAAGCCGGTACCGCTGTAATTATTGCGACACATAATCTGCGCTGGGTGGAAGAGTTTCCCGGACGTGTTTTCCATTGTGTGACGGAACATCTGAAAGAAGACAAACACGATAGCGATGAACCATCAGCCTCATCAGAAATTGAGGAAATAAACGTTCCGGCAGAAGAACTCCCGAAGGTTATTGCCGATTTGAATGCCGAAATGGGAGAAGATGCAGGCGATGAAGCAACTACCGAGACTCCTGAAAAGACTGAAGAATAAATTCAAAAAAGATATATTTGATAATCCCGAAGCCCGATGGTTTCGGGATTTTTATTTTTATATATCTGATTATCAATTAAATTACAACACAATCCTAATTTTTTGCTGAAAATATTTGGAAATCATCAACAAAGCCATTACATTTGCAGTGTATTAGTTATGTAGAACACTAAATAAATAGAAAATGATAACCTTAAATGATGTAAGCTTTGCCTATTCGAAGAAAAAGGAGGTGTTCAGCAATTTAAATCTGACACTCGAACCGGGTTCCATCTATGGCCTTCTTGGCAAAAACGGAGCAGGTAAAACCACACTGCTCAAAATGATGTGCGGGTTGGTAGCCCCATACTCAGGATCATGTACTACTCTGGGAGAAAAAGCCGCTCGTAAAAGTCCGTCACTGATGCGCGAACTGTTCTTTCTGCCGGAAGAGTTTTATATGCCCGACATGCGTATCAACAAATTCGTTAGCCTGAATGCTCCTTTTTATCCGGCATTCGACCTCAACCAATTTCACCGTTACCTCGACGAGTTTGAAATCAATCCTGACAACCGACTGCGTTCTCTGTCGTACGGAGAAAAAAAGAAGGTGATGATAGGGTTCGGAATTGCCACAAATACCAAACTTCTTCTTTTCGACGAACCTACCAACGGATTGGATATACCTTCCAAAAGGCAGTTCCGCCGAATCATGGCCTCTATTGCTAACGAAGACAAGTGCATCATCATCTCCACCCATCAGGTTCGCGATCTGGAAACCCTGATCGATCATTTGGTTATCCTGCACAACAATCGTATTCTTCTGAATGAAAATGTTGGGGTAATTACTCAAAAACTCTGTTTCAAAACCGTACAAACAGTCGCCAACGATCAGGGAATTATCTACTCCGAAAGTTCGTTGAAAGGACACAACATTCTGCTTAAAAATGCAGAGCAAGAAGATTCCCAGCTCGACATGGAATTGTTATTCAACGGAGTACAACACTGTCCCGAAAAAATAAACCACTTATTTAATTTAAACTAATCAGAAGATGAATAATATTTTTTCTGCCAAAAGATTTGCATTGCTTGTTCGTAAGCAGTGGCTAGAAAATTACCTGCTGTTTGTAGGGTCATTCGTTGTCCTTGTTGCATTTGATTTTTTTGTCTTATACCAAAATAACAATTGGGATATAAACTATAAATCACCTCGCTTTCATTTCAATATCGAAGTGACCTTTATTTTTTCGTTAGGTATCTGCGCGGCCTTTATTTTACTGGCCTATTTCCGAACCATCAGTACACATACCAAGCAAATTGCTTACTATACCCAACCGACAAGCACTCTTGAGAAACTGGCTGCCACTTTTCTGTTCATGGTTCCGGTAATGTTAATTGCATTTGGTGCTGCATTGTCCATATCAGTTCCGGTAATGCAGTCCACGTACGACTCATTCTTCCATACAACCACCACCCTATTTACAAAGGAAGAAGTATCTGCCATGAAAGATGCCATTCTTGTGTTTCTCACTTTGCAAGCGCTCATATTGCTTGGCATGCACACCTTCCAACGATATGCCATTGTTAAAACCTCTATTGCAATCATCATCCTGTTCTTTCTATTCTTTTATGCTCTTCCCGGGCTGACTTTCAACTGGATTCTTCCCATCGAAGGATTCAGAAACGGTAGCTTCGATACTATTTCTTACGTGAGAAACCACGAATACGGTCAAATGGTCTACAAAGGGATTCCCTATCTGCCGAGTTATCTGATCTATGTCTATTGGTTTGCACTCTATTTCAAGATAAAAGAAAAACAACTCTGACCTATGGAATTCAAGGATAAACATTCGATATACATCCAGATAGCCGACAGAGTGTGCGAGAAAATTCTGCAGGGAATCTTCAAAGAAGAAGATAAAATTCCGTCGACCCGGGAAATGGCGATCGAACTGGAAGTAAATCCCAACACGGTAATCCGCACCTACGAGTATTTGGAACAAAAAGAGATCATCTACAACCGGCGGGGAATAGGTTATTTCATTGCGGCCAATGCCAGGCAAAAAGTGATGGAGACCTTGCAAGATCCTTTTTTGGAGAATACCCTACCCGAGATTTTCAAGACGATTCTCTTGCTTGAAATCGATTTCAAAGAAGTAACGGCTCGTTTCGAAAAATTCAGAGTCGAATTCCAGAATGAAACAAAAAAGAACTCTTAGCCTTCCCAAACAGAATGAGAATCTGACATGTAAGTGCTCAATTAGTCTTATAAAATTACATATTAATGAAAACAAGTAATATCATCATAATAAGCACCATAGTGGTGTTTATAATTGGCTTTGCGATCAATGCTGCCGGAATAAAGAAAATGTATGACCAGACAGACTGGAATAATCCCTATCGCAATTTCACCAAGCACAACCTCAATAAAACGGTAGACCGAGTGTATATTTTGGCCCCTGACAGCGTCAATATCTGGACAGGTGACACAATTTTCTCTGTCATACAAGGAAAAAACAACATACTGATGCTTCAAGGAGAACCCAATATACACTGGCAGACAACCGACTCCGGGTTAGTAGTTCGCCTACAGGATAATGCCAAAGGCGTATTAGTTATTCCAAAAGTCAAACAAATTATTATCAGCAGAGTATCTTGCAAGCTATCAGGCTTCAACCTGGATTCATTAAAATTGAATGTTATCAAAGAACCCGGTAAAATAGTTATTCGCAATTCTACAATCAACTTTTTGAACGCATCCGCGAGTAATCATGGACAAATAAGCATTGAGAAAGACAATCGGATCAACAAGCTTAATCTTGCACTTCAGGGAGGAACTTTTTCTTCCGGAATCAATATCCGTGAAATCTTTCAAACCGTCACGCCGGATTCCCGAATCGAGCTTTTTGGCAACGCCTTAGAGGGGATAGCTCAAAAGAAATAAACTCACACACTTCCCCAAAATCTCTTTCTGAGTAGTAGAACAATTGCTGAAAGGCAATACAAATCATCATTTCGGGGCGTAACAGCCCCGAAATTTTATCCGATTCGTGAATTAAAATAACATTTACAGCATTCCTTCTTTTTAAAATTCCTTATTCCATTCATTTCTCCTTTCATACACAAGCCCGCATTGATGAGGAGACCTTCCATTTTAATATAAAACATAACAAATAAAAATATTTAAATTAAAATCGCCGTCGTTGTGCAAATACGAAATTGTCGTAGGTTTGCACAGAGTCTGTTAAATGATTTTTGTTCATTTATTAAATCAATCCATGTATAAAAAAATCACCCTTCTTTGCTTGTTTTTCGGAGCCCTGATGCTACATGCCGAAAACAAGAATCTACCGTACCAAATTGCCGGACAGGCAGTAGAAGCCTCCAACGGGAAAACTATTCCGTATGCTACCGTTACGTTACAAAATGACAGCGCAAAAGTTTTAAAAAAGATCAGCAGCGACGTCAATGGAAAGTTTTCGTTTGCCGTAAAAGAGAAACGCAAATACACGGTAGTTTTGTCATTCATGGGATTCAAGGAGGCAAAAGTGGTAGCCAACGTTACCGAAGCCAAAACTGATGTCGGCAAAGTTGCAATGGAAGAAGGGGTTGTAATGAAAGAAGTTTCAATCGTAGCCCAAAAACCGTTGGTAAAGGTAGACCCGGATAAACTGACCTATAGCGTGGAGGCCGACCCGGAATCAAAGACCTCCAACGTACTGGAGATGCTTCGCAAAATACCGCTGATTACGGTCGACTCCGAAGATAACATTTCACTCAACGGTCAATCCAACTTCAAAGTGCTGGTGAATGGCAAAAGCTCTTCCATGATGTCGAACAACCTGAAGGATATTCTCAAAAGTCTTCCGGCAAATAGTATCAAAGATATTGAAGTCATCACCAATCCCTCATCGAAATACGATGCCGAAGGCGTAGGGGGTATTATCAATATCATCACCACCCAGAAAAAAATGGCCGGGTACAACGGAAGTATCAATGCCGGATTCGACTCCAGAGGCGGATACAATGGAGGCCTCTATCTGGCAACAAAAGTCAACAAATTCAGCTTCTCGGGAAGGTATTCGTACAATCATTTTAAAGACCCAGAAAACAAATATACCTCCGACAGAACGAATTTTATAAGCGACACCTATCGCACCACCAACTCAGCAGGGAATTCGACTTACAACGGATCATCGAGCAATTTCTCGGGAGAAGCAAGTTATGACATCGATTCACTGAATCTGATCAGCACATCGTTTTGGGGATACGGATACGACTACCGTTCCAAGTCGCTTTCATCAACCAATGTGCTTGATATCAATAACGCCCGTTCGCAATATTTCGACAATGTGAATAACGGCAAAACCAACTATAACACACTATCGGGCAATATAGATTATCAGCGCAGTTTCAAAAAACCGGAAAAAACATTCACCGTATCCTACAAGCTCGACAATAATCCGAACAAATCAAACTACGAATCGGACATTGTAAACACCTTCAACTATTCGCCCTATTCGCAGCGCTCCGTAACCGACGCTTTGACTCGGGAGCAAACTCTTCAGGTGGACTATTACGATCCGTTATCGCCAAAACATCAGGTGGAATGCGGAGTCAAGGCCATTTACCGCCAGAACGACAGCAATTCGGATACCTACCTGTTCAACTTGCAGACCAGCAATTGGGATTACAATCAGGCCAAAAGTAATGAACTGGATTACAACCAGTATATACTCGGAGCATATGGTGGTTATGTATTAAAACTAAAAACGTTGACCGCCAAAGGAGGAGTCAGAACCGAGTTCACGTGGAACAACGCGACCTCTACGTCTGCCACAGAAACCAAATTCAACAATCACCTTCAAAATGTAGTTCCTTACGTTACGCTCAACTACCAGTTAAAACCAGGGAAAAACATTAAAGCGTCCTATACCCAGCGGCTCTATCGCCCCGGCATCTGGTACCTGAATCCATATGTAAACACTACCGACCCTCAAAATATCTCTTTCGGTAATCCTCACCTTAAGTCGGAGATTGCACACTCATTCGAATTGGGATACAGCGCATTCACCCCGAAATTCAATTTCAGCCTCACCGGTAGAGGAGCCTTCACCAACAACTCCATCGAAAGTCTATCCACTATTAATTCGGACGGAATAAAATCGACTACCTACAAAAATATCGGTACCGATATGAATGTCGGCCTGAACGTTTACGTGTCGTTTCGCCCCAGTGAGAAGTTCAATATTTATTACAATGGCGGCGGACGCTATACCAAAATGCAAGCCAACAATGGTTACTCCATCACCAGCAAAGGTTACACCTACAGCAACTATCTGGGAGCGCGCTTTGTACTGTGGAAAGGCAACTCTATCAGTTTCAACGGAGGAATTTACTCTCCGAGCATTATGTTGCAGGGAAAATCGTCTACCTATTCTTACAGTGGCATCAGCATGTCGCAAATGTTCTTCGACAAGAAAATGTCGGTAAACCTGTCGGTATCGAATCCCTTCAAAAAAACGCAGATATATTCCTCTAACTACAACGATCCCAACTACACGCAACACAGTGAATCGACCTATCCGAGCAGAAGCCTGCGATGCAGCGTAACCTACAATTTTGGAAAAATGGGAATGGACGTTAAGAAAGCCCGCCGGGGCATCCAAAACGATGACGTGAAAAGTGGCGGCAGCAGTAGTGGCGGAGGAAATTGACACGCAACCTGATAGCCGCATTACAATGCGGCTTTACAAATGCAATACCCAAAGAATGCCGCAGGCGTACAAACCGGCAAAAACAGAAAAGAGATGGTTAAAACCATCTCTTTTCTGTTTTGTATCATTAGAACGACTGCATGTCGCAAAGTTTCTTGTAATAACCGTCGAGGGCAATCAGATCATCGTGCTTTCCACGCTCTACGATGCGCCCCTCGTGCATCACGCAAATTTCGTCGGCTCGTTTGATAGTTGACAAGCGGTGAGCAATCACGATGGAGGTACGGTTCTTCATCAGGTTCTCGATGGCATCCTGCACCAGGCGTTCCGATTCGGTATCTAACGCTGAAGTCGCTTCATCCAAAATGAGAATGGGTGGGTTTTTCAAAATCGCGCGGGCGATACTCACCCGCTGACGCTGTCCTCCGGAAAGCCGGCCTCCCCGATCGCCAATGTTGGTATCATAGCCTTTTTCTGTAGCCATAATAAATTCATGCGCATTGGCAATTCTGGCCGCTTCTATCACCTGCTCCATGGTGGCATTCTCCACACCGAACGTAATGTTGTTGAAGAAAGTATCGTTAAACAGAATAGCTTCCTGATTAACATTACCCATCAGAGCCCGCAGGTTATGCAAACTGGTATCTTTAATGTTTATTCCGTCAATAAGGATATCGCCCTTATCCACATCATAAAAACGGGGCAAAAGGTCGACGAAAGTAGATTTACCGGAACCCGACTGCCCAACCAATGCTACAGTTTTTCCTTTTTCTACAGTAACATTAATCTCCTGAAGAACCCAGTCGTTTTTATACTTAAACCATACATTTTTATACTCGATCTTATCTCGAAATGCATCCAGCTTCTTAGGTTCGGTTGCTTCCTTCATCGTGTTTTCAGCTTTGAGGATTTTATCCACACGCTCCAGCGATGCAAGTCCCTTTTGAATACTATAAACCGCTTTCGAAAGATCTTTTGCCGGATTGATAATGCTATAAAAAACAACCAAATAGTAAATAAAAGTAGGTGCCGTAATATTGCTGTGATGCGTTAAGATCAACATACCACCGAACCAAAGGAGGATGGCAATCACTACAGTTCCCAAAAATTCGCTCATGGGGTGTGCCAATAAATAGCGACTGTTGATACGAAGGTTGGTATGCCGCAACGCTTCGTTGATCTGAGCAAACCGTGCTTTCACCTTATTTTCAGCATTGAACGCTTTGATAATACGCAGACCACCAAGAGTTTCTTCTATTTGCGACAGCAGCTGCCCCAATTGTTGTTGTCCTACCAGCGATCTGGTCTTCAATTTCTTTCCAACCATCCCAATAAAATAACCACTAATAGGCAACAGCACCATTACAAAAAGGGTTAACTCCCAGCTGAGAGAAAACAGAGTAACAACATAGACGAGAATCAGAATAGGATTCTTAAATATCATGTCGAGCGAGCTGATAACCGAATTCTCGATTTCGCCCACGTCACCTGTCATACGCGACATAATATCTCCTTTGCGTTCTTCGGAAAAGAAACCGATGGGCAAACTCAGAATCTTGGCATAAATATCGCGGCGTAAATCACGCAAAACCCCTGTCCGAATAGGCACCGTATAGTAACTTGCCAAAAACGAAAAACCAGTCTTCAGCATCGTTGCGATGATTAAGAACAAGCCCAGAAAAGCAAGTGTAGTAATAGCTCCCTGTCTCTGAATTGTATCCGAGATATACCAAAAAACGTTATTCTTCAGCGCTGATCCTATTTCGCTCATGGAATTACTAAAACTCCATTCCTTGTAAGAATAAGTAGCGCTTTCGATCCCGAAGAGAATTTGCAGGATAGGAATAATTGCACCGAAAGAAAACAGAGTAAACAGTGCCGAAAGAAAGTTACTTCCGATACTACCCACCACATATTTCTTATACGGGGGTATAAACCGGATAAGTATTTGAAGAAATTTATTCACAGATGTATTGTTTGTATTTGACAGTCAGAATTATATTCCGGTGTAATTGAACGGGGTAATGGCCCGCAACTCATTCTTCACGGCTTCGCTCACGTCAAGCGTTTCAATAAACGCCTTGATAGAACTTTCGGTAATGGCTTCGTTGGTACGGGTAAGTGCTTTCAACGCTTCGTAAGGTGATGGATAAGCCTCGCGGCGCAGAATAGTCTGGATACCTTCGGCTACTACCGCCCAGTTGTGTTCCAAATCGCGGTGAAGTGCATCTTCGTTCAGCAATAGTTTGCCCAACCCTTTCAGGATGCTTTGAGTTGCAATCATCGAATGAGCAAAAGGCACACCCACATTACGCAAGACCGTAGAGTCGGTCAGGTCACGCTGCAAACGAGAAACCGGCAATTTTGCCGACAAATGTTCCAGAATGGCATTGGCTATACCGAGGTTACCTTCTGCATTTTCAAAGTCGATCGGGTTCACCTTGTGCGGCATAGCCGACGAACCTACTTCTCCTGCTTTGATGCGTTGTTTGAAATACTCCATCGAAACGTAAGTCCAGATGTCGCGACACAGGTCAAGCAAAATGGTATTGAAGCGTTTCACACCGTCGAACACGGCTGCCAGATTATCGTAGTTGGAGATTTGAGTTGTCCACTGTTCGCGCTGCAAACCGAGCGATTCGCTCACGAACTGATTACCGAAAGCTTTCCAGTCGTGATGCGGATAGGCCACGTGGTGAGCGTTGAGATTACCGGTTGCACCACCGAACTTAGCAGACAAAGGCACAGCCTTCAACTGCTTCAACTGTTCTTCGAGGCGGTACACAAATACCATGATCTCTTTGCCCAGACGTGTAGGCGATGCCGGTTGACCGTGAGTCTTGGCCAGCATCGAAATATCTTTCCAGTCGTCAGCCATCTTTTGCAGCGTAGCCACCACCTTTTCGGCTTCGGGATAAAAAACGTTTTCGAGTGCTTCTTTTACCGAAAGTGGCACCGATGTATTGTTGATGTCCTGCGAAGTCAGTCCGAAGTGGATAAACTCTTTGTGATCCTGCAAACCCAACAGATCGAATTTTTCTTTCAGAAAATATTCTACCGCTTTCACGTCGTGGTTGGTAGTCTGCTCGATGGTTTTGATGCGTTGCGCATCCTCTTCGGTAAAGTCGGTGTATATTTTTTGCAACGCAGGAAAAACGGAAGCATCAACATCCTTCAACTGTTCCAGCGGCAATTTGCAAAGCGCGATAAAATATTCTACTTCTACCCGAACACGGTAACGAATCAGGGCATACTCAGAGAAATAAGCAGCATACGATCCTGCTTTCGAACGATAACGGCCATCAACAGGAGAGATGGCAAAAAGAGGAGATAATGTCATTTTATATTTACAATTTAGTCATTTAAGATTGAAGTTAAATGCAGACAAACGATGGGTCTTTGCTCTTTACTCTTTACTCTTTGCTCTATCCAAAAACCATTCATTTGCCCGTTTCAGATCCTCGGGAGTATCGATGGCAATGGTTTCGGTGTCGGTGATGCCGATCTTGATCCGGTAGCCGTTTTCAAGCCAGCGGAGTTGTTCGAGCGATTCGGCCAGTTCGAGCGGCGATTGCGGCAACTTGGTAATTTCGCCCAACACCTGCGCGCGATAGGCATACATACCGATATGTTTATAATAAGTTTGCTTCTTCAGCCATTCGGTGTGGGCTGCATTGCGATAATAAGGAATAATGGAGCGACTGAAATAGAGAGCTTCGCGGTTAGCATTGAAAACCACCTTCGGCGAATTGGCGTTGAACAGCACCTCAAAATCGTCATCAGCCGAGAAAGGTTTCACCAACGTGGCAATCTGCGTCGAGGCATCATCGAAGCAAGCTTTCAGTTCCGCGATTTGTTCGGGTTTTACAAACGGTTCGTCGCCCTGAATATTGATTACCACGTCAAAGTTGCCTTCCGCTTTGGTCAGCGCTTCGTAGCAACGGTCGGTACCGCTTTTGTGCTGGTCGGAAGTCATTGCGACCTTTCCGCCAAATGCCTGTACAGCATCGTAGATCCGTTGGTCGTCGGTAGCCACCACCACCGTATCAAGTGCTTTGGATGCTTGCTCGTACACCCGTTGAATCATGCTTTTACCGGCGATGTCGGCAAGCGGCTTGCCCGGGAAACGCGTGGAAGCGTATCGCGCCGGAATGATTCCGATGAAAGATAAATTCATAATTTCAAAGTTCAGTATTCCAACATTCCAAACGAACTAAGCTTTTCTGGAATTGTGGGACTTTTAAATTCTGGAATTTTTTAGTGTTTCCCGGTATGTCCGAAACCTCCGGCGCCACGATCGGTTTCCGAAAGCTCTTCGGCTTCGATCCATTCGGCTTGTCCGTGAGCTGCAATGACCATCTGGCAGATACGCTCGCCGTCTTCGATTACAAACGGTTCGTTCGAGAGATTAATCAGAATCACACAAATCTCGCCACGATAATCGGCATCGATCGTACCCGGGGAGTTCAATACGGTAATCCCTTTCTTGATCGCCAGTCCACTGCGCGGACGAATCTGCGCCTCATAACCTTCGGGCAATTCAATGAACAACCCGGTAGGAATCATTTTGCGTTCCAGAGGCAACATTGTAACCGGCTCTGCTAAATTGGCCCGGAGGTCGACTCCCGCCGAAAGAGAGGTAGCATACTGAGGAAGAGGATGTTTTGATTGGTTTACGATCTTAATTTGCATAGAGTTAGTATGATGCGATATTATGCTACGAAGATACAAGTTTTTTTGCATATGAACGACAATTCATTGACTTATAGCATCGCAGCCAAACCAGTAAACAGTAAAAAAGCAATGAAAAAACAGAGGCTAAACTCACCAAAATCGTATTTGTCAGCGTTTTTCACACAAAATCTTCCGGTTTTTAGTGCAAAAAATGTACATTTGCAGTTCCATTTAAAAAAATCACAAATCACCTTTTATTTCTCTAAGAAAAACACTATTCGTTTGATATAATGAGAAATAAACCACATTTATAAGCATAGTTTTTGCAATGAACATTTCTTACAACTGGCTAAAACAATACATTGATACTGATTTAACTCCCGAAGAGTTATCCAAAGCGTTAACATCCATAGGTCTCGAAACCGGTGGCATTGAAAAAGTGCAAACCATCAAAGGCGGCCTCGAAGGGCTGGTTATCGGCGAAGTGCTCACCTGCATCGAACACCCGAATTCCGACCACCTGCACGTCACCACGGTCAACGTGGGTGCCGCTGAACCTCTGAAAATCGTTTGCGGAGCGCCTAATGTGGCTGCTGGACAGAAAGTTGTGGTTGCCACTATCGGCACCGTACTTTATTCGGGCGACGAATCGTTCACCATCAAACGCTCCAAGATCCGCGGCGAAGAGTCGTTCGGCATGATCTGTGCCGAAGATGAAATCGGCATCGGTACAAGCCACGACGGCATCATCGTTTTGCCTGCCGACGCAGTTGTAGGAACGCCCGCCAAAGAATATTACAACGTCAAAGACGACTACGTGCTGGAAGTCGATATCACGCCCAACCGTGTGGATGCCGCTTCTCACTTCGGTGTAGCCCGCGACCTGGCTGCTTATCTGGCCGCAAACGGGTTGAAAGGCACTTTAGTAAAACCCTCGGTAGACGCATTTGCCGTTGAATATCATAATCTACCTGTAAGCGTAACAGTTGAAAACAGCGAAGCTTGCCCCCGTTACGCCGGTGTAAGTATTTCCGGTGTTACCATCAAAGAATCGCCCGAATGGTTGCAAAATTATCTGAAAGCGATCGGTTTGCGTCCCATCAACAACGTGGTCGATATTACCAATTTCATTCTCCACGAGACAGGACAACCACTTCACTCATTCGATGCCGATAAAATTGCAGGCAAACAGGTGATTGTAAAAACATTGCCCGAAGGCACTAAATTCACCACACTCGACGAAGCCGAACGCAGCCTCAGCGACAAAGACCTGATGATTTGCGACGCAAACGGCGGCATGTGTATTGCCGGCGTATTCGGCGGTCTCGACTCTGGCGTTTCGGACAATACTACCAACGTGTTTCTCGAAAGCGCTTACTTCAATCCGGTTTGGGTACGCAAAACGGCCCGCCGCCATGGGTTGAACACCGACTCATCGTTCCGTTTCGAACGCGGTTGCGATCCCAACAACAATGTGTACGTGCTGAAACGTGCGGCTTTGTTGATTAAAGAACTGGCCGGAGGCACTATCTCCAGCGACATCGTCGATATCTACCCCACCCCAATCAAACCGTTCGAAGTAGACATTACCTTCGACAAAATCAACAGTCTGATTGGCAAAGAGATCGAAAAAGAGGCAATCAAAACTATCCTGCATCACCTCGAAATAGAAATTGCCAGCGAAACAGCGGAAGGCATGAAACTGCTCGTTCCGACCTATCGCGTGGATGTTCAACGTGACGTGGATGTAATCGAAGATATTCTGCGCATTTATGGCTACAACAACGTTTTGCCGGGCGAATCGGTAAAATCGTCGATCAGCTACTCGTCGAAACCCGACAGTCACAAACTGCAAAACCTTATTTCGGAACAGCTCACCGGATGCGGTTTCAACGAAATACTGAACAACTCGCTCACCAAAGCCGGTTACTACGAAACATTGAGTTCGTTCCCCGCAGCCAATCTGGTGATGATGATGAACCCGCTCAGTGCCGATCTTAATGCCATGCGTCAAACATTGCTGTTCGGTGGTTTGGAAAGCGTTGCCTACAACGTGAACCGTAAAAATCAGGATCTGAAATTTTACGAATTTGGCAACTGCTACTATTTCAACGGAGAAAAGAAAGAAGAGGGCAAACCGCTAGCGGCTTACTCCGAAGATATGCACCTCGGATTGTGGCTTACAGGCAACAAAACAGCTCAAAGCTGGGTTCGCGCTGACGAGAAGACATCTGTTTTCGAACTGAAAGGATATGTGCTGAACATTCTGCGCCGTCTGGGAGTCAACCTTCAGAAGCTGGTTGCCGAATCAGAAACAACCAATGATCTGTTTGCCGAAGCTTTGGTTATCAAAACAAAACAAGGAAAACAGCTGGTTATTCTGGGCAGCGTTGCCAAGAAACAGTTGAAAACACTCGATATCGACGTGCCTGTCTTCTTCGCCGATTTGAACTGGAACAACCTGCTGATTGAAAGTACACGCAACAAGGTATCTTTCAGCGAAATATCAAAATTCCCGGAAGTAAAACGCGACCTTGCACTATTAATTGATAAAAACATTTCCTTTGCCGAAATCGAAAAGCTGGCTTATGCAACAGAAAAGAACCTGTTGAGAAAAGTACAGTTGTTCGACGTGTATGAAGGCAAAAATCTGGAAGCCGGCAAAAAATCGTATGCTGTCAGCTTTACCTTGCAGGATGATGCAAAAACCCTGAACGATAAGCAAATTGACGGCATTATGCAAAAACTTATCAAACAGTTTGAAGAAAAACTGGGCGCTAAATTGCGGTAATCCACACTAAACCAAGAGCAAAAACAATCAGATATGAGTGAAATGACAGAACAACCCAAAAAGAGCCTCAATTTCATTGAGACCCTTGTCGAAGAAGACATTCGTGATGGTAAGAACGGAGGAAGGATTCAGACCCGTTTCCCGCCGGAACCTAACGGATACCTTCATATCGGACATGCCAAAGCCATCTGCATGGACTTCGGTATTGCACGCGACTACAACGGCGTTTGCAACCTCCGTTTCGACGACACCAACCCTGTGAAAGAAGACGTAGAGTATGTGGATTCCATCATGGAAGACATCCAGTGGTTAGGATACCAATGGGGTAACGTTTACTATGCTTCTGACTATTTCCAGCAATTGTGGGATTTTGCCACCGACCTCATCAAACGCGGACTTGCATATGTCGACGAACAATCTGCTGAAGAGATTGCCAAACAAAAAGGCTCTCCTACCGTTCCGGGAACCGAGAGTCCCTATCGCAATCGTCCTGTTGAAGAAAGTCTGGAGTTGTTCAACAAAATGAATAGCGGCGAAATTGCCGAAGGAGCAATGGTATTGCGTGCCAAAGTGGATATGGCTTCACCCAACATGCACTTTCGCGACCCGATCATGTACCGCATAATCACCGATCATCCGCACCATCGCACAGGCTACACATGGAAAGCATATCCAATGTATGACTTTGCGCACGGTCAATCGGACTATTTCGAAGGCGTTACCCATTCTATCTGTACGCTGGAATTTGAAGTACACCGTCCATTATACGACTGGTTTATCGATCAGCTGAAAAATGACGATTACCGTCCCCGCCAGATCGAATTCAACCGTTTGAATATCACTTATACCGTGATGAGCAAGCGCAAAATGCTGCAACTGGTACAGGAAGGTTTGGTTCGCGGATGGGACGATCCCCGTATGCCGACTCTTTGCGGTTTGCGTCGCCGCGGATATACACCCGAAGCAATCCACAACTTCATCGAAAAAATCGGATACACCAAATACGAAGGCATCATTGATGTTTCTCTGCTGGAACACTCTGCACGTGAAATACTGAATAGCACAGCTACACGTGTCAGCGCAGTTCTTGATCCGGTTAAACTGATTTT
Organism: Paludibacter jiangxiensis; assembly: GCF_001618385.1. Classification (NCBI taxonomy): domain Bacteria; kingdom Pseudomonadati; phylum Bacteroidota; class Bacteroidia; order Bacteroidales; family Paludibacteraceae; genus Paludibacter; species Paludibacter jiangxiensis. The sequence goes on along the minus strand of NZ_BDCR01000001.1, from coordinate 1,120,607 downwards.
GACCAACTATCCCGAAGGACAAACCGAAACGGTAACGATGGTCAATAACCCTGAAGATGAAAACGAAGGAACGCATGAAGCTCCATTCTCTAAAGAGTTATACGTAGAACGCGACGACTTTATGGAAGATGCTCCGAAGAAGTATTTCCGCATGACTCCGGGTCAGGAAGTTCGTTTGAAAGGCGCCTACATCGTGAAATGTACCGGATGCAAGAAAGATGCGGATGGAAAAGTTACCGAAGTGTACGCTGAATACGATCCCGAAACCCGTAGCGGACTGGAAGGCAGTAGTCGCAAGGTGAAAGGTACCATTCACTGGGTAACTGTCGCAGATTCCGTTTCGGCAGAAGTTCGCCTTTACGACCGCCTTTTTGCCGTTGAAAACCCAGCGGAAGAGAAAGACAAGGATTTTCGTGAATTACTAAATCCTGATTCGTTGAAGGTGCTGAATAATGTGAAGGTAGAGCCATGGTTGAAAAATGCGAAAGCATTGGACAACTTTCAGTTCCAACGTATCGGATATTTCAATGTAGACCCCGATTCGACACCTGAAAATTTAGTTTTCAACCGTACTGTATCTCTGAAAGACAGCTGGGCGAAAGCAAACAAATAAGACCCAAAGGTCACCATAAAACGAGGGGAGGATGTTTCAAAACATTCTCCCCTCGTTTTTTATGTAGCAATAGCATCAAAACAGCCTCCACCCCAAAGTGAGGTAAATGCTTTCTTTATTACTCTTCATGTTTACAACCGGCGCATTATTGAATGTCACCGAATAGGAATTGGAAAGGTATCGTGAGTAACGCAAATCAAGTGAAAAAGAAAGAATGTCTACACCAATACCACCTTCTGCTGCCCAGGTCGCTTTTTTAAAGTCCTGAGAAAGCACTGTGGCATACTGATTCAGATTTGAGCTCGATCCGGCATCAATAATAGCTTTCGGGCCTGCATTGAGGCGCACCGCAAGCGGACCAACGCACAACACCTTATAACCGACCATAAGGGGAATTTCAATAGCCTGAGTCTTGTATGTTGCCATATAGGTTGATCCACCCACATTGAAAGTCTGAGATGCTTTTTTGACATTCAAAAGAACTTCCGGCTGCAGATAAACCCGTTTACCTCCCAAGCGCATCCAGGCTCCAACCTGATAACCGCTTGCAAAACCGGATTTAATCTGATCTCCGGAGGATGTAACCAGATTGGTATTGAGCAAATCATTATAACTCATTGCCGCTTCATATCCTCCTTTGAGTCCAAGAGCAAATGTCTGTGCGGACATTGTACCTGTAATACCCAACAACAAAATAAATAAGATAGATTTCTTCATGTCAAATAATTTAAGCTTATGATATTGAATAACGCAATAAATTGTTTCTATCGTATAAAAGCAGATAAAAAATAAGAAGACTTCACATTACGAAGCCAATGTCCTGAAATAATGTTACAAAAGAGAGAAAAATTCAGCACCTGAAAATACAACTGTATAATTTTATACTTGTAAAAAAAATATCAAACCAAATAAATAAAGGATCGGAAGGGTTTTAATCATCCTAAAATAAGCAGGAATCATGATACAGTTGTAAAAAATGACAAATGTAACATTCCTGAGTTTTACAATTCTAAGAACTGATTATTTCCGGGTATGCAGAAAATATTTCCGCGTCCCAAAATTCACCCAATACGTTATAAATGTTGCAATTAACTTAGAAAACATATAATACAGTCCAACTAATTCGGTGAACATCCAGATAAGCAAAGTGCTCAGCCCCAACCCGATTACCGAAAGAAAGAAATAGTAGATGAACTCGCGATGGCGCTTCTCAACCACCCGAATATTGAACACCCAGTTTACACAGAGATAATAGTTGACAATTGCACTGATAGTAAACGAAAGAACGGATGAAATAAGGTAATTGATTTGGAGAAAGTGGGTAAAACCAAACAACATCGTAAAGTCGAAGACGGTACAGGAACCACCCACAATAAAATATTTGGCAGCCTGCATTGTCGTCTCATTTTGTACGATTGCACGGGTATAACGGTTGCGGAGAAGTATATTCAAAATCACTAAGATTAAGTATTCAGGAATTTCTCTGCACACTCATTCAGCCGTCCGAATTGCTCGTTTTTAGCCTTAAAACATGCTATAAACGAAGCCAACCTGTCAACCATAGCATCGCCCGAATTGCGCTTGACATATAGCGGCAAATCAAGTCCTGCGTTGTTAAGATCAATAAACTCCCATGGATGAAAATAGAGATTCAGGTAGCCATCTTTTTTCAAAGAAGCCTGAGCCAGCATCTTATAGATTGGCAAAGGATAATTGTGTAACGCCAACCAAAACAAAGGTAAACGTACAAGCGGTGATACAGAAGCTGGTATCTGATACAGAGCACCTTCCTGAAAGATTCGTCTGGGCTTGGTAAAGTTATTATACTTCCCGGGCAGGTAAGTCGGATGAAGGGAGGAATTGTAGGAGTAACCCGCATTTACGAGTTCATCAACACTTACCTGTCCCATATTTGGCATACGAAATCCTGTTACAGAACATCCTGTCAGTCGTTCAAGAAAGTCACGGGATTGCTTTAGATGCTCGGGTTCAAAACGATTGTGATAATAACCGTGAGAAGCCACTTCGTGACCGTCAGCGACCATTCGAGAAATTAGATGCGGAGCATGTTCAGCAAAATTCGCAGTGCAAAAAAATGTGGCAACAACATTCTGTCCGGCCAGTAAATCAAGAATCCGCTCCGTCCCGGCAACGGAAATCTCCATTTGCCGCTCGAACGTAAGGAGTTGTGAACAAGGAAAGGGATTGTCAAATTCCTCTATATCAAAGCTTAGAAATATCATCTGAATGAGAAACTATTAAGCAGGAGCATTGTCAAAGTTACTTGAACGAACTATGTATAAAGGCCTGTCTTTAACCTGAATAAACAGTTTTCCAAGATACAATCCGATGACTCCCAGCACGCAAAGTTGCAATCCGGAAAAAAAGACAATGGTAAGAATCACAGATCCCCATCCATATGCATAATGTCCTGAATAGAAGAATGAATAAAGCACATAGGGGAGATACATCAACGCAAGCAGAGAAAGTCCGAATCCGATATAAATAGCCAGATACAAGGGGCGAACGCTAAACGAGGTCACAGCATGCACTGCCAGACGAAGCATCTTCCGTACCGTATATTTAGTTGTACCCGAGAAACGTTCATTCGGTTCATAATCAATATGAGTCTGACGGAAACCCATCCATTTTATCATTCCACGAATAAACAGATCGTTTTCCCGAAATCGCTTAAACACATCAGCGACACCTCTGGACATCAAACGAAAATCAGCCGTGCCTTTCTCAATTTGAACATCTGAAAACCAATTGAAAATATGATAAAACGCATTAGATGTTTTACGTTTCATATAAGATGCCGATTCCGATTCCGCACGACAGGTATAAACTATATCATACCCCTGCTCCCATTTTTCTATAAGAGGCTTGATTAATTCGGGGGGATGCTGCATATCGCAATCCATGGAGATAACACAGTCACCATGGGCATAATCCAAACCTGCCTTTAACGCGCATTGATGCCCAAAATTACGTGAAAGTTCAATGTAGAAAACACTTTTGTCTTCCTGCGACAGCCTATAAAGCTGTTCCATAGTATCGTCAGTGCTGCCATCATTAACAAAAATCAGTTCCAGATCATATGTTTCAAAGGGGAAACACTCCCGAATTTTATTTTTAATGACACCCACATTTCCTGATTCGTTGTGGGCAGGCAACACTATAGAGACTAGTTTCTTCATTGATTATTGATAGATTGAAAACGCCCCAACAGTTCTGTTTTGCAGCAGGCTTCGAGGGGTAATGCCAGCAACGTCTATTTACAAATAAACGTCGACAAAGATACATATTTAATGAGAATGAGCCACAAAAACAGACCTCATTCAATAAAAAAAGCTGTTCCAACCCGTGGAACAGCTTTACAAGAAAATGATTTTTATTCGCTGCTTACTATTATTCGGCAGGAGTTTCTTCTGCGGCAGGAGCTTCAGGTGCTGCGGCCTCTTGTGCTGCTTCAGCAGCAGCGGCAGCAAGAGCAGCTGATTCTTCAGCGCGTTTTTTTGCAATTTCAGCGGCTTTAGCCTGATTTTTAGCAATTTCAGCTTCGAGAGCTTCTTTTGCTTTTGCAGCAGCGGCAGCAGCCAATTTATCTTTTACAGATTCGGTTGCAGCTACTTTTGAAGTTTTCCAAGCTTCGAAACGTTTTTGAGCTTCAGTTTCGTCAAAAGCACCTTTTTTAACACCGCCCTGTAAGTGTTTCATCATCAATACACCTTCGTCAGAAAGGATATTGCGGACAGTATCTGTAGGTTGAGCTCCGGTAGTTACCCAGTACAATGCACGTTCGAAGTTAACTTCTACTGTTGCTGGATTTGTGTTAGGGTTGTAAGAACCGATACGTTCTGTAAACTTACCGTTGCGTGGTGCGCGACTATCGGCAATAACAATGTGGTAATAGGCATACCCTTTACGGCCGTGTCTTTGTAATCTGATTTTTGTTGCCATGATTGGTTGTAAAATGATTTGTAAATAAAAACCTAATTGCTTTTACACGAAAAGCGGTGCAAAGATAGGCATTATTTATCAGAAAATACTACGTCGGTGAATTATTTCTGTGAAAATCTTTGAGTTCCGTTTTATTGTCGTTTCTAAAGCGATGGCAGGCTCATTCCTGTTATTTTTCGATAAAGATCGAGAGCATACACATCAGTCATTCCGGAGATGTAATCGAGCACCGACTGCACTTTGCCGTAGGTTGTATCGCTTTTGGTCTCGTACTGCAACGGGATGCGGCGCAAAAGTTGCTTGGAATACGATTTTTGTGGAGCCAACACGGCCTGAATCAATTCGTCGAGCAACGTGAGAATAATCTTGTAACCAGCCAGCTCGATATCGAGCACTTCAGTTGCACAATAAATCTTTTTGAAGGCCACGTCGGAACAATGTTGATAGGCTTTTGCCGAACGTTCGGGCAGGTGCTTGATCAACGAGCCTGTGAACTGTCCCGCCAGGATTTCTTCCTCTTTGTCGACAAAAATCTGTGCGCACTCTCTAACCAAAATTCCTACCACCGACGACCGCAGATAGGCAATTTGCTCGTTGATATCGGTAACCACAGAGAATATCTCCTGCGTTTTCTGTCGTTTTTCATCCGAAAAATAGCCCAGTAAAAGCTCTTTTGTCTCTTCCGAAGTGAGAATTTTCAGCTTGTGTGCATCTTCGATATCCATCAACTGGTAGCAAATATCGTCGGCGGCTTCGAGGAGATAAACCAACGGATAACGGGCAAAACGGGCCGGATTTTCGGGATTGGGAATCACCCCCAAATCGGCTGCAATTTTACTGTACGTCTCCTCTTCTGAATGGAAGAAACCGAATTTGGATTTCTTCGGATCGGCAAAGTTGGAGAGATAGGGGTATTTTACAATGGAAGCCAGCGTGGAATAAGTAAGGGCAAAACCACCTTCGCGTCGGCCGTTGAACTGGTGCGTCAACAGGCGAAACGCGTTGGCATTCCCCTCGAACTTGGTAAAATCGATCCACAATTCGTCGCCGACCTTTTCTTTCAGTGCCAGCCCTTTTCCCTCCGAAAAATAGGTGGAGATGGCATTCTCGCCCGAGTGGCCGAAGGGAGGATTGCCCAGGTCGTGCGCCAGACAAGCCGCCGAAACGATCGAACCGATTTCGTCGATAAAAGGCACGGAATCTTTGTATTTCGTCTTCAGCTTACGGCTCACGTTGTCACCCAACGAGCGCCCCACACAGGCCACTTCCAAACTGTGAGTCAAACGATTGTGCACGAAAATACTGCCCGGAAGCGGGAACACCTGGGTTTTATTTTGTAACCGACGAAAAGGAGCCGAAAAAATCAGCCGGTCGTAATCACGTTGAAATTCGGTACGATCATCGGCACGTTCAGAGTGATAATGCTCCATTCCCAGTCGTTTATTGGTCAACAAACTCGACCATTCCATTTTAGCCATATTTTCAATTTGAAAATTAATTCTGTTGAAACCGCAAAGGGCTCAAAGAAAACGCAAAGATCGCAAAGATTTTTCGTAATCTCTGCGATCTTTGCTTAAAGCTCTGCGTTCTCTGCGGTAAGAAGCCGATTAAAATAGTAAATCGTAAATGGGTTAATCGTAAATCAATTGGCTTTTACCTCGCCAAAATCGGTCTGTTGTTTCTCTACTTCATTCAACAACTTTTGCTTCTCTTCGTCAGTCATCGTTTTTCGATTCGACTGTGATCCGTTTTTGCCGGAGATAAAAACTTTCGGATTCTCTTCAAACAAAAGCGTCCGCGCCGGAGCAACACTCGCAAACTCGATAGATGCAGACTTGGGAGCATATTCTCCCTCGAACAACACCCGGGCATTTACCTTAATCTTGCCCGCTTTCGTAGTAGAACGAATCAACACGGGAGCCGAACCGAATTCCACTACACGCGGATTGGCCTGAATGGATGCATCGCCGATAATCTCACCCTCACCTTCCACCGAGAAGAGAATCTGCTCTTTGGCCAGGCGGCGCACATTGCCCTGATCGTCGGTAATCTCGGCAATAACGCAGACAAAATCGGAACCGTCGGCGGTGAGCTGCTGTCCTTCGTTATCAAGGCGAAGGCGAACCTGAGTAGAACGGCGCGAAGGCATCTTCTTCTCCGTCACCACTACTTTACCATCGATCAAGCCCTCGGCCTTGAAGCTGACACGCTGCCAGTTTTTCTGCACGTAAGGGAACTGACGCATTTCGTAAAAATCGTAGGCGTTCTTGAATACAACAGGAGGATGCGGCATTCCGCGCAACGCTTTCGGGGCCTTCTGCACCAGCGTGTCACGTTCGTAACGAATCAGTCGCACCTCATCGCAATTGGTAAACACCACCACATCGGGACTGGAGAATGGTCCAATTTCGCTGGCAACAAACAACATCGGTTCAATGTCAGCCAGAGGATGCGGTCTCTTCGGATCGATCTGACTCCGGAACATGTAATATGAATATTTGTACTGACGGAAATTATCCATGATACCGCCCCAATAAGGATCGGGATGGTAACCCCGCTGGTGATCGAAAGGATGCCACTGGCAACCACCCACAAACTGAGCCGGAGCATCACACATCTCATTGTATGTTTTGGCAAGGTGTAGCGCCTGAATCAACTGCGGGCCTTCACCCCAGGCACGTGCCGCACGGTTTGGCGTGTTATGCGCATACCAGTCGTCGACATACTCACCAAATTCACGTGTAAAGATACTCTGTTTAACGGTTCCAGTATCGCGCGGCCAGCCGTACACCACATCGTAATTATCTTTCACCCCTTCCGAATTCATATCGGCAGCAGCAAAACGACCCTGATATGGATACTCCTCTTTGGTTATTTTGAGAGCATTCAGTGAAAAATCAAGCGGGAAACGTGTTTCGTTCAGGATCGGTTCCCACATCAACACCGAAGTGTGGTTACGGTCGCGGCGAATCATGTTGCGGATATCGGAATAGATCAACTTGGCAAATTCAGGATCTTTGTTCCAGAACTGCCAGCCGGGAGTCGGTACAATCACAAACAAGCCCAGTTCGTCGCATGCATCCATAAAAGAGGGATCCTGCGGATAGTGAGCAGAACGAATGATGCGGCAACCGGCATCACGTAGTTTCTTGGCATCGCGCCACTGTTGCGAGTTGGGAACGGCATTGCCCACGTAAGCAAAATCCTGGTGACGGTTACCTCCAATCAGTTTTTCGTAGGGCTTCCCGTTGAGATAAAATCCATCTACGCCACGGAATTCTGCCTTGCGAATACCGATACGCGTCATACCGCCGTCCAACGAAATTTTGCCAGAGATGACACGCGATTCCACATGATAGAGCAGCGGTTCGTCAGGTGTCCAGAGCACCGGATTCTTCACCTTGACAGACTGTTTTACCTGTTTTGACTCACCTTTTTTCAACGAAACCGACGATACTGTTTTAACCACGACATTTCCTTTCGGATCAATCAATGCGGTTTCCACCTTCACGCTTTTGGCGACGTCCGATTGGTTCTGTACGTCGGTATCAACAAAGACATCGGCCAGTTTATCGTTGATTTCGCCGTAATGCACAAAGACGCCGCCACCGGCCACTTTGCCTGCTTCGTTCGGGTCGGAGATATTGACCGTATTCTTCACCACCAACCAAATGTCACGGTAGATTCCTCCGTGATATGCAAAGTCGAGTGTCTTCTGGCTTTTACCGGGAGGATAATTCTTGTCATCGCTGTTGTCGGCATAAACGGCCACCACGCATTTCTGACCCGGCACCGCACCGGCTTCCAACAGATCGATGCTGAAAGGCAGATAGCCACCCAGATGTTGCTTCACTAACTTGCCGTTGAGATAAACCTTGCACTTGCCCATCACCGCCTCGAAATAGAGAATCGCCTTTTTGCCGGCGTAGGCTTTGTCGAGGGTGAAGTGCTTGCGGTACCACGCGATGCCCTGATAATTCCGGCAACCACTCGCCTCGGCAGGTTCCAGTTCCACGGTATGCGGCGTACTCACCACATCCCAGGCGGCATCCTTGAAATCGGCTTTTTCAGCTCCGGCCACATCGCCTTTGTGGAAACGCCACCCGACATTGAAGTTATACACTTGCCGACCGCTGTTTTGCAGGTCGTAAAATCCCGCCGCCGAAAAGGCCGGCTGATACTCTTTCGCACCGAGGCTAAGAGCCAATGGCAGGAAAAGAATTAAAAGTAACTGTTTATATTTCATATTTTAGAACAAAAAGCAAAGATTAAAGAACAAAGACAATCTGAATCCAGTTATTTTACCACGAAGTGACCAGAGATTCTTTTACACACGAAAACTTCCTCAATCATTGAGCGTTTCAAGCTCAATGCGATTTAGAGAGCAGTAATCTTTCAATAAATGCATTACTTTATTAATAAAACTGGCTTCAGAACCCCAACTAAAATTCAACAATCCAGTTCCGCCAGCACTGCCAATAATGTCAACTAATATATGGTTCCCCGATCTTTTGAAAATTAGCATATTATTCTGTGTGGAACTTGTCCGTAAATAAAAGGCTTCCTTCACCAATATCGAGATCTCCTCGCTATGATTTTCATAATCAAATTGTATTTGATCCACAAAATAGTTAACAAGGTCATCCAAATTTCGAGTTGACATTTTTACTTTAGAAACTTTCATATTTTATTGCATATAAGTTATTAAATCTTGACCACCGGTTATCTCAGATTCAATTTTCAAATCTTCAAATTAGCTTCGCTGAACGTTGTTTCCCAAATTTTCAAATCGGAGGTTTACCAATTATCCGTCCGGAACGACGATACCGGCAGACCTTCGTTGCTGAAGAGGTCGCCGACTACAAAGTCCTTGAAAGCATAACGGACAGCCACCGGTTTGGGAACGTCGGGAGATGATACCTCCACTTTTGCACGGTTAATTACCGCTTTGGCAGGGTGGAACACTTTGTCCTCACCTGCAATCTCGAATGTTTTCAGCTCTTTACCAAACGAAGTAAGCCAGAGTGGCGCATTGTCGAAATTCAGGATTGCCTTACCATCCTTGTCAATGGTCATCTCCTTGAGTACCGGGCTTTCATAAGCAAATCCTTTTTGTCCGTAAGTTTTTGCCAATGCCATGAGTGCGAGACGTTCTCCACCCACATTTTTGCGCATAGGATGGATGCAGAACTCCTCGCCAATGTCCATCAACGACACCATGCCTGAGTTAGGAATCAGTTTCTGTGCTTTGAACTGCGCCTCGCGTTGATACGCCGAATTGAACTTGCCGCCCCACTTCTCTTTCGGGGAAATGGAAGCATAATTGTAAGGAGCAATCTGACAATAGTAGAAAGGGAAATCTCCCTGACCCCAGAGTTGCCGCCAGTTGCTTACCATCGTTTTCATCAGCGCCGGATATTGATCGGGATTTTCGTAGTTGCTTTCGCCCTGATACCAGATGCAGCCCTTGATGCCGTAGCCGATAATGGGGTTGAGCATCCCGTTGAAAAGCATCAGCGGTGTGCGGTTAGGCGCTTTGATGGTGTCGCCCTGTTTGGCAAATTTCGTTTCGGGAAAATCCTTCAGCATCTCACGGTTCATCCACGCTTCGATGGAGGAGCCGCCCCACGAGCAGAGGATCAGGCCGACCGGCTCGTCTAGCATTTCGTTAAGCAGTTTGCCGAAGTAGTAGCCGGTGGCGCTGAACTCCTTCACCGTTTCGGGAGTTGCTTCTTCCCAGGTGCCGGAGATGGTATCGACCGGAGCCAGCTGTCCGTTGCGTTTGACGGTGATCAGGCGCAGCATCGGATTCTTCGATTTGAGAATATCCATATTCCCATTCAGGATGGGGTTGCCCTTGAAGCCCTTCATCGGCATCTCCATGTTGGACTGACCGCTGCAAAGCCACACCTCGCCGATCAGCACGTTTTTCAGCGTTACCGGTTTGCCGTCGCTAAAAGTGATGCGATAAGCCGTTTTGCTCGCTTTCGGGGTAGCTACAAAGGCCTTCCATTTGCCATCGGCACCGGCTTTCGTTTCAACTATTTTCCCATCCCACGACGGGGTGATTCTAACCGCGGCACCAGCTTTTGCCCATCCCCAAACAGCCACTTTCGACTGCTGCTGCAACACCATATTGTCTGAAAAGATGTGCGACAAACGCACCTCGGCATGAACGCCGATTACCAAAAACAGAACTACAAAAAAAGAAACAAATTTGTTCATTATTTTTTATTTTGACCTCTCCCGCCCTTCGGGCACCCTCTCCCAAGGAGAGGAAAAATCTGCCTAAACGAGACTTGGAATTTTGAAATTAATAAATTTTGGTATCGATCTTACTTCCCAAATTTCAGATAAATACTCCCCTTCTGCACACCGCTCACCCATTTGGCTTGCGACGAAGGGCCGATGAGGTCGGTGGAGTTCACCTTGTTGCGCATAGCCGGAATCACCTTCAGCACCGAGATACCGGTTTGCGGCAGGGTGAAGAGCTGCGCGTCGCGACCGTCACGCGGAGTGAACACGCCGAGATAGCTGTCCGGATCGTCGTTACCGAGCGCAAAGTTACCTTCTTTGGTGGTAAAATTCACCCATTTCCAGTTGGCAAAATAGCCTTTGAATTCGGGATATTCGAACGATTCTCCCGGAATCGGATCGTTGTAATCGCGTTGCCAGTTGTCGAGCAGCGTGCCATGAAGACGGTTTTGCCAAACACGGTAAGGGCCGTTGCCCAGCCACTGTTTCGACACCACCTTGTCTTCCGGATAGTCGAATTTTACGCCCATCAACTCTACCTCACCTTCGTAATCGTACTGATAATCGACACGAATGTTGCCGTCAGCCGAAATCGCCCAGTGCGTTTTCTGCAGGTTGCCGAAATAGGTGGCATCTACGGTCACGCTGTCGGCAGTAGTTTTGAAAGTGAAAGCGGTGAGTCTGTCGTTACCCGAAATATCGTTGTAAATACGCTCCTTGCTCTTGGCGTCCTTGTCGTCGTGGTTGTAAAACACGTCCATGGAGCGGTCGCCGCGGCGGGCAGCCGTAAAGCGTGGTCCCTTACCGAACGAGACAGCTTTGCCATCGTGCAACACGTTGACCAGTTCGCCCGACTTTTTACTAAAGGTCAGTTCGTCGGAAGCGGTTTTTACAATCAGGTTGTCACCCTCTTCACGGGCAGATACAGAGCCCTTTTGTCCGGCAAAAGAGAAGAAATCGGTCGGTTTTTTCCATGTCCAGTCCCATGTCCAGATCTCCTTACCGAAAGGATCGGTAGCGGTAAGATAGAGCACATCGGCCTTGCGCCAATCGGAAGGCAGGTTAAGTTTCAGTTCACCAGAAGCATGAGCCGCCACATCGGGCGAGCCAATTTCGCCGGAAGCAACGATCTGTTTTTCTTTCAGGTAAGGCAACTTCGCCAGTTTCCAAACAAACTTACAGTTTTTCAGGTTGATAAAGTCGTAACGGTTTTCGACCGACAACACGCCGTTGAAGTTTTCGGACAACGAAGCAACGTTGACCTGTACCGGCGCCCAGACCTGTTTGACTGTAAAAAAGCTACCTTCTTTTTCGTGATGCGGTCCCACAATACCGTCGGGAGCATAGCTGCCGGCATTGTCAATTTTACCGTTCTGGTCGGTGCGCACCACGCCCTCGTCAGCAAACGACCAGAGGAAACCACCCGCGCTACGCGGATGTTTGCGCATCATTTCCCAATAATCGTACAAACCGGCACCATGGCCGCCATCGTACAACCCATGCAAGAACTCGGTAGGCATAAAAATCTCCGGTTTGCGCATATACTCCTGACTTTCACCATACGAACGATAGTGCATAGTTTCGAAGCCTCCAAAATTTGCCTGTGGATGTAATACCGGACGTTTTTGCGGATCAAGAGGGGCAAATTCTCCGTCAAGATCAAAGTTGAAGCCACCCTCGTTGCCATTCGACCACCAAGTAACGCTCGGGTGGTTCAGGTCGCGGGTTACCATTTCGTTTACCAATTTTTTACCCACGGTGGTATCGTATTTTCCATGCCAGCCAAGCAATTCCACCATCACGTAGAGACCCAGTTCGTCGCAGGCATCCAGAAATTCGGGATCGGAAGGATAGTGCGACAAACGTACGGCGTTCATGTTCATCTCCTTGATGAGCTTCACGTCATCGTAATTGTCTTTTTTGCTAAGCGTACGGCCGGTTTCGGGACGGAAACTGTGACGGTTCACCCCTTTTACGAGAACCTTTTGTCCGTTGATATACAAACCATCGCTCGGTCGTACTTCGATGGTGCGGAAGCCAAAACGTTCCTTCACGGTATGACGGACAATGTTGCCCTGTATCAACGAAAACGTCACATTATAGAGGTTCGGCGTTTCGGGCGACCATGTTTTGATGCCTGAAAACGCGCCTTCCACTTTCACGCGATCGGAACCACCGCGCACCGGCACTTCAATAGCTTTACCCACATTTTTACCCTCTTTGTCGGTCAACTGAGCCACCACTTTGAAATCGGAGCCTTGTCCCGAACCAAGATAGACATCGGCGGCAAACGAACCGTCGGCTTTGGCATCGATAGCGGTGCGGTCGATGTTTTGAGCCGGAAGTGCCTCCACAAATACCGGACGGATAATACCTCCGAAATTCCAGAAGTCGGCGCGACGTTCGGCAAGATTCACACTCGGATTAGAGGATTCTTTACTGACTGTCACCTCCAACAGATTTTCCTTGTCGCCAAAAAAGATACGGTCACTCACATCTGCCTTGAAACGGTAGAAAGAGCCCTGATGGAGTCCCACGCATTTACGACCGTTGATTTGCGCTTCACAGTCGGTCATCACACCATCGAAGACAATGCGCACCTCACGACCCGCCCACTCTTTCGGCAATTTGAACTTGTACTTATACTTGCCCTGCTCCTTGGCAATGCCCGGAGGATCGGCCTTGCCATAAAACGGCATTCCGTACTGGTAGGTGCCAAAACCCTGCAATTCCCAGCAGGAGGGCACTTTAATCTTCGACCATTTGCCACTGTTACGGCCATCGGTACAGAAAAAGTCCCAATCGACAGCATCGTCGGAACCATGTCCCGAGAGGTACTGAATCGCCGTTTCGGTCGACGCGGCAACCGCCGGACTTTTCTTTTGCGCCTGTATGCTCAGGACACTCACAAACGCTGCAACAAGCAGCAAACCCATCTTCAATTTCAATTGTTTCATTTTTCAATTTGGGGATTTGAGAATTTGGAGATTTGGGAATGCGAATCTGGTCATTTCCACATCCTCACATCTTCAAATCCACACATCATTTTATCGGTTTTATCTCAAATTTCAGTTTGTATTCCTTCTTTTCGATGGCATATTTTTTCAACACGCCCGGACCGCAACTGCTGTTACCAAGTCCCATCATCGCCGCATCGAGCGACAACACCGTTTCGGGACGAGCCGTCAATTTGTAAGCATGATCGGCTTTGTAGAGGTCGTCAGCCGTAAAGTGAATCGCCGTTGCCGACATATTTTCTTGCAATGCCTTTATCTCGATTCCCTTGCCCGCTTTATCGGTCAGCGTCAGCCAACGAACGCCCTCGTGATTGCCCGTCTCCTGCGGATGATCGTAAGCCACGTACTGCTCCGTCACCGTGCTTTTGTACAGTCCGACTGGCGTGCTCTCCTTGCGGTCTATGTAATTTTCGTACGGTCCGTGACCCTGCCAACTGTATTGCTCCAATGATTTGTTCAGCGACATCACCACGCCCAAACGGGGCAACTCAGGCAGTCTTCCCTGCGGGACAAACGAATTGTCCGCCTCGATCACACCATCGGCATAAATCGTCCACAGTGTGCGATGCACGAACGAACCCTCTTTTGCCAAACTATGCGCTACCGTCATAATCTTTACAAAGTTATCCGCTTTTGCGATGATTGCGCAACTGTCAGCTTTGCGATCCAGTTTATCGAGACCGATGTTTGCCCAATCCTTTACCAGCCAGTTACCAAAGCCGCGATCATTGTCGGTAGGAGCACGAAAGCCCTGAAAAACAGGAGCTGCCACCAACATTTCACTGCCGTTGTATTTCAACGAAACGAGCGTCGCGTTGCTCCGGTCAAACTGAGCCGCAAAGCCTTTTCCTGCCAACGTAATCGTTCTAGCATCATCGTTAATTGTCAGTTTCCCGGCATGTTTCTTAGCTGGTAATGCCGGAACCGGAACGTCCATTTTCAGTTGTTCAAACGCAATCTCGAAACCTTTCTTTGCCCAGAGTTCATCGTTTTTCAAGCAATAATCGACGCGTAACCGATAGTCGCCACCTGCCATCGGATTTTTAATAGCCTTTACCGGAATTGACACCTCGCGTTTTTCGCCTGCCGGAATATCGGTAGGAGCCAACACACCGGACTGAACCGTTTTCCCGTTGCAAAAGAGTGTCCACGAAGCATCAAATTCTTTCAGGTTCAGGAAATGATTCCTGTTGGTAATCTGCACAGTAGTGCTACCAGCTTTCATATTACCCGGTTCGATCAAAACCGGTTGGTACACTTTTTTCACCTCGTAATATTTCGGCCAGGGCTGACGCTCGGAAGAGACCAACCCCTTCAGACAAAATGTTTTCAGGTTGGGAATATCGCCGAAATCGCCACCATAGGCAATAAAACGTTTGCCGTCGGCCGTGGTTTTGTAAAGCCCCTCGTCGGCCCACTCCCAAATAAAACCGCCCAGCATCCGCGGGTTGGAATAAATTTCGTCCCAATACTCCTTCAGGTTGCCGATGGCATTCCCCATGGCATGTGCATATTCACTGGTCAGCACCGGACGGTTGTCTACCGGATTGCGGGCAATATCAAGCAAGCGTTCCCAGCGGGCATTCTCGGGTCGTTCCTTGTCGCTACCCTCGGCAATGCCCGGATTGAGGTATTCATCCTGCACCCGTGGGTAAAAACGGCTGATCACATCCACCGTCGAAGGATCGGTGGGCGTTCCCTGCGCCCCTTCGTAATGGATAAAGCGTGTCGGGTCGAACTCCTTCAACCAAGCCGACATCGCCGCGAAGTTGGGTCCATAGCCCGCTTCGTTGCCCAGTGACCAGCAAATCACGCTCGGATGGTTTTTGTCGCGTTGAGCCAGACGGACAGCCCGATCAAGAAACGCAGCGCCCCACTCCGGAGTACTAGCCAATGTTCCACGCAGGCCGTGTTCTTCGAGATCGGCCTCATCCATCACATAAAGACCGTATTTATCGCACAGCTCGTACCATTGCGTATTGTTGGGATAGTGACAGGTACGAACGGCGTTAATATTACATTGTTTCATCAGGCGAATGTCCTGCTCCATCCTTCCGACAGAGATGGTTTTGCCCGTCGCCGGATCGTGCTCGTGACGGTTGACTCCGCGCAAACGCACCGGTTTGCCATTGACCAACACCTGCCCATTTTTCACTTCGACGGAACGGAAACCCACCTGACAACTCTCCGTTTCAACGGTTTGATTCTCTTTGTTGACTAAACTCAACACCAGCGTGTAAAGATTGGGCGTTTCGGCCGTCCACTTGGCTGGATTCTGCACCTTCGCCTCCAGCCATGCAAACTTGGTATGTCCGCGCTGGGGCACACGGTCGTTCATCACGGCAGCTTTGTAGGCAATATTGAGAATCGGTTCGGCATCCTGACGCAACGGTTTTTCAAATACCGGTCGGCCATCTTTGTCGTACAATTGCGCCTGCACCGACCATCCGCGCAGGGTATCGCCCTGATAAGAAGCCAGCTTCGGAGCAATCTGCAAGGTGGCATCCTTGTAATCTTTGTCTAATTCGGTGCGCACGGCGAAATCGGAAATCCGCTCCTGACCGGTGGAAAAGAGATAGACTTCACGCTGGATTCCCCCCATGCGCCACATATCCTGATCTTCGATGTAGCTGCCGTCGTTGTATTTGTACACCTCCACCGCCAACTGATTATCGCCCGGTTTCACATAACCGGTGATATCGAATTCAGCCGGCTCCATGCTTCCCTTGCTGAAACCGATCTTCTGTCCGTTGACCCAGAGATAGAAGAAACTCTGCACCCCGGCAAAATGGATAAAGACCTTGCGCCCTTTCCACGTCTCAGGCAACCGGAAATAGTGGCGGTACGACCCCACCGGATTGCGCTCCTTGTAGGCCGTGTAGTTCTTCGGCGGTTCGGTCGTCACCCGCGGCGGATCAATTTTAAACGAATATCCCGAACTTACATAGAGCGGAGTGCCATAGCCCTGCATCTCCCAGTTGGAAGGCACGGGAATGGTTTTCCAATCCACATCGTCGAAGTCGGTGCGGTAGAAATACTGCGAACGCTCCTCCGGACGGGGAACCCAATGGAACTTCCATACGCCATTGAGAGACAGAAACCACGGCGACTGTTCACGTACACGCTGCAAAGCCTGCGCTTCGTTCTGGTACGGAATAAAATCAGCACGCGCCGGTTCGCGGTTGCTTTCCAGTGCCGAAATGTTTTCCCAGTCGTGCTTCTGCGCAAAGGCCGAAACGACAAGGAAAAGAGATATGATAAAAAAGGATAAACGTCTCATATATAATTTATTTCAACACAAAGACTCAAAGACACAACTTTTTTAGAGTCTTCGTGACTTCGTGTTTAAAACACATATTCTACTGCATCACCAACGATTCAAAAGCCAGTCCGTTCAGTTTATCTCCGCTGATAATTACCTTATAATGACCTGCATTGATATACGAACCGGTGGAGGTTCCCAATACGCGCCACTTCTCGGGTGTGGTCGGAAAACGGATGGCATCGTCGCGGACCACGTTACCGGCCTGATCGGTTATTTTAATGCGGGCATCTATCGAATTCGGCGTAATGTTCAGATAGTTGAAACGCAAGGCATAGACATTGGCCACGCCGGGCGCTACCGACCAGATAATGCTATGTGCGCCGTCGGCAGTCACCTTTTGTCCGGCTTTGTTTTTCAATGCCATTTTCTGCCAACCGCTACCCTGCAATTGCGCCGTTTCAGCTTCAAAAGTGAGTTCCGGGCGCAGGTTCGGTTCTACCGCCCACTTCACTACCGGCACCACGGCAGCACGGCTCCCTTTTTTGAAGGTTATCGTTTCGCCTTTGCGGTAAGTCGTTTTTAGATACCCAGTATCCTGACGCAGGTAAACGTCGGCATCGGCAGTCAGCGAGAAACTGATCTGCGACACTTTTGCCTTCTGATCGGAAGCGAGCCATTCGGCACCATACATCTCCGGTTTCAGATTGGGGAAGTTGGCGTTGGGTTCGAGCCATGTACCGGTCACCGCCCCTTTCACGTTGGTAAAAACCGATTCGGACTGCGGAGCAGGTTGTATCGATTTGTCGGTCGAAACAACGGCAATGGCCGAGATAATCGCCTGTCCGGCTTTCACTCCGGGGAAGCTGATCTCCAACATGCCATTTTCGGCTCTGGCCATCACCACCTTTTTCAACACCCGGTCGTGACCGGCCTCTTTCCAGATGTCAAGATCGTGAAGCAAAGTCTTGCCGTTGGCCGCCACGTCAAACACGCGGAAACCTTCGCAATCCAGTCCGCCACCCGTTCCATACCACGGTTCCACAAAGTAGAGCTCCACGCGATAGTCGCCGTCGGGCAAAGGAAAGCGGTAACGCAGACGGTCGCGACCATAACGAAAGGTCTGGAACAACGACCAGTCGGCACTTCCGGCAATCGGGTCTTTGGTGTAACGTTGCGAAGCCAGGAATGGAGGCAGATTACCGTAATCGTCTGTCCACGAAAGCGAACCCCAACGATCTTTGCCGCTCAGATGGCGATCAGCCGACCACTTATTCTTGTTGATATCGGTATAATCGGCACCGCCGCAATTGACGCGATAGATATAGTTGTAACCGGCTTCCGGCTTTGTAATATTATCCTTGTCAACCAATTGATCGAAATGAGGAGCACGGGGAAGATTGTTCAAAACGATCACATCTTCCGCTACGGCTTTTCCATTTACATAACCTACGGCATAGAGGACGTTGTATTTCAGATCGAAATTATCCCATTGAAAATGAGTACCCACCCCGTTTTTAGTGCGTTTGCCCAACGAAAGCGCTTTTACGTCGTTGAACAGTTCCACCTCATCGCAATTGGAGTAAATCGTCAGACCGCTCTTCACGCCCGGTTTTTCCCAACGATCGGGCCAGGTGTGCGACACAATATAGACCATCGGCTCCTTCTCCTTCGGCGCATAGTTGGAACGGTAAAGATAAAAAGCATCCACCGGTTCGCCCCACGAGGTGAGCAGTCCTTTGTAATTGAACGGTCCGATGCGGTCGATTTCGCGCAAACCCTCTTCGTTCTGTACGCGACCGGGATTGTCGTGCGAATTATATGTCCAGAGAAACTGGCCGCAGGTACTGTCCTTCACCTGATCGAGCTGGCGGATCTTCATCTCCAGCAACTGACTCATGCGGTCTTCACTCAGTTTTCCATTTTGCTCGAATGCCCCTTCGGTATGCAGGTCGAGGCTGCGCCAGGCTCCATATTCGCCATTGAGCAGCTCTTTTTTCAAAACAGCAGGATAGTTCTTCGGATCGCCGCTGTTGATGTAGGTGCCCGACCAGTTCTGCATCACATTCCAATCGGTGCCGCTGCCGAAATTGCAGGTAGTCACCAACCGTTGCGACGGCGAAGTAGGATCGAGTTGACGGATCAATTCGGTACATTCTTTGGCAAAATCTTCAGGCAGCGCACTTTCGTTTTGCAAGCCCCAAAGAATCACTGACGGCGAATTGCGACGCTCTTTCACCCACTCGATCAGGTTGTTTTTGAAATTTTTGCGAAATTCGGGAGTATCGTACCACACATGAGCCGAAAGTTGCGACCAGAAGAGCAGGCCATTTTTGTCGATCAAATCCTTGTAGTAAAGGTTATGCGGTTGATGCGCATCGCGAAACGCGTTGAAACCGGCCGCTTTGATCAGGTTGATTCGGGCCTCTATTTCGGTGCTGTCGAGCGCACTGCTATTTCCCAGCTGATGCTCGTATTCACCAACACCATTGATGAGCAACGGCTTTCCATTCAAATAAAAACGTTTGTCATTGTCGTTGCGACTTTGCGGCCAGCTAATCCAGCGCAAGCCGTAGTTGGTGTACTCTTCGTCCACCGTTTTGCCATCTTCACGCACCATGGTCACCACCTTGTAAAGGAACGGATTTTCGGGACTCCAGAGAACCGGATTTTTCACCGTAGGAGAGGTCTGTTTCACAATTCTCGCTTCGCCGGGTTTCAGTTCGATGGTATCGCCCACACGCACCTGCTGAATATTTTCTTTATTCAACAGTTTGTTTACCAAAACGAAACGACGCGTGCGATTACTGTAGTTCTTCACCTCCGTTTCAAAATGGAGCACCAGCGACGGATTCTTTTCATCTTTCGGCGCATCGTTCCAGACGTGCACGCCAAACGGTTCTACACGCAACGAATTGCTTACCACCAACGTCACCGGACGAAAAATACCGAGCGGCTGCGAGCCTTCGGAAAATCCGATCTCGGACGAACAACCACCGCATACCCACGGCAAATCGGTAATCATCGCAGGATGATCAGCTTTGACAGCCAGTTCGTTGGGAGAATCAAAACGAATAGCGTCGGTCACATCGAGGGTAAACGTGGTGCGACCACCGGCATGGTAGCCCACCTGTTTGCCATTGAGCCAAACGGTGGCATACGATCCAACCCCTTCGAAATAGAGAAAATAACGTTTGCCAGCACCGAAGTTCTGCACGGTAAAGCTCTTTTTATACCAGGCATATCCGTGTTTGTTGCCATGCTTCAGGCGACGGGCACCATCGTAGGTATCCCAGTTGTGCGGCACATTCACCTGTTTCCAATCAGTAGTATTGTAACCGCTCTTTTCAAAACCGGCATAGGCCGTACGGTTCGAATCATTTTCGGCAGTCAGCCACCCTTTATTCAACGAAATCTCCTTGCGGAAAGTTACTTTTTCGGGTTTTGGAAAACGCACCAAGCTCTTGCCCAAATCTTTGGAAACAGCCACAGCAATTCCACGCTGGTTATCGTCATTCACAGCACAGTAGAAATGATACACCACGCCGTTCCACTTTACCACATACGACTTATGAGCAAAGAGATTGTCGTATTTCTCACCCGGAATCACCAGATCGGCACCCGTCCAGTCGATCCAGTGCACCAGATCGTAAGAACAGGCAAAGGTATTGAAAGCCTTGTATGGCCGGTTCTTGCGGAATGCGCTGAAGTAGAACATCACATAGACATCGCCCATCTGCTGAATCACCGCGTCACCGGTAATTCCCTCCTCGTGGTTGACGATGGGATTACCCTGGTAACGTTTCCAGTGAACCATATCATCAGAAAGAGCAATACTGATGCGTTCGGCTTTTACCTTATTGGTAGGATTAACGCCCCCGGCATTGTAATACATCACAAACGGATGGCCGAGTTTCTTCGATTTGTCCCAGATAACGGACGATTTGTACTGCGTAAGGCTTTCCCACCAGCCCGCATCGGGATCGGTAGGCGTCAGAACAGGTTTTTCCAGAGGTGTCCATTCATGAGCTTTGGTAATATCGCCGTCGGTGTAGGCGATGCACTCTTTGAGCATTCCCATCTCGTAGCCGGTGACGTTACCTCCGAAATAGGAGAGCCAATGTTTGCCGTTGAACGGTTGAGCCTGGTAGCTACCGCCCCACTGCATGTCGATGAGCGAGATGTAACCTGCCCGCTGATTTTTGTCCCACACATCGCCCTGCGGATACGAGAGGATGCGCCCGAGGGATTGCCAGTGCAACAGATCATCGCTGGTAGCCAGCCAGGTTTCGTAACCACGACCGTCCAACCCTTCCTTGCCGTTGTAAACGATATAGCTCATGTACCACTTCCCCTTTTCGCGGAAAACGGTAGGACAGTCTATTTTGTGGTAATTGTCGGCAGGAGCCACCACCAAACCGTATTTGTAAGGCGTTTTTACCTCCTCGTAAACACGTTTCATCACCTCCTGCGGCACGATGGTCGGGGCGGCAAACAAAGCAGAACAAAAACCAAGCAGATAAAACGATATAAAAAGAAATTTTCTCACAAACTATAATTATAAAAAGAAAAACATTGCACAACCTATTAATGAGACTACTAACACAGATAGAAAGCCCCATAATATTATCATCTTAATTTTCAAAGGACTTTGAGGTATAAAAAAACTATTTAGGCCCCAATTCACTAAAATTAAGAATAATACGCCAATACTTCCAATCAAGAACACACTAAAAAATCGTTCCAAAAAGGAAAAAAGAAGATTGCGTTTTAATGCTATAAATTGGTCGTAGGATCCTAAATAGAATATACTTAGAAAGCCTACTCCCAAATTAAGTGCAACTAAAAACAAGATATTTATACTTTGTATCAGAAACTTCTTCATTTTCCTTTTATAAAGAACGACATATCATTTAATTAAACAACCAGTCCACGTTACCGGCATCGCCTTCGCCTCCCAGTCCGGCATTGCGGGGCGTGATTTTTTCCGAGGCATCGGTAAACCCGAGAATCATCAGGGCGCCTTTGCCCAGCGTCAGCTTGTTCTTCCCGGCCGGGAAGGTATAGCTGTGTACATTGACCGCAGCACGATCCGGAATTTCCACTGCATTGAAAATCTTCACGTCAGCCTGTCCGAAATCATTGGCACTGGCATCGATTTCCAGTTTCGGCGCTTTTGCGTATTCACCCTTCGGTGTATTAAAATAGCCCACCAGTACATTCACCGGCTTTTTGTTTTCAAAGGCAACGGTTGTTCCTGCCGATGCCTGATTTTCAAAGTTAAAACGAATTCCTTTCAACTGTTTCAGTTCGTCGGCTACGGCATTGATCTGATATTCTTTGTCACCGAAAACTTTTTCGCCTTTCATCAACGGGTAGAATTGCTGTGATTTATCGAGCAAGGTAACTTCTGCCGCCTTCAATGGTTGAACGGTACGAACGGCATTACCTCCGTTCTGTTTCACAAAAGCGATATTCTTACGGAATGTGGCCAACTCCTCTTCAAAATGAAGCAACAGTTCGGCCCAGGTTTTGTTCTTTCCTCCGGCACTACTGATTGGAATTTTGCGTTGACCGGTCTGCATACTATTGGCGTACAGGTAGGTATCTTTTGTCAAATCGACCAGACGACGGTAATAAACCAGACTCTTATCCAGAAGCGCAGCTGCACTATCGAGGTCGGCAATGCGACCGGAATGACCATACTCCATGGCCAACATAGCCGTTTTTACCTTCAGCGCAAAGAAATTAGCGAAGGCATCATAACAGTGTACATCGTTGCGCAAGCGTTCGAACTCGGCACGATTTTTGGTTACATGCGGAGCGGCCAGCTCAATGGCTTTCGCCCCTGCTGCACCGTGCGCCACGGCAGTCGCAATCATCTGCGGCGGAATTTCACCCACATGCGGTTGGTGATTCCACTCTTTGGTCATGTACTCGCTGAGCAACTCCCCTTCCGGGCCACAGGATGCAAAAAATTCGGGATATGTTGTCCATTTCTTAGGATTAACCAACTGACTCATAAACATACCCAACAAGAAAGTCTGACGATTGCCTTCGGTGATACCGAACTTACGCAACAGTTGCGGAGAGATTTCTCCATCCTCTTCGTAGGCCGTCAGAATATTTTTCGCCGCATCGGTACCGCATTGGTACATCGAATCCAGGCGGGCACTCCAGTAATTTACTTCATCCGAACGGTCACGATCGGCTTTCCACGCATAGCGCGACCAGGCACTATACCAGATCCAGTCGCGATCCATTTCCAGCAGGCGTTTATCCGCCTTATCAGCAGAATAGGGCCAATCCCAGTACGATGCCTGCGGATATAGATGAAGAGCATTGGCCCCCTGTGCGCTGTGCATTGCTTTCACGGCCTTCTGGATAAAGTCGGGTGAACCGTAACGGAACGGTTCGAGGTTGGCCAGAATATGAACGTTCTCAATAAAGATGGAACCCAGTTCGCTAAGCCCCTTATTGACGGCAGTCCAGGGACCGCGCGGCTGATAGGTGGTCAGCGATTCGCCATTGTATTTGTTCATCGTATAGAGGTTTTTATACAATGGCAAAGAAGCCGTAATCACCATTTTGGCATCGGTATCGTGGTTGCGGAGAATGATCGGCGGCTCGTCGGTACGACCCAACGCTTTCAGTCCGTCTTTCACACCCGGAATAATCGTTTTGGTAAACCATTCACGGTCATCATCGTAGGTATCCATCGCTTCGCCAAGGCAAACGAGCAGCCCTACATTGGGATATTTTTCAATAAACGCGGCAATCGATTTACGGGTATAATCCGCAATTAAAGGTGTGATGGGACGGCTGCGATCCTGTGTTTTGATGCCGTAATGTTCGGCAAACGGCTTGGACACCAAAATATTGTAAAACATCTGGATCACCCAGATACCCCGTTTGTTAGCCTCCTTGGTCAGGAAAGCAAAGAGTTCCTCGTTCTTTTTGAAATCTTCGTCCGACACTTCCACCGCAAACGGATAGTCCTTCAGTTTGACCAGCGAAGCAAACGGGTGGCCGTTCCAAAGATAAACCGAATTCATTTTGTTGTCCACCAACATATCCAGATATTTGATCCACATTGCTTTGTCGTACAACCATGGAAAAACTTCGGGTGTGTACGGATATTCGTAAACCGTACGTCCGGGCAGATAATAGGGTTTTTGCACCCCGATACAAGCACCGCGCAGCACCATCTCCGGATGATCGGAATAGTTCAGATCGGCAGGTAAAGACTTCTTTTCGTTCAGTTTGGCAATCAGGTCGATGCAACCGTACAATGCGCCCGAAGCATCTTTCCCTTTAATGGCAATACTCTGCCCGACGGTTTTCACCGAATAACCCTCTTTTGCAATGGTTTGTACAGTATCAATGCCCACGGAAATCTTCCAATCTTTCTTTGAGGCTTTCGCCTTAGGTGAGACATCAACAAGGTAACCCTGCTTTTCAAGAGCCGTTTTTACACGGTCGATGCCGTATTCCACCCTTGCATTGCCGGGAGCAGAATTGACCATGACCACTTTTTCGGCGGCAAACGCCGTGATGGAGAAACAGCTCAGAAACAATAATATATTTTTGATTATCATACGCTTAATTATTTACCATACGTTTTGTGTGCTCTGCGATTCTGGATTGTTAAATACAATGTATAAAGACACGGCACCAAACCAACGCCATTTGCCAGCATCATCGGCATATCTTCTATGAGCACTCCATAGGTAAACCATAAAATGACGCCTATCGTCATTGTGAGATACATTCCCAATGAGATACTATGCGTGTCTTTTGTCTTAAACACTTTGTAGGCCTGCGGAAACTGGCAAATTGCAGAGCAGACACCGGCTGTATAACCGACTATAGCAACATTAAATTCCATATTTTAGATTTATAATTTCCCCGATAGCTATCGGGATTACAATTTACTATTCGAATTTGTATTTTCAACAGACATCAGGGCTATGCTCCTTGGCAAAAAACAATGTCATTTTTTATGGGACAAGCGGTTTCCTAACCGCTTGGTACTGTTTTTTCAAGCGACAAGGATGTCGCTTGTCCCTTCAGTCCAGATTTACACACACATCTCATGCACCAATCTGTAGGCTTCCTCCTGTTCAGCTGTTGTAGCACAATAAGTTACTACCACCATTTTCATCCCATTCGTCCAAAGACGGGAAAGCTGTTCGCGGATAGTAGCGACATCGCCCACGATGCGGGCATTGAGCGCCACACCGGTATTTGCAAAGCGCCGGAAAGCTTCCAGGTTGTCTGTTGCTCCCGGATCGGTCTGCGGCGAAAAGGCGCCATCGGCCATCCGGATTCCTTTGGTTGCCAACACAGCATCGATCCAGCCGGACCAATCACCACACGAATGGAACACCGGGCCACCCAACGGGGCACATATTTTTTCCACGTAAGGTGCCGCCATTTCGGTATATTGTTCGGGAGCAATCATAATGGCATTGTCGTCGCTCATACCAAGCCCACTCCATTTAACGGAAGAGGCAAATCCGTGCCCCGGCAACGCCAGTGCGTCACCAATCAACGCCTTTTGCTTTTCATCAAAGCGGATTGTAAGATCAGACAACAAATCGAACAAGGCCTGTACCTTTTCGGGGGCCATCATCAGATCCATAAAGAAACTGTCCAATGGTAGCAAGCTCGCCACAATATTGAGGGGCGATTGCATATCGGTGAATGACACCGGTACCCGCCCTTTGGTCTGATCCATAAAATATTCGATCATCTCCAGCGTATGCTCTCCAATGGGAGTTTCGGCAACTTCCTTGTAGTCGCAGTCCAGAATTTCGTCGATGGACGAAAAGCGCGGCTTCATGGCCGGAGCATTTCCTTCTGCCCAATGATAATCGCCGCCAAAAGCACTCGCAATGGTTCCAATGCCATACCACGGCTCCAAAAAATTGGGCACATCTGCTTTGAACAACATGCTCTTTTCCAGCGCTCCTAATTGAAGAGCCAGTGACAACTCCCTGTTGCGACAACCGTACGAAAAGCACTCGGCCACCCGCATCCGGCGATAGACCATCACCCCGGAATCGTTTTTCCAGAAAGCTTCGCAACCGGTATTCAGCTCGTTGCAATAAGCCTCGTAGCGGTCGAAATCGAAATCGGCAGGCTTCACGGGAACGACTGTCGTCGCCTGCGCATCGGAAAGGGTATTATCGAATTGTTTTGCCATAGCCTGTTATTTTCCTGCCGAATACTCTTTTCTTAGTTCTTCCACGGTTTCAAAAATCACATCGATTTTATCGTCGGTCACGCTGTCGTCCATGTTGATGCAGCAAACGGCTGTCAGGTACGGATTGCCGGAATCGTGCACCAAACGGGTGATGTGACCACGGATCTCATCATGCGACTGCTTGGCCAACTCCACCGGACTAAGGCGAATGCTGAACATCGTTTCGGGCAGGTGCTCGCGCAACAGTTTCACATCGCCGCCCCAACCCAGATCAAGAAAGTCCAGATGCGGAATTTTGGCAAAACTGGCTGCCATGCGGTGTGGATCGGGTCCGCAATAGTGCACTCCGTACGGACGACGGGCGCTCCATTTTACATCATAGGGCAACAGAAACTCTTCGTAATCGGCCTCCGAAATCATGGTGTGCGAACATTCAGAATGAAGCAGTACCGGTTCTTTCAGCAAGCGAACGTTACGGGTAACCGAAATGGAAGAAGTACCGGTAAGATTCTGAACATAGGTTGTAAAGCGTTCGATCACCTGAGCGATTTTGTCAAAGTATTCCTTCACCTCGTCGGGCGTCATCATCATGTCGATAAAGATGTTTTCGCCCCGCACATCAAGCGCCAGATTGAGAATTCCTCCCCAGTTGATATCGCCGGTAAGGTAACCGTATTTCTCTTTCAAAGCGGCAACCAATTTTTCGAGGCGCTGAAACGGTTCCGAAGCGAATGCTTTTTCGACATCAATTTCAAGTGCATCGGCATGAAGCGCAACTACCTGTGGCGGATGCGAGTCGGTGTAGTTGACCGTGCAACCGAGCATCTCCGACAGCAAAAAGCCGGAAGCCAGGTGCACCGCCCCAATCTCGGGACGCGCTTCATTGCGGTATTCGCCCAAACCGTATTTTCCCCAACGATCGTACAACACCTTCTCCTTGTGTTGCTCTTCTTCCACCCGTTTCAACGGATTGAAAAAGAAATCGCGATCGAAGGTAATTCCTTCGTTTTTATTCCACCACTCCGGTGCCAACACAATATCGACCGGCAGTATTTTGTTCCCCAACAAAGGATTTGATTTAAAAGACATATTATTGATTTACAATTTATTCATTTACAATGTACCATTGAAACCTGAATCTGTTTTTACCGCAGAGATCGCAAAGATGTTCGCAAAGAAAACATTTGGAGTTCTTCTCGATGTCTTAGAGACCCTTTCGTTTGGTCAGATTTCATTTTCAAATTTCCACATTCTCAAATTTTCAAATTAAGAAGTCTATTTTCTCAGCAAATTCAGCCAAACAGTCATGTCGCCCTGACCACGATTACCCCATGCAAAATAAGGAATCATCCGAATCGAAACCTCTTTCTTCAACGGTGACACTTCCCGGTAAAGGGTATTGCTCCAGTCGCCGGCATTTTCCACAGAGGCTTTTCCTTCGAGGGCAACGAGTTTTGCACCGTCAATTTCAACCGGTTTGGGCGTAAACTTAATATCGGAAGGCAATGTCACGCCAAAGATGTTGTTGCCCGGCAAATCGACGCCTTCCATGCAATAAACCACCGGACCGCGTTTTAGGGCCACCTGGTTGCGCGACTCTTCCACCAGCGGATTGGCCTCCATCAGTTTGGCTTCCATCGGCAAATTGAGTTCCACCTTGTCGCCGGTTTTCCATTTCCGTTCCAATTTGACATACGAACAAGAGGCCAGATTCGTCTGCTCTTCCTTACCATTCACCGTGAGGGACGCCCCCTTGCACCAGCCCGGAATGCGGACAAACAGCGCGAATGCTTTTTTCGGGGCTTTCTTCACTTCAAGCGAAACAGCGCCATCCCAGGGATAATCGGTCGTTTGATCAACCTGAATTTTCTCGCCGTTTTCGAGCGTGGTATTGATCTCGTTGCCACCGTAAAGATTCACCCACAAACCTTCTTTGGAGAGATTGTACGCATAATCCTGCACTTCGGAAACAGTACGGGTGGTATTCGGAGGACAGCAGTTGGACAAGGCAATATAAGGAATACGGCCACCCATCCAGCGCATTTTGTACGGGAAATTGGTAGACTGGCTCAACGGATTGGTGTAGCAAAAATCGACCCCATCGAGGCTCACGCCCGACAAAAGGCTGTTGTACAAAACCAGTTCCACCACATCGGCATATTTGGCATCGCCGGTAATCTGCAACATCCTCCAATTGAACAACAGATTCCCGATATTGGCACAGGTTTCGTTGTAGGCCGTCATGTTAGGCAGTTGGTAATCGCGACCAAAAGACTGATGCGTTTTCTGAATCTCAACCGGATTGTAAGAGGTTCCGTAAGGCGAAACTCCGTCGTACAGCGCTCCGCAACCACCGGTGATATACATTTTGGTATCCACCATATTGTTCCAAATCAGGTTCAACGGACGAAGCAGCGTGGTGTCACCCGTTTCGGCAAAAACATCGGCTACCCCGGCATATAGGTAGTTGGCACGCACGGCATGGCCCATCGCCTTGGTTTGCTGACGGAACGGCACACGATCCTGATTGTCGTCGGTGCCCTCTTTCATCATGCCGCGTATATCAATCAAACTCTTCGACAGTTCCAAATATTTCGGATCACGGGTAGTACGGTACATCTCTACCACTCCCATGTAGTGCGACGGACAGATGGCATTACGCGCCAGTTCGGGCGAAGCTTTTTTGTAAAAATCATAGAGAAAATCGGCCGCCTTAATTGCCGCATCGAGCAAGGTACGTTTCCCCGTAGCGCGGTAATGCAGGCAAGCGGTGGTCATCAGGTGCCCCATGTTGTAGGTCTCGAAATTGAGCCGGTCGGCAAAAGCCCCTGCCTCTTTCGGATTGTTTCGTTGGGCAATTATGGTCGGTGTGTGAATATAACCGTCGGTACGCTGCGCCTTCACAATCACCGGAATAATCTCGTCCATCAGCTGGTCAAGTTTTTTATCGCCGGTCTGGGCGTAAAGGCTTACCAAACTCTCGAACTCCTTATAAAAATCTCCGTCCTGAAACGATGGTCCGACAAAACGCCCGGTATCTTGTCCGGCCGCGATCTGAAAATTCTGAATGGCATGACCCAGTTTCGGATCCATGTAGGTTTTCAATAACTTAGGCGACATGGAACTGCGGCACACCTCGAAACGATCGGCCCAAAAACCTTTCGTCCAGTGCACATCGCCCATGTTTACTCCAATCAGCTTCGCGTAAGGACTCTGCGAAGTGTTGACCAAACTCTTGTTTTGTGCCGTCGAAACAGCTACTGCTCCGAACACTAATACTAAAAATAAAACTCCAATTTTCTTTATTGCCATAAAAATCTGTTTGAACGCTAATGACACAAAACACGCAAATGTTCGCAAATTCCGTTTACAAAATAGCTACTGTATTTTGCGTCAATTTGTGACTATTCGCGTTTTTTGCGTTCTATTTATATTTTACACTATATTCTTTCCCGGCCTGAATCTCCAGTTCGTATTTATTGCCTCCTTTGGCAACAATCGGACCTTCTTTGCAGGAGGGTTTCGATTTGCTGGAGAAACGGAGCGTACCCACGCCTTCATCGGCCTTCACCCTGATTTCCTTTGTGTTGAAATAGAGATGAACCTTTCCGTTCGGTGTCGGCACATCGCCTTCCATCCATTGCAAATCTCCAAGACTGGGTTCGATATCGTAGGTTTTGTAACCCGGCGATGTCGGTTTCACACCCAGATAATATTTGCCCAACAGGTAAATAGGACTCGCTCCCCAGGCATGGCAGAAACTGTTGCCGAAGGGACGACCGTACATTGCCGTCTGGTTGGTGCGTTCCGGATTGTATTTTTCCCAGAAGGTGGTGGCACCAAGTTTAATCATACCTCCCCAGTAGTCGCGCATCTCTTTCAAAACATGCTTTTGTTCGCCTAAGGCACACAAGGCCTCCAGTTCGTAGAAACGCATATACGGAGTAGTAATTTTCAACGCGTGAGGATTGAGCAATACGTTTTGTTTTACCGCTTCCGTCTTTGACTTATCGAGATAGCCGAACAACACGGCAAACATATTGGTAAACGGAGTTACCTGCGCGCTTTGCTGACCGTTTTCGCGGTTATGCACAAAAGCTCCGGCTTTGTCCGACCAAAACGCCGGCAAGAGTTTTGCCTTCAGGTCGGTTGCCAATTTGGTGTAACTGTCGGCATCCTGCCTATTGTTCAATAAATTGGAGCACAGCGCCATGGTTTCGAGGCTACGGCAGAAGAGCAACTGTTCGAAGCTCACCTGTCCGGCTTTGCTCATTTTGAAGTCGGCCCAGTCGATAAATACCCAGTCGCCGGCCTTGCCCTCCATCATTCCGTCGGCATCGCGACGCGAGAGGCAGAAATCCATCAGGCTCTTCATGCGCGGGTAAAGCTGTTCGATGATCTTCTTATTTCCGGTGTATTGATAGTAATCGTAAATGCTCATGAACCAGTAAAAGGTGTAATCCATGATGGTGTTGACATGACTGGTCACCGGGTCTTTGCCGCGCAGGGCGAAGATGGTACGGCTCACCGCATCGGGATCGAAGAACGAGTAGTAGTTCATCAGGTAACTCTGGTAAGCGTCGCCACTCCACAACCAGCGGTCGCGTTTGATGCCGTCGATAAAGAATTCGCGGGTGGTGAGGTGCAGCGTGTAGGTGCCAACGTCCCACATTTTATTGATCAGCGGATCGTTGCAACGGAAGGTGCCTTTGTACTCCAACGGCAGGTATTCATATTGCATCGACAACGAATCGTACGAAAGCGCATTATCTTTTTCCACGTAAACATAACGGAACGCCTTCGAGAGATCGACCGTGTAATCTTTTGCCGACGGTTGATCAATGGTGAAATGATCCAGCGTTTCGCAACTATCGACTGAAAGTGCCTCTTCGGGCGATTCACCGTAGTAGACGCTGAGCGTTCCTTTGCCTTTCAGACCATTGAATTTGGGATAACCGAAGGTCTCCTTGCCGAAATCGTACAGCACCCCTTTGCCTACCTGCTTGTGAGAAACGGCCGGTTGGGGTTTGGTTGCCAGTTTGTAGGTCGAAGGAGTCGCGTCGGGCGAATTGAAATTCCACGAAGCCGCATCCAGGTAGAGCGTGCCCGACGAAGTGTCGGAAGCCTTGCCCGATTCGTCAATCCACTCCTTATCCTCGTAAGTCACCTTCCACGAACCGTCCGACTTGATGGTCGGCCCATTGACGTAAATGGAAGGCACGGTGGCCTGATTGAACACCTTGATATTGAGCGAGTGCTTGCCTGCCGGAATAGTCACCTTGTCGGGAAAACCGAACAGCATATTGCCATCGAGCTTCACGTTGTAACGCCCTTCCACCTTCAGCGAAACAGTTTCGGGAGCTGCTAGGTCGAGTTTTTTGGAGAACTCCACCAACACGTAGTGGCTGTCTACCTTCCAGAACGGAGGGAAGAAAGCACCGCGGGCAGTACGACGGTTCTGCACGTTGTTGCTCAGCCAGATCTCAAAATCGCCCGGATAGTAGATCCAGGTTGCCACTTTTTCGGCAAACAGGGTTTGAGCGGCAATGGCGACAAAGAGGAATACGAATAATTTTCTCATAAATATAATGTCCTATGAAAATCCAATTTCTAACTTATTTGTATCTTAAATCTTTAATAATGACGTTTGGGTTTTTCTTGAATAAGAGCTTTTGATAAAACTCCCTTAAAATTGGCTTCTTTAAAGATATTTCAAGCTGCCCGCCATCAATCACCTGATTTACAATACCTATGAAAACAATCTTACCATTTATGCTAAAAGCAATATATTGACTTACATTTCTCTTGGTTAAATCGTATAGAGCTTTTGTTCCGAGCGAATCAAAGTGCATCGTAATGCTATAACCTAAAGTCTCGCCCCATTTTGTTGGCATCCAGTCTTTGCTATACTCCGTTGGTAAATGACGTATTACTTGTTGTGCCGATAGATGAGTGATATTTTGAGTAGAAAGGTTCTCTATCATGCCATTCCCTTTTAGAAGATACAAAGCAACCGAATCATTTTGATCTATGTTGTACCAATGAAAAAACATATCAACAGGTAACTTTCTCTTAACACTTGTCTTTCTATATGCCTTATTTATTGAAGCTGTATCGGCAATTGCAAAATTCCCAATAAAAGCACTTCCAGATTTTATCTGTTTCAATCCATGTTGAAATAAACTCCCATACAATGACATATCTAGTAAATCGTTACTATACGTTTCTTGAAAATGCATTTCATTGTATTTCAAAACATTATTCAAACAAATAGAATCGAATTTCGATTCAAATGAAATTACGTAAGTTGATGAATCTTTTTTATAAAAACTAAAATCAGAGAGCTTCATCGCTTTTAGTGAATCAAGAATTGATGTTCCTGTGTTATTTTTAGCTTGAAACTCTATCTCCACCTTCTCGTTTCTATGCTCTGTAAAAGTATCTATACAATACAAATCAAACGGTATTGCAATCACGCACATCATTAAAAGTAAACGTATTGTTTTCATGGTAAGATTATTATTTAGACGTTGCTTTTATGCTATTTTAATGGTCGTAGAGACGTTGCATGCAACGTCTTTACAAATGGTCAATATTATTCTTCTATTGTATTTGTCAAATAATCAACAATTTGATTATTCACTATAGAATTTATCCTCTTCCCATTTAGCAGGATTTTGTACAATGTATTCTGCAATATGTTGATATTCTTCTTTTCCACGAATAATGTGATCATGGAAGCGCTCCTGCCATTCCAGTTCAAAACCCAACCTGCGTGCATGGCGCGATACTGCCGATTTATAGGAACGCACAATAACCGAAACAGAACCCTTCTTCGGAGAAATAACTGCCATCTGTACGTTTTTCACAACGGGTTGAACTAATGATGGTGGTGTTTGTAAGGACGTTGACATTGATTGTAGAGACGTTGCATGCAACGTCTCTACGGAACCGGAACCAGAATCAGAATCCAACACGGCATTCGTCAATTTCAATATGCCATGGATATGGTTAGGCATCACCACAAATTCACCTAATTCTACAGTTGATATATGGTTTTTAATCTCATGCCACAACACATCTGCCAAAACACCGGCACCCGAAAGTTCCATTTTTCCATCAACAATCTTTCCGAAATCGCATTGGCGACCTTTAGTACAAATTGTGATAAAATAGAATCCATCCCTGCGATAATCCCAATCATTCAATCGGGCTGATGGAATCCGGTATTTATATTGAAACCTGTCAGACATTGATTATTGTTTTACGAATTATTGTTAGATTGTTACTGGTTTCTGTAGAGACGTTGCATGCAACGTCTCTACTACCAACGCCAACGTCTCTACAATACCCTTGTCGGATTACAATTTCTTCAAATACAAATATTTCGGTTCCAGTCCTGCACGGGTTTTGATCGAATCGGAAACCTGCGGACCGTTGTTCTCCCAGGTATTACCGGGACCATTGGCATTCTTCAGATATTTTTCCGAAGGTGTCCAGTTGTCTTTCATAGTGATGAACGACGACCCTTCATCGGTATAGAGGTAGAACCAGTGCTTGGGATCATGCGCATACGACGGAGAATAGATGCTGTCCACCACGTTTTCCGAAATAGTGGATTTTGTCTGTACCGACAGCGTATAAATGCCCGCCACATCGTACATATGTTTGGCATAATGATGAATATAGTTGGCAAAAATGCGGTTGTTGCGCATGGCATTCACGCTCTTTGTCCATCCCCATCCTACGCTGATACCGGAATAAGACACCTCATTGATTTCGTTATGTTCAATATTGATGTTTCGCACAAAACCGGCAGCAATGCCCACACACCCCCAATCTTCGTTCGTTACATCGGTTATGTAGTTGTTTTTAATATTTTGACCGGAACAAAGCACCCGGATATCGGCCGGGTCGTACGGAAGATGACTTTCCAGAGCCTCTTCGGAGAAAGAGCCTATTTGCAATCCGTTTCCTGCAATATCGCGGAAGAGACACCCTTCAACCGTGGTGGACTGTGAACCTCTCACTACGTCCAAAGCGCACGAACCCAAATGTTCAAAACGGCAACCTTCAAAATTAATTTTGCTCGTGTTTAGCAGGGCAACAGCGGCAACAGGCCGTCCTACCCAGGCCTGATTTTCAATTCCTTTGTTTTCGTTTCCCGGCACTCCCGCGGGACGAAGCTTATACCCTTCGAGCAGATACATTCCGGCCTGCAAAGGTACATGCCCTTTCTCCGAAGGACGCGTCCAGGTGGTATGATTGAAAGCAATTCCCTTGAAAGTGATATATTGCACCGGTTTCTCCAGGGTTCCCTCCACGTTTACCAACGTCTCGATAGCTGGCACGATGGCTTCGGCCTTGCGCATATCTTCGCCCGGGCGGGGCATGTAGTAAAGTTTTCCGTTGTCCTGATCGTAAAACCATTCACCCGGTTGATCGAGCAGTTGAATGGCATTGGTCAGGTAAAACGCCGAATTGTTGAACGGTTTACCAACGGTAGGCGAAGGCCACGGATGCTCAAACTGAATACGCGACTCAGGATTATGGAATTTCACGCCGGCCGAATCTCCGTGAAAAATGATCGATTTGATGCGCAGGTTGGCCACTCCCCACATCTGATGGATGACCAGTTCGGCATGAGGTGCTTTGGCAATTGTTCTGACTGCCGATGCCGGTACCCACAGGGTTTGATGTTTTTTGTCGTTCTTCAAAATGGTATTCATTTTGGTGAAATCGGCCACATCACGGGCACGAACTGCTTTAGCACCATTCACCCACAACTGACGGAAATTAAGACGAATACCATTAAAATCAGGAACATCGGCCACCCAGAATTTTCCCTGCTTCTGCCAGCCGGTCACTTTCATGCCGCCACTTAAAACCGGCAATTCGCCGGCAGCGGCTTCAATGATGGTAGGACTGCTCTCCGTTCCGTTGTCTTCGGGACGAACGAAAACAGGTTCGTACTGAAAATAAGTTCCTCCTTTGAGAATAATATGAATCGCCTCATCTTTGGCTACTTTCTGCAAACGACGCAGGTTGCGGGCATCGCGCAGAGCCGCTGAGAGCGTGGCTTTGGGCGCAGACACGGAAGCATCGGCAGCATCATTGCCCGAAGGAGAGACATAGATATTAGTTGCAAAAAGCGAAACCGATGCCAGCATAAAACCGGCAAGAAAGAAGGACTTCATATATTAAATTTACAATTTATTCATTTACAATTGAAATCTGAATCTGTTTTTACCGCAGAGAGCGCAAAGATTTTCGCAAAGAAAAACACTAGGCTTGCTTTGTGGTTCTTCAGATTTCATTTTCAAATTCCCACATCTTCAAATTTTCAAATCTGTTGTTTTATCTTCCGGTAAATACAGTTTTCATTTTGGCAAACAACACAGCCGTATTCTTTGCGGGTCACGGTTTTGCCAATCCCGATAATGCCACTTACAGACTTGATCGGTTGCATCAGGCAGGAGTCGGTAAGCGAAATACCGCTCGGGTTCTCGCCAATAAGGCTGAACAATGCTTTCTGCGACGAGAGGTGCCAGTTGCAATAACCCGGACTGTATCGATTGCTGATCTCAAGGCCACGGGCTGCCGCTTTCAGTTCCAAAGCAGCCTGAATCTTGTCCATCGTTTTTTCCACCGTGAGTGATCCGATGGTATCCACGATATACGCTTCCAGAAAATCGTTCTGATCATTCAGGTATGTCGACAACTCCGAAAAGAGATCGCCTGCCGTACAGAGAAACAGCGCCGCATACTCCGATCCTTTGAGGTAACCGGCCACCTGACGCTCCACCCTCAGGCTTGTATCCGCAATAACAATTTGCCCGTCAGGAATACTCAGTTCATCAACCGGCAGAATTTTATACCCACCCCGAATATATTTGTTCGATTGCAACTCCGGTAAAATCTCTTCCAGAAACACAATTCCCGGATGCTCCTTTTCCGAAGGATCCAACCTCAGGAAATCGCAAATTTCCACTACCGTGGGGGCAACTTCCTCAAAAGTATAACTGTATGTTTGAAATTCTGTATGTTGCATTGATACCATAACGCGAGTAGAGGCGCAAGGCCTTGCGCCTCTACTACATGTTGTTATTATAATCTTTTACCGCGCTGAAAAATGCTTCGATATTGGCATTAGACGCATGCGGAGGAATGTCGCAACCCGAAGAAATGACGAAATTGGCATAGTTAGCCGTCTTTTCGAGCAAAGCTTTGGTTTGGACATACACCTCATCGGGAGTCCCCATTTTGAATACGCCGACCGGATCGAGATTTCCCATAACGATCACATCCGAAGGACAATCGTTCAAGGCCTGCACCATGTCGATTTTATTACCAAAATGGAGTGCCCGTGCGCCGGTTGCCAGCATCGCTTCCGTGCAATGGCCCGTGTTGCCGCAGTTGTGCAAAATTACAGTAAAATTGTCGTCCTGCACAGCCTCAACAATCTGTTTTACATACTCCGATGAATACATCTGACAATCTTCGTTCGACAATAAGCCGGCAGCAGGTTCGGCCATCACCACACCCTGCGTTCCGCTTGCCTTCAAAGCCCGGCAATAGTCAATCAGAAACTGTGTACATTTCGATAACAGTTCGTTGATGGCATCGGGCTCGATGTAGATACCCACCATAATTTCG
Source organism: Paludibacter jiangxiensis (assembly GCF_001618385.1). Lineage (NCBI taxonomy): Bacteria > Pseudomonadati > Bacteroidota > Bacteroidia > Bacteroidales > Paludibacteraceae > Paludibacter > Paludibacter jiangxiensis. The sequence continues at coordinate 1,083,633 of NZ_BDCR01000001.1, read as the reverse complement.
GACATGTCGTACAACCGGCCTGCCAGCGAGAACGGTCCGATGCAGCCCGAAAATACCGGTTTGCCGGTAATATTTTCGGCGGCCAGTTTGTTGGCCAGCAAGTAAGCCGACACACGACCTTTATCGAGCGATGGCACTTCGAGTGCGGCAATGGATGCGGCATCCGATACCAGACGACCGGTCACCGTCGGCACCTCATTGTCCGGAAGATTGATGGTTGCACCAAAAGCCTCCGCCTCTACCGTCAAATCCATAATGGAGGTGCAGGCCGGCATGGCAAACTGCTCTGCCACCGATTGGATGGCCTCGTAATGTACTTGTCCGTCGCTAACGGCTTCTTTCACTGTTTTGCCGATCGCCTCGATACCCGGATGGGTCATAATGGGCAGGGCAATGCGTTGTTTACTTGTAAGAATGGAATCGATCCAGGATTTCATTTCAATTTGAGAATTTGAAAATTTGAAAATGTGCCAATTAAATCTGCATTGGCATATTTTATGCGATTAAAGTATCCAGCCAAACGATGTCGTCCTGTGGTGTTTTGCCATAGGCGTCGGCACCGATGGAGGCGGCAAACTCGGCTGAAAGAGGCGCTCCTCCCACAATAATTTTGGTGTCGGGCGATGCTGCTTTTACCGCTTCGATCACCGGTTGGATATTCACCATTGTGGTTGTCAACAGCGCCGAAATACCAAGCGCTGCACCCGGATGTTGCTGTACTGCTTCCACAAATTTTTCGATCTTCACGTCGATACCCAGGTCGATCACTTCCCAACCGGCACCTTCCACCATCATGGCAACTAAGTTTTTGCCAATGTCGTGCAAATCGCCGAATACGGTTCCGATAATGAAAGTGCCTTTGCGTTGAACGGCTCCGCTTGCAAAGAACGGTTTCAGATGCGCCATTGCAGCACTCATTGCCTTGGCCGACAACAACATCTGAGGAACGAAAATTTTATTCTCGGTGAACTTCTGTCCCACTTTACCCATGGCAGCAACCAATTCGTCCAAAATTTCAGACGGCTGTGCACCGGCTTCCAGCGCTTCTTTGGTATATTCGTCTGCTCCCGGTTGCCCTTTCATGTTGGGAGGATAAGGTGATGCCAGATTAATTTTTCCGAACTCCACACATTCGGAAAGCTTCAGTAATAATTCCTGATTCATAATGCTCTATGTTTTGTTTAGTGTAAATATTTTTGTTTAGTGTTTAGCGTTTATGTTCTGGTCTTTCAATTAAATATAATGTACAATGTAACCATCACAACGATCAGCAATCCCCAGGCAATTTTTACCGTATTCGATACTTTGATCGGTTTATAGTCCAGTGTATTTTCGTGATCCTCGGCTCGTTTGTCCATCAGTGAATAAACAACCGTGAAAAGCGACAGTCCCACAAATAGAAAGAACGACAGGTACAAAAAGTGCAAATTGACGAATATCAGTTTCATGTAAAATAAAATTCCGATCGTCAGACACACCAGTGTTCCGGCCGATAGTACCCAATTGATGGCACGGCGCGATGTCTTTTTCCACAATACGGCAAACAAAAATGCCACCGACATCGGCGGAGCAAGGAAGCCTAGTACCGACTGGAAGACATTGAACAGGTTCAACCCTTTAATGCCGTCGATTGCCAACGCGATAACCACCGATACCACGGCGCTTACCACCGTTACCCAACGACCGATGCGGATAATATCGGCATTCGAAGCGTTCGGCTTATGTTTTTTCAGGTAGATGTCCATCGTGTAAACCGTACTCACCGAATTGAGCGACGAACCCACGTTCCCAATCAAGGCCGCCATCAGCACCACGATAATCAATCCCTTCATTCCCATCGGGAAAATGTTGGTTACCAGTGTGAGATACGCTGCATCCGGATTTGCCAATTGCGGATAGAGCACAAAGCAAATCACCCCCGGCAGGATAAACAAAGGTACATCCAGAATCTTCAACCAACCTATAAAACTGGCACCCAATTGTCCCTGTTTCAGGTTTTTCGCTCCGAGTACCGACTGCACCATCGACTGTTCGGTACACCAAAACCAGACTCCCATTATTGGGTAACCCAGAATAATCGCCAGCCACGGAAAGTCCTTATCCGAGTTGGGCAAAAACATCTGCCAGTAGTGTCCCGGCGTTTGGCGAAACAATTCCGACGGTCCGCCTACCTTATCGAGTCCGATCAATGTCAACGTAAGCGAGACAATGATCAGCAAAATCATCTGAAAAACACTGGTATATGCAATCGCTTTCAGGCCGCCCGCTGCGGTCAGTAGTGTAGCCAATACCACCATGATAATGATGGATGACCACATCGGAATACCGAGTAATTGCTTCACCATGATTCCGCCGGCAAACAATCCCAGCGACAACCACGAAATCAGAATTGTGATCAGCGTGTACCAAGCCAACAGGTGGCGGGTCGACTGTCCGAACCGCTTGCCCATGTATTCGGGCAGGGTCGAGACCTTCGCTCCGATGTAACGCGGTGCGAAAACCACCGCCAGCATCAATATGAAAATGAACGCGTACCATGCAAAATTTCCCGACACAATACCCGTAGTGTATCCGGCGCTTGCCGAGGCCAGCAACATGGACGGCCCTACGTTGGTACCCCACATGTTGAGCCCAATGGAAGGCCATGTCAACGAGTGTTCGGCGAGAAACATATTCTCGTTCTCTTTTTTCTTCTTTACAAAACTCACCCAGTAACCGATAAAGATTAAAGTCGCCATGTAGACGGCAATAATCACAAAATCGAGCGACTGGAGAGTGCCTAAAATGTTATTCATGAATATTCAGTTTATAGTATAAGGTTAAAAAAATGTCCGTTATCGTACACGTAATTTATCAAGAAAAAATCAATTATTCCCGTTGTCAGAACATTATATCGTTTTTAGATTTCAACACTTGACCTCTCCCCAACCCCTCTCCCAAAGAGAGGGGCTTTAGATCTGCATTAATGAGTCTTATCTCATATTATCACCGTCGTATTCCTCCTCTCCTTGGGAGAGGAGGTGAGGAGGAGAGGTCATGACTCAATTATTCAATTTATTACTTTTCTTTCGATATAATGCACATTGAATTTATCTGTATTGCTCAACAATTTTCAATGCCTGTTCAATCTCCTTTTCCGATTTGAAATCGACGTTGATATGCAAGCCCTGATTTCCAACATTGTCTAGTAGCGGTTGCAATTCATCCAATGTCACCCAGTTGGCCATTACCGATTTGCCACCGGCCAGAATTTTTTTGTACAGGTCGTACCACTGCGGACTTCCTCCCTGCGGCTGACCATATCCCGGCGTCCATTGAATGGCGTTCAGGTTTTCAATCTCCAACAAAGCATCCAAATGGCGGATGGCATCCACCCCATCAAGGTGATAGAGCGTATAGTCGATCTTGTCGCATTGTTGTTTCAAAAATGGCAGAGCAAATGTCCGGAAATCTTCCGGTGAAATCATGATTGAGATATCGCACTGCAACTTGGACGTTTTAGCCGGTCCCCAGATGGAAAAATAGCAAAACGCCATCTCGCCGTCCACGTTGATAATGTCGTAAATATCGTCGAATACCTTGAAATATACATCGTTGATGGACTGCAACTGCTCCAGTGTTTTATCAGGATCGAGGATCATGTCCATCAGTACGTTATCCGGCCCTTTCAGACTGGCTAACGTATCGAGTCCTTCCACCAAATCAGGACAACCGACCAGATAATTTCCCTGCGCTTTTTCCTTGCAAGCCTTCAGCAAATCAAGGTGCAGCTGGTACCCTTTATTGTTGAGGTCGAACACGATATTGCCGTCAAGACCTGCATTTTCTCTGATCCAGATAGTATCTTCTCGACCTTCAAGATCGGCACCGATAGTTGCCGCCAACGAGCCGGGACCGAGTTGTGTATTGGCAACCGGCAGAATATCGGCCATATACGAATTGCGCGACATGGTATAGTGCAGGTAGTCGGCCCGCCACTGCGGATCGAACCAAAACTGATTCATATCTTTGTGCGGAGCGGGTGCAGCCACATCGGCATACGGCGCTCCATCCTTTTGCAGGTGTTCCCACATGGTCAGCACAATTCCCTTATGGTTCCACCAGTTGAGGTAGTGCTGCTTGGTTTCTTCAAAGTTAGTTTTCCAGGTTTGCATAAGTATAAATTTGTACGCAAAGACGCTATGACGCAATAATTCTTTTGCGTCTTTGTGTCATAGCGTACATTTCGTTTTTTCATCAAAGCGTATTTTCACTACTTTCGCCATATCCATTTCATCGGTGCAGTTCACATTTTCGGGATAAACCGGAATTTCGGCACTGTATTTCACGTAAACCGGCATCTGATCCAGTGGCACTTCCACGTTGCGCAACCAGCGTTCTCCTTCCAGTATTTCGCCAGTAAAAAAGTTCACCCACTTGCCTTCGGGCAAATAAATATCCCGACGGTTGTCCGAATTCATCACCGGAGCCACCAGCATATTGTCACCAAAATAGTACTGATCTTCAATGTGCCAGCAGGTTTTATCTTCGGGATGATGGAACAACAGCGCCCGCAACACCGGATAACCGGTATGCGTTACTTTTTCGCTCTGTTCCAAAATATACGGAATCAAGCGGTAACGGAGTTGCAACCATTTCTTCACGATTGGCGCAATGGCGGGATAGTGCCAGGGCTCACGCTCGTGTGAACCATGATAGCGCAGGTGCGACGAAAAGACCCCGAATTGTGTCCAGCGCACGTAAATATCATCGGGCAAAACGGAGTTCATAAAGTTGGGCACGCCGTGAAAACCCGGCACGTCATGGCTCCAGAAACCGAAGCCCGACAATCCTATATGCAAGCCGCCTTTCAACGAACCGGCCAAGCCGTCCCACGAACAAGCCGAATCACCGCCCCAGTGCAGGGGATAGCGCTGGCAGCCTGCCCATCCGGCACGCGCCCACACGATGCCTTCGCCGGCCACCTCTTTGGTGATTTCGTAAGCCGCTTTTTGGTACAACAATGGGTAAAGGTTGTGCAACTTTTCCGGCGTCATCGAATGGTATTCAGCATCCAGGTGGATATCTTCACCAAAGTCGGTTTTGATGCAGACAACACCCATATCAAGCAGCTTTTTCAGCAAGCCTTTGTACCATTCAGTCGCTTTGTCGTAAGTAAAGTCGATGGTGCCGGCGTAATCTTCCATACTAAAATTGGAAGAACCGGAAATCTTCCGTTCGCTCTTGCTGATATAGTCGTTGGCGTTGGCCTCTTCGTATTGCTCTGCATTGTAAGAGATGTAGGGCAATTGCCACAAACTTACACGATAGCCATCCTTCTTCAGGTCGGCGATAAATTTCTTCGGATCGGAAAAACGTTCGTCATTGAACTTCCACTCGCAGAGCCAGTCGGTTTTGAACCAGCCGGTATCCAGGTGAATCACATCGCAGGGATAGCCCTCGTTGCGCATCCGCTGACAAATATCGTTCACCTCGTCGGCAGAGAAATAGGTCATGCGGCTCATCCACGTTCCGAAACTCCAGAGCGGAGGCATGGTCGGGAAGCCAGTCAGTTGACGATAGCCGAAAAGGATTTGTTCGGCAGTGTCGCCCCCAATGAAGAACAGGTCGAGCACCGGCTCTTCCACCAACACCTGCGCCGAACGGGTAGAGTGATCGGCCAGCGAGAATTTGGCAAACGAAGAGGTATGCAGAAACAGTCCGTAATGTTCGCTCGAAAGGTAAAACGGAATATTTTTGTAGGCACGACGGTTGTTGACGCCCTGTCCGTCCTGATTGCGCAGTTGGAATGTTCGTCCCGAAAGATCCATCTTGGCAAACCGTTCGCCGGTACCTGCAAAGCACTCATCGGCTTTGGCTTTCAACGAACAGGTCACACGATTCGGAACATCGTTTCGTTCTACCAATGCCAACGCAAAAGCATCGTGGCGGGCAGGCGAAAACATATCGTAAGCTGAAAATTTAACCTCGTGCACGCCATCAGGAAAAAGGGTCAGGTCGATGGTTTCGGCCGGTGCCGGAACCAGATCGCTCCACCAGCTTATTTCGGGCTGGCGGAAACTGACATTGGCTTTGGTTTGGTTATGGGAGTCCCTGACGATCCATTCCTGCGCTGTTTTTTCAACATGCAAAGGATTGGACGTAAGACGTGCATCGAGTTCCAGCATCGGAGAGTCTTCCTTCCATTCGGTACCGAAACCGATGGCTGCCCGTACGATCTGCTGTCCGTAAGCCCGCAACCGCAACATATAGTTTTTGCGTGGCGCTGAAGTATCGGGATTGATCTCGTTGGAGTTCTGTTGCTTTTGAAACGGGATCGTAATAAATACGTCGCCATTCTTCACTTCAATTTCCGTGGGCGTACACGCTCTCCACAAGCGATCACCGCTGTCGAGCGCAGTACTGAAGTCAAGAAAATCGAACAGTTGATAGTTGGTCTGCTGCATGGATTTGGTATTATAATTCGCACACGGACTACACAGAAATAACGGAATCTCACAAAATCAACGAGCTTGCTGTCTCCGTTATTTCTCTGTTTTCTGTATGCTATATGCTATTTTCTGTTTTCGAACATCACCCAGCTCGTTCCTACGGGTGCATCTTCAATTCCTTCCTGATATTTGCTCATCAGGGCATTCCATTGATCGACGCGCGGGTTGTTTTCGGATGTTTTGGGATTAAGATCTTCGAATTTATCGCCCTTCGGGATGCTGATGACCAGCATCAACTGACGACCGCTACGAAACACCAAAAGTTGTTGGAAATTTGCATTGCAAAAGCCTTTCGACACTTCCGGCCACTTCTCGAATTGTGTACGGTGATATTCCATGTATTGCTTTTGCATGGTCGTATCTTTCACCAGATTGGCCGACATAATAATATTGGTGCACTCTTTGGCAACGTCGTCTTTGTCACATTTTTTACGATCGAAAACATAGAACGGACGTTCATACAATTTCACCTGAGTTGAAGGAAAAGATTTCTCCAGATTAGCCTTTACCGCATTGATATCAGTGAAATACGAATAGATCACCCAATGTTTGTTCCATTCGTATACAGAGGTAGTATCCAGCTTATTTTCCTTGCAAAAATTTACAAAATCGGCTAAATGCAGTCGCGAATCACCTTTATTGACAATCTCAATAACCGAAGGATATTGTGTCGATTTTTGGGTGCAACCGGCCAACAACAACACAACAAACAAGAGAAGTGCTCCCCCAACTCCTCTCAGGGAGGAGAATGAAATCTGCTTTACGACCTTTGTTTTCATATTCGTTTCTTCTGTATTTTTGGAATCTCAATTTCTATCTTAATGTGCAATAGCCGATTCAATTGGCATATTGGCACATTAGCATATTGTCAAATTATTGGAACATCTTCTTCAGATAAGCCGCATTGGCACCATAATTCCATTTCACGTTGTGCACATCCTTCGTGTCGCGCGAACGTTCGATGACCAGCCAGCCGCCCCAGCCCATTTTATCAAGCGTTTTCTTGAGTTCCACCATATTAACGGCCAGATCGTTTTGCAACCAGTTGCCATCGGTATTGGTGATATGAATCTGAACAATCCGTTCTTTTCCCAGCGTTTTTAATTCCTTGCAAATATCGCCATTTCTTTTCAAAATCGTAGAAACATTCACATAGCTGCGAATAGACGGAGACGCAACTTTGTCGATCAGTTTGGCCTCTTCTTTGGCCGGCATCGAAGTCTCGATTCCGATGACCACGCCCGCCGCTTCTGCCTTTTTGGCTATCGTCTTCAAACGATCGACCACCAAAGCATACAGTTGCTCATCTTTCTGCATATCGGTAATATTGGTCAACGGAAGGAAGCAATTTTTTACCTTCAGAGCCTTCATCACTTCAATGGTTTCTTCTGTCAACGGCAAATAGTTGTCGCGTTTGGCAAAATTTTGTCCGTAGAAAGCCGACATGGCAATAGAACTGATTTGCAAGCCCAAACGATTACATTCGGCAATAAATTGTTCACGCGTCTTCTGATCGTTCAGTTTGTTTTCAAAGTCAACTTTTTTGCCCAAGCCGCCCATGTCCACTTCAACACCATCAGTGCCAATTTCTTTGGCCAATGTAATGGCTCCCACTTTTTGGCGTTTGAGAATCATCCAGTCGCATACCGACACTTTGTAGCGGTCGGGATTAATCACCTGAATCTCTTCTTTTTCGTTGGCTGCCGGCCATACCCCATCTTCAATTTTGGAGAATATAAGCTTTGCCGGATCAACGGCTACATGTTTGATGGCTTTACGACGCCAAGTGTAGACAATGTGAATGAGTCCGTCAGATGATTGAATAATAGATGGATACGAATATTGGTTGATCGGAGAATCTTCCACCACCAATGCTGCATACCATGTCTTACCGTCTTCCGAGATAGCCAGGTTGAGCGGATTCCGTTCTCCTTTGCCACGCTTCAGGGTATCGTTGGGCAAAACATGATTGTATATCAGGGCAAAACGTCCGTCCTTCAGGGTAACGGCATCTGTTCCCGAGTTGTTGTTTGGCAAAGAAGACTTCTGCATCGGCGACCATGTTTTGCCGCCGTCCTTCGACCACGATTCGCCAATTGCCCTTTCCTGAGTACGGCAAAGGATCTGCAAATCGCCGTTTTTATGAATCAACACGCTGGGCTGAATGGCGTTAATAGTTTTACCATCGTTGATCGGCCCCACGTATTTCCATGTTTTACCAAAATCTTTCGTCGTTTCAAAATGAACCTTCCAGCCTTGATTCTCGGTACTCGAAGGTGCAATCAATGTGCCGTTCTTCAACAATACCGGTTTGTTTTTGATAGGACCTAAAAATCCGTTCGGCAAATCAACCGGCTTCGACCAGGTTTTGCCGCCATCTTTAGACGTAAGCATTTTACCTTTCCAGTCGGCCACATCTTTGCCCACTTTGTAATATAGTTGCAAATCGCCACCGGGCACCTGGTACAATACCGGATTCCAGCAGGCAACGCGCAAGGTGTCGTTGATAATGCCATTGGCAACATTTTGGCCTTGCGTCCATTTGCCGTCTTCAAAGCGACTCACCCAAATACAGACATCAGGATTCTTCTCCTTGGTTCCTCCAAACCATGAAGCAACCAGATGGCCGTCGGTAGTTTCGGCAATGGTAGAGGCATGACTTTCGGGATACGGTGCTCCTTTATTGATAAACTCGTCCACAACGATCCCTTCTCTCCAGCGGTTTTGTGCCTGGCCGTATTTGCAAACGAAGGTATAATCGCCAGAGCCAACCTCAAGGTTAACACGGTAATCTTCCACACGTACAAACTTCAGGCCTTCCACCTGCATAACCGGCTTCCCGCTTTCGGTGATAGCATCTACCGATTCGGCAGGTACCAGCACGTTGGCACGTGTATTTGCAGGAACCACCACATGCCAGGTAAATGTTCCTCCATTTAACATCCATTCGCTCTTGGCCGTGCCATAGGGAGTTTCGGTCGAAGCTTTGGCATAGGTAAGGCTCTCGGTAGGACGCGGTTCCATCCACATCCGTTTGAAACCGGAATAAGTAGGATGATTTTTCAATCCGGCCAAATCACCGTACATCCAGGGAATAAGGTCGCCCAGCAACATCACGTGATTGTGCGAATTCATTCTCGGATTGGCGGTATCGCCGTTCCACAGTTCCCAAATGGTGGTCGCTCCTTTCTCAACCATATAACCCCAGCCCGGGTAATCTTTCTGAGTTGCGATGGTAAAAGCCACATCGGCACGACCGCGTTTGGTCAGTTCGCGCATTAGCCACTGAATACCAATCAATCCCGAACTCAAATGTATTTTGTCTTTGATAACGATTTTGTCGAGCATCTGCTTAAACACAGCATCCTCTTCTTTCTCGGGAACCATGCCGAAAGCCAGCGGCAACACATTGGCGGTTACCGTATTGTTGCCGTACTGATGAGTCGTGGTGTTAAGGAATTTCTTATTGAACGCCTCTTTTACGACCACTGCTTCTTTGGCATATTCGTCAATATCAGCCTCATTACCTGTTGCTTTCGCAAATTTGGTCATCAACTGAAGAAAATGGTAGTAGTAGGCTGTCGACATCAACGCTCCGTTCGTTTGACGAGCTGGATCTACCGAGTGAATCAGCGTGGGGGATTCGGGAGGCATGCACCAATCGCCCGAACGGTCTTTGATTAAAATTCCGTCTTTCAAATAGTTATCGCGCATATAGAACAACCATTTTTTCATGTAAGGATAATGTTTTGCCACTACCTGCGTGTTTCCAAACTGGTTGTAAAGCATATCGGCCACCATCAGATACGTTCCCGGCCAGGTCATGTTGTCGGCATAGTAGGTCATGTAAAATGCCGGCGACATATCGGGGAGCTGACCGCTCTCTTTCTGCGATTCGTGAATGTCATCCATCCATTTCGCATACAATTTTTCGTTATCGAAGATGTAGCTTTCGCCCACGCAACCGGTAGAACGATCGCCCAACCATGGCTGACGCTCGTCGCGCTGAGGACAATCAACAGGCATGCCTTTATAGTTGCCACGAATTCCCCAGTAAGCATTGTGATATATTTTGTTGAGCATCGAATTTGAACTTGCAAACGAACCAACCGTCGCAAACCCGTCATACACCACTTTACCCGCAAAATCATCTACGGTAGGCGTTCCGGGGTAGCCTTTTACCTGAACATAACGGAATCCGTGATAAACAAAACGGGGCTCCCAGCTTTCGAGGCCTTCGCCTTTCATTGTATACACATCGGTTTGTTGAGCCGTACGGATATTTTCGAGATAGAGCGAACCATCTTTCTGAAGGGTTTCCGCAAAACGAAGCGTTATCTTATCTCCCTTTTTGCCCCGCGCCTGCAAGCTCAACCAACCCACCATGTTTTGTCCCATGTCGAGGATATAGCTTCCATCCGCCTGACGGGTAATCGATTGCGGCTTCAACGCCTCATGAACGATCATATTTTCGTTCATCTGAGCTGTAATCAGATTGCTCGGTGCAGGCACGACTTCGGCTTTGTTCCATTTTTTATCGTTGAAACCAACCAGATTCCATCCGGTCAGCTCTTTGTTTGCATCGTACTCTTCGCCGTCCCATTCGTTGTTACTGCGGATAGGACCGTCAGCAGTAAGTTTCCAGCTTTCGTCGCTTACAACCACCGAATGAGTTCCGTCGGTATATTCCACATTGAGCTGGAACAGCATTCTCGGGAAACCAAAAACTTTAATTTTTTGCGGCTTCGTCTTTTGGCGCATATTGAAATAACGCCCGTTACCCAAAATAACTCCCAACGCATTCTTGCCTTGATTCAGTTCCGAGGTTACATCAAAACTGTTGTATTTTGAATCTTGTGCGAAATCGGTCGGACATGGAGCCAACACCTGATTTCCTATTTTCTTGCCATTGATATAGAGTTCGTACATACCCAGACCGACAATGCTTGCTGTTGCCTGTTTGATCTGCTTTTTAGCTGTAGTTGCAAATTCTTTTCGCAGGTAGCGTGCCGAGAGACGGGAATGGAACGATATACTATCCCACGAAGATGCTTTGTCAAGACCGATCCATTTACCTTTCCAATCGCTTTTGGCAAGCAGACCCATGCCCCATTTTGCAGGAGTGCTCCAAACGGTTTCGCCTTTGTTGGTCCAAACCTTCACCTTCCAGTAGCCACGTTGGCCGCTTTTCAGCGCCGTGCCGTTGTAGATAACCTTTGTCGACTGATCGGATTCGACCTTGCCTGAATTCCACAAATCACCCTCTCCGGCTGCCAGCTTTTCGGGCGACGAAGCCACTACAATCTGATAAGCCGTTTGCACAACATTCCGTTCCTGTGTAGTCAATATCCAACCTAATGCCGGATGCTGATTGTCTATCCCGATCGGATCGACCAGCATTTCGGTTCGTAAATTGGTTACTCCAACAGCACCGGCTGTCAGAAAACAGATATAACTCACTATCAATAAAGCAATTTTCTTCATATTATATTTCTATTTGAAACGGATATTTATATTTTGACCCGTTTCAGCACAGCTGGGTTTAATCGGGTTTATTCTTTAACGTTAATATTACAATATGCTTTTCTGATCTTTACTCAGATAAGAAGTTGTAGCATCGGTAATAATCAGCACTTTGTCATTGCCTGAACGGTAACCGCTGGAGTGGAAAAAGGTTTGTTTTGAGTTCTTCAATTCACCAATATACTCCAACGAGCCATCGGATGGGTTCATCCACCAGCCGCATTTCTTTTCGCCCGAGATTTTGGTCAGGTCGCTTTCTATGGGATGGTTGGTATAATTGTAAATCAGCATGTAATCGTTCCCACGGGTTGCTATGACACGTTCATACTGTGTTCCGTTCGTTCCGCTAATTACGCTCTGATCTCCTATCCGATCGAAATATGGAAATGCGAGCACCAGCGCTTTCAGGTATTTCATCTGCTGGCAACCGGCATCGTGAATGGATTCGTACCATGGACGTGTAGCGCCATAAGCAGGTGAATAACCCTGACGGAACATCTGCATAGTGGAGTTGTTGCCGTAAGTATGCCCGAACGAACCGGCAAACACCGACCAGTAAGCATAGCGACGTACATCTTCGGCTTTCCAGCGGGGTTGGGTAAAATCGTGCAACCCTTGCGGAATATCCTCGTACGAAGGTTCGCCATCCAGCACCGGTTTCACGGGTTGAATGGCCTGACTGCGTTCCACAAAACGCCAGTTATCCTCTTCGGTATTCGGCTCAACGGTTAGATCTCCGTCACCTTTTACCTGTCCGTAACGGCGGTGTCCCGACTGAAACATATTGAAATCGAGCCACGAAGCATTGTTGAACCAGGTGGCGGAAGTGGTACGTCCAAAAGGATGATAGGTCATCAGGTGATTTTTGTCGATGCCTTTGATGGTGGTCGCCATAGCTTCCCACACCTCCGGTTTGATGCTGCCCGGCTGATCGCCGCCGATGATCCAGATAACGTTCGGCGCATCTTTGTAGCGTTCGGCTAAGAATTTGCCGTATTTTTTTGCATCGTCAACAGACACGAGTCCGGCCTTCACATTGCCGCCCCACACGCAAACCAGACCGATATAAAGCCCGCGTTTTTCGGCCTCTTTCACAATATAGTCCACATGCTGCCAGTAGTTGTATTCGCCTTTTTTGTCTATGTTCTTAAAATCGAAACCGTTCGGCAAAGCCCACTGTCCATAGGCATTCATCGCATTGATATCGTGCAGGATAGAAATTTGCACCACATTGAATCCGTTTTTTGCCGTTTCGCCCAAAAAGTAGGATGCTTCCTCACGGTTACTGCGTGAAGGCAACAACCAGGCGGTTTCGCCCAGCCAAAAGAATGGCTTACCATTTTCAAACTGAAGAAAACGGTGATTGTCGCTCACTTTTAGTTTGCCGTTTTTCCAGGGAATATCAAACCGGTCTTTCTTTTCCTGAGCGGAAAGCGTTGTCAATAAAAATGTTGCAAAAAGCAATGTTAGAATTCGATTCATGAGAATATTTGTCTGTTAAATTATTTTCCTTCTTTCAAAATCCTTACTGGTCCAATCAGACCCGACGGTGTAATTTTCTTATCATCCAACCTGTAAATCGGGTTGAAGGTGGAGGTGATCCGTTGATTCTCTGGCACCAAGCTATCGCCGATCAAACGGTTGATCCAGGTGTTGGAAACGGCAATCTCGATTTTGTTTTTGCCCGGTTTCAAGACGTTTGAAATATCAACCCGGTAAGGCGATGTCCAGGCAACACCACACGAAACACCGTTTACTTTCACCTCGGCAATTTTCTCCACACGACCCAAATCAAGCCAGAGTCGCTCTCCTTTTCCGATCTTATTTATTTCGACATCAGAAGAATAAACTGCCGTTCCGGAATAATATTTCACTGCCGGATCGATGTTTGTCGTCCAGTCCGTCAAAGTCGAAAATTGTACTGCTTGCTTCGGACCCCCAAATGCCGAGTCAAATTGTACCGACCATTTTTCGGGTAAAGTTTGAACGGTTTTAGTTTCAATCCAATTGGCACCTTTCGCGCTTTCGGTCTGTTTGGTTGGCGTTTGCAACACAATAAACAACGACTCGTAAGCATCCAAGCGCAAAGGCAATTCAGTGCGTCCGTTGCGGATAGTCCACGTACCGGCCTGACGAATCTCTCCCGTCACTGGGTTCCAGATTTCGGGAACGCGACCGCTCACGCACAACGACAAAGAAATTTCCTGTTGCCCGGCTTTCTGATTGGCAATAAAATAGACATCGATTCCCGGAGCCGTCCGGTGATTCCATGCAAAATTGCCCAACGTTTTCCCCTGATTATCTTTCGCAATCACGTCCCGTTCGATGCCTAAAGCATCCAACGTAGGCTTGTCCCAATAGCGAATCACCTTCACTCCCTGCTGTTTCAACTTGCCTATTTGGATCCGCATTTTATCCGACAGCGTGGTATCCGGCATCATTGTATTCTTTTGCGGCAACACCAGCAATTGATAGGATGCTGTAGCCGAAAGATTCAATTTACCATCTGATACTGTAGCCTGATTGAGTAAAGCATCAGGATTCACCGAGTCGTATTTGTAGCCTCTTAACGGATCGACCCAATCGGCAGGATGGGTTGTGTTCACCGAATTGATAATCCCGTCAGGTTTACTCCACATCGGAGCGCCACTGTTTTCAAGACGTTTCTTCTCTCTCGCCACAGCCTCTTCCCCAATCAGTCCGGGTAACGTATTGATTAGTTTTTCAGGGACAATGGCGCGGCGCGGCAACTCTTCACCCGTAAACACGGCAATGTCTATCACCGGTTTTCCGAACTGCAACAACGCCTGACAGCGACGGGTATAGTCGACCCACGCTTTGGCCGGTTTCCACCAGGTTTGCGTAGGCTGAAAGAAAACGCCGGTAGGCCCGAGCGTCATGCCCGGTTTTTTATCGGGAAAAGGATTCTCGGTAAACACATGAAATACAAAACGGTTGACGCCCAGTGCAAAGTTGCGGTCGCCGATCGGTTTGAGCATTGCGGGATATTCGTTCCAGTCCATCCGCAGCGTGGTAAACGCCTCGGCCTGAACAATATTTTTGCCATAGATGTGAGCACCGGAAACCGCCTCGGTCATGTCGGTCGGTTTCTCGTGTGTAGGACTATTCACCCAAAATTCGCCCATGGGCACATCCACAATTTTGTAGTGCAACAGGCCGTCGCCGCTCATCACAGGAGCAGCCGATTCGGCAGAAAATTCGTAGCCATCCTTTTTGCCCAGCGAATCGAGCACCCCGAAGAAATTTTCGTTCGTCAGGTCAGAAATGGTTTGGCGGACATCGTACAGGAACTTTTCGGAAGTTGCAGCATCCTGCACCGGAATTCCCGCCATTGCCGGAAGGTATAGTTTTGGATCATAGCCGCGGCGTTTGATAAATTCGGCACGAAATACCGGCGACCAGTTCTGGCTGCCACTCTCCCAACTATCGACATGGATGCGTTTCAAGACTTTGGATGTCAACTCGTCACCCATCCGGCGACGGATTTCACCGTACCAGTTGTTGAACTGTTGCTTCACAGCCACCGGGTTGAACTTGTCGCACTCCAACCCTTTTCCCGCTCCGGCTGTCATATTCTGATGTCCGGTAGTGGTATAGCCCACACGAAAAATCGTCCAGTTGCCGGCAGGAACCTGCCATGTAAGTTTTCCGTTCTTGTATTTATCGGTAATGTCAATGATCTTATCGAAAGGTACGCAAGCCGAACTTGCCAACAAATTATCCGGTGTTTTGGGTGCAATGCGCCATATTTCACCGTTTTTTCCTTCGTACTGGTTAATGACAGCCGCCGAAGAAAGTTCCAGTTTTTGCAACTTCAGGGTCGGTTTCCATTTCCCCATTTCGTTATCGTCGCTACCGGGTTCAATACCCTCTTTATCAGAATAAAAACGGAAATAGCGCGCCGTCACTTCAGGCACGGAATGCGTATAATCGGCATCAGCATCAAACCAGCCGTTCCGACCGGTACTCAGCTTATAGTACGGTTTGAAATGAACACCATCGTCACTGGTCTCAATCCGCAGGTTATGCGCCCGATAGTTGTACGTTGCGCCGGCAGTCAGGATCGACCGGCAGGTAAACGGCTGTGCAAATTCATATTGAATCCAACACGCAGCATCGCTTTTTAAGGATCCCTTTCCGTTTTTCTGCACCAGAAAAGAAGCATCCTCGCCAGTGCTGGTAGTAATTTTCGGAACAACGGTTTCAGTAGAAATGCCGGTTCCTGTTGGTGATGGAAATGCCAGAATTGCAATCTCTTTGTAATAATTGTGAAGCATTTCCGGTTGTGGAAGCGTATCGGAGAACAAACGTCCGCCCTGCACCTGAGTCTGGCTCCAGGTCACTTTCTGCATCGACATTTCGGGCGTGTTCCATGTTCCTCCGGCGGTAGCAAAACCGTCGCCCGGATGCATGGTGAATTTCAGGCCCAATCGTTCGGCTTCGGTGAATGCACACCGCAACATTTCCCACCAACGGGGAGTAAACGTATCGGCTGCCGGAGCAACGATCGGCGGATTGGTCGATTCCTGAATTGGTACCAGATAGGCACCTTCCAGCCCCATCTCTTTCATTGCTTTCAAATCGGTCTTAATCCCTTCGGGAGTAACTGCGCCCTTCATCCAATACCAAAATACCCAGGGCTTTGCAGATTCGGGTGGGTTATGGAAAATGAAGAACAGGTCTTTATTTCCGGATTTGCGTGGCTGAGCACTTAGCTCCCCAAAAGAAAACAATTCGGAAACAAACACCAATAAAATCGAAACAAAAAACAGGTATTTAAAAAAGCATTTTTGCATATATACGGATTGAAACACAAAAATACGAAGTAAAATTGAGATATAAAGACTATGAATTCAGAAAATTACAGAAAAATAAATAAATCAGACGCGAGTTCCGAAAGTCTTTTCTTTTGAAATTATAAAACAATAAAAAGAAGATGCTTTTTAGTACAGAGAAGAAAATGTCCCGATAACTATCGGGGATTATAACATGAAGTTAGCTTCACTGATTTATCAATTCCATATGCCTTTCATCAACAAAATTATTATCACTGGAAATAAAAAAAAACAGGTATACTTACAAAGCAAATAAATACCCGCAAATATACCTGTCGTAGCCATCAAGATTACCTACTAAACAACCTTAATTCTTACGAGACTTGCAACCTGCCAGAAACAAATCTCTCTTGCAAAACAAACTATCCTTAGCACTAAATGACTACTCTTGCCTGATATCATACATGCATGCTACATATGAGTCATAACCCGTAGATATGCAACAGGCCTGTATGCAAAAATAAACTGATCATTAAACCTTGTCAATTGAAACCCATTAAATAACAACGCCAATGGGTTTCAATTGCTCCGGTAGACTCTGATTAAAATCCTTTGAGATTCAACTTCGTCTATTAATAACCGTTCGTCCCAAATTCGTCAGCATTATTAATCTGAGTCAGGAAGTTATAAGGAATAGGACGATTGTAATGTTTCGTAGGATCAAAGTTTGTAAACGCAGTTCCGTTGTATTTTTTCAATCGGGATTCAAACGCTTTGTTTCTCTTCAACAATCCCCAACGATAATACTCACCACAAAGTTCTCTGGCGTATTCATCAAACACATCATCCATTGTTGCCGTCGTAAGCTGCATGCCGGTAGTTGTATTAAAATCCGAAACATTTCTACATGCACGTTTGCGAAGCACATTCAGGTAATTTGCAGCTGTTGTTCCGTCACCACTGTTGATATGCAGCGTAGCTTCAGCAGCAATCAAATAAACTTCCGCCATACGCATTATCATAATGTTGCCCAACTTTTGCTGGAAATTGGAACCTAACCACGCACCATCAAAATTGTGATTGAATTTCATCATAGCGGGGAAAAGGTTTGCCAAACTCATCGGAGTAAATCCATTTGAACCTGTAACACTCTTGTAAGTACTACCGGTAGGGTCTGCAGCCATATCAAAGAAATCGTCGATGTTCAGGGCAACATATCTACGGGCTTTTTTCTCAGCTACAGTCAACGGCTCTTTACTTAAATAGGCAAAGAAACGGTCTTCATCGGCTGCCAAAGGATAGGGATGCAAGTTTGCATTCGTAGTATCTTTCAAGTCGACAGCCAAACCTGTGTGCGAACCTTTCTTCCAAATTTTTGGAATGTATTGCCAAGAAGCATTTTTAGATGCATTGACCGCATTTACGTCTGCATAAGGATAAATTTTCTCTCCTACGTGAGACGGGTCGATACCATACTTGCTACACATAGCCGCCGTCAGTGTTA
This sequence comes from Paludibacter jiangxiensis, assembly GCF_001618385.1. NCBI lineage: Bacteria > Pseudomonadati > Bacteroidota > Bacteroidia > Bacteroidales > Paludibacteraceae > Paludibacter > Paludibacter jiangxiensis. The sequence continues at coordinate 1,065,319 of NZ_BDCR01000001.1, read as the reverse complement.
TTGTTGCGTTGCTATAGCTTACATTTGCAGGTGTTGGAGCACCCGTGCCAAGGCTGGTAATAGCCTGTACACCAGAGTAATTGGCAAAGGCAGTTACAAAGGTATTTTCCCAACGTTTATCGTATTTCGCATTGAAACAATTGATCAGATACTTTGTCGGAGCCAAGAATTGCTGATTACAACGACCATAATAAGCATTTGAAGTATTGGCATTTACACCTTTTTTCAAAAGATCGGTTGTTCCGAATGCATCATCAAATTTAGGGTAATAGTGAAGATAAATATTGGGCTTTGAATTACCGGTAAATACGTCATAAGAAGGATCATACGGATTCACTCCATAAGCTGTAAAAAGAGCTTCTGCATTATTACGGTTGTTACCCGATGCAAATACTTTCTGGAAATCGTCATACATTGTTGCACCATAAGCACTTTGATTGTTAATAAGGCTATCGGCAACCTCTTTTGCACGTACCCAGTAGGATTTACTACCTTCGGAAAGTCCTTCGCCGGCACCTTGTGCATACACACGCGCTAAAAGGCCAAGGGCACTTTTCTTGGTAACGCGGGCTGCATTATTATCATACGGTGTCACAGGAAGATTATTGAATGCAAATCTTAAGTCAGATACAATCTGTGAATACACTTCGCCCACACTATTGCGTTTGGGAGTCAGACTTTTTTCTGCCTTGTCATCCAAAATTAAAGGAATTGATCCAAACTGAGTTACCAGCACCGAATAGTAGTATCCTCTCAAAAGTTTGGCTTCGCCTACTAAACTTTTAATATCAGAAGACGCGCCATCTTTGAGCTGAGCAGATAAGCGGATCGTTTTATTGCAATCGTTTATTGAGCCGTATGCATACACCCACACTCCATTTACGGAGCCGTTCGTTGTAGTGAATTGTTCATACGCTAATAAATCTTTGTACATACTGTGAGTGCCGTATGAAAAGGTCCATAGATCAGTTCCTGCTTCTGACACAATGCCATAGTTCAAACCAATCAACGATCCCCAAAGGCCTGTATAACAGTTTGATTGATAAGATTTCCAGCCACTGAAATTACTCAGTACATTTTCATCTGACAAAGCAGACGGGTTATATTCATTTAAACTGCATGCACTTAGACTTAATGCCAGAGACAAACCGAATGTGCATTTTAGCAGTAGGCTTTTTATATTGATAGTTTTCATACTATAATAATTTTTTATTTATGCAGCATGGAACTCCGTGTTGCCATAAAACTCACAATAGTCTCGCGTTTTATGATGCAAAATATTCGTTCCACGATGCGTTGTAATGTTTTAGCAATCAAAATGTCACGTTAAGACCCACAACAATTTGTTTTGTAAGAGGATAGCTGAGAGACCCGTTCATTTCAGGATCATATTGCTTCAACAAATGACTTTTTGAAAGTACCAGCAAGTTTGTCACTGTTCCATATAATCTGAATTTTTCTATCGAAAGCTTTTTGACCAAGCTTGAGGGTAAAGTATATCCCAGAGTGATATTTTTGAGCTTAAAGAAAGATCCGTCTACATAATTCAACCCCGAGAAGCCCAGCATATTTGAGCTGGTTGCCAGATAATTCATCACTGGAAAGTCATTGGATGGATTTTCGGGTGTCCAATAATTGAAGCTCTTCGGAATGGTTCTTGAAGGACTTGCATTGGTTGCAAAGCCGTTTGGTTGATACCATCCCATCATGTTATAGCTGATTTTTTGTCCCCATCTCATATACATGTAAACACTCAAATCGAAATTCTTGTATTTAATGCTGTTTTGGAATCCAAGCGACCAGTCGGGAGAATTGTGGCCCAGAATCTGATAATCTTTGCTGCTATAAGTATATTTTGCAGTTGCAGCCGTAAGAGCTGAATTGTACTTCTGTGCTGCAGTAAGGTTTGAATAGTAGTATGTTTGAGTTCCATCTGCCGCAGTTTTTACAAAGACACCATCTTCAAGTTTGTTCATGCCCGGAACATTCACTTTCAAATCACCGGGTCTTACACCAAATACTGCTGCATCTTGTTCCTGACCTATTTGCCATACTCCGTCCAACTTGTAGTTGTAGTACGAATTAACTGGTTGTCCCAGCGCAAGTGTATAGGATCCATTCGCAATATAGTTATTGGCAGCACCGGTCAGTTTCTGAATTTTCTCTTTGTTGGTTGAGAAAGTAACCGAGGAGTTCCATTCAAAAGCTTTCGTTGCAATATTGCGGGTATTTAATGTTAGCTCAAATCCTTTGTTTTGTGTTTGACAAACATTGAGGTTGGTTTTATACAAAGCTCCGGGAGTATAAGTCCCATAAATTGCCGGCAAATTAACCGCATAAATCACTCCGTCAGTTTTTGTTACGTAATAATCCATAGATACATCGACACGGCCATTAAGCAGCATTGCATCCAAACCGACGTTGGTATTGTTGGATTTTTCCCATCCCAGGTCAGGATTGGTAATGTATTGTGACGAACGGTAGATGGATTGTGTGGTACCTCCGAGCGACATATTGGTACTCTGCAAATTTTGTACTGATGTATACGGATCTAATTTAGCAGTACCTGTAATACCCCATCCTAGTCGTAGTTTAAGGTTATCTAACCAATTCTTTGAAAAAGCCATGAATTTCTCGTCAGAGATTCTCCATGCGGCCGACAATCCAGGGAAATTATCCCATTGTTTTGTTTCATATAGAACCGAAGCACCATCGTGACGAATCGATGCAGAAAAGAGGTATTTACCCAAATAAGAATAGTTAACACGACCAACAAAAGCCATCGTTTTCTTCATATCATATGAAGAAGAAGAAGTGGTATTTACATCATTGGTAAAATTGTACCATTTGAAATTATTTGATAAGATATTACTCTGATACATAGCTGTATTCAAATCCTGGTTATATCCCCAGGATGTAACACCTGTCAATGTAATATCGTGAACTTTGGCAACTTTGAAGTTGTAGGTTAAAATATTTTCCCAATTGTATCCATACGCACGATTTTGTGTAATTTGTGCTTTAGCGATCTGCCCGTTGTTATAAGTGTAGTTTACCGAGCCGATGCCATCAAATGAATAGTTGTTCGAATAGAGCAGATAGGTTCCCAAGCGAGATAAAATGCTTAAGCCTTTAATGGGTTTGATTTCTGCATAAGGATTTACATACAGTTTCAGATTATTATCCGTATTTGCATAAACATCTGGCTGATAGTTGAGCAGAAGATTATACACGTTATTACCAAGGTTTGTGTTCAACGTTCCGTCAGCGTTGCGTGTTTTAACAAGAGGGTCGGTTGTCAATGCATTTTCTAACTTATCCTGAGCTCTATTTCTTGTTGCGTAAGATATTTGCGCATTACTCCCTATTGAAAACCATTTTTTTACAGAGTGATCCACCTTCATGTTGGTTGAATATATCTTAAGATCATCTCCCTTATATTGCCCCTTTTCGTCATTATAGTTGAAAGAGATATACCCCTTTGTCTTTTCATTTCCACCGGAGATACTTAAACTATAATTCTGAGTACCTGCGCTTTTACGCAAAAATTCTTTTGCCCAATCGACATAATTACCTTCCTTATAGGTAGCATAACGGGCCGAGCCAAAAATGGTTTCATCATCAGCTTCCGAATGCCAAATGGCGCCGGTTGTAGTCCATTTGCTATTGGTAGCATCCCATACATAGCTGTAAGCATCGCGTTTTGTCTGTAGATAATCAGCTCCGGTGCGCATCTGCGGGATAACCGACCATCCGTTATAGCCATAATAAGCATTCAACTCTACATTTATCTTTCCGGTTTTAGCCTTTTTGGTGGTAATGATGATAACACCGTTTGATCCTGCCGATCCATAAACTGCTGTAGAAGATGCATCTTTGAGCACTTCAATGGACTCAATATCATTCGGATTCAGAGTTGAGTAGTCACCGGGTAAGCCATCAATTAAGAATAAAGGATCTCCACTTGCAGTGATAGATCGTGTACCACGCAACTGAATAGTTACACCAGCACCGGGTTCCCCTGATGTGCGGGTAATATCCAATCCGGCAACTTTTCCCTGAAGAGATTCTGCCGGGTTAGAACCTGGACGTAATGTTATATCCTGGCTTTTTACGGAAGATACAGCTCCTGTAAGGTCTCTTTTCTTGACCGTTCCGTAACCTACTACAACAATTTCGTCAAGCTTTTTGGTACCTTCAACCAGAGTCACTAGCATCGGAGATTGTCCGACTGTAACAGTCTGGGATAAATATCCTATATAAGAAAAATTAAGAGAGGAATTAGCAGGAGCTGAGAGAGAAAATTTACCTTGCACATCGGTAATGGTACCTACTTTTGCATCACCTTTAAGTTGAACGGAAACACCTATCAACGGTTCTCCGTTTTGATCTTTTACAGTTCCGCTTACTGTTCGCGTTTGCGCCAATAAGCTTATTGAGAAAAGAGTCGTCATACAGAATATGAGACTCAATCTGACAACAGACGTAGCTGCTGATCGTGTTGTTTTGTGTAATTTCATGTGTTCATTTTTTTATAAAGTCACTGGAATTTGCGTAACGGAGACAATTCTAAAAAGAAAATCCGTCTCCGATAATCATGCTCAGTTAACCGGCGCCCCGGTTTGAGTTGATTGTTTTACCCTGGTTAGTTGATAAAGTAATTTCTCATGTACTCATAGGCAGGAATAATTTGATTTTGGTTATATTTCATTTCAGCACATTCACTTATTCTAATTCTATGGGCCTTCCTTGTAAATATTTCTATAACGCAAGTGTTATATTTACCATAGAATACAAATAGAAAATAAATGTATCATGACAAAAACAAGCATTTTGATTACACATTGCATTAAAAACAAAGGTTTTTAAATACAAATGTTCTCTTAAAGCCCCATAATGCTTTTCATTTATTTTCGACAAATGAAAATAAAGGTCAATTGTACTTTCGTTTATTTTCGTTTAGCAAAAATAATAGATACAAAACACAAATACGAGCGCAAAATCAAAATGCAAATACAAAAATCAAAATATTAATGTTTTTCACTTTTTTACACTTCAAAACAAATGTCATATAGTTATATTACAACAATTTACATCTATAAAAAAATACCCCGACCACATTTTGTGCAGCCGGGGATTCATCAATCTACCTAAAACTATAACAAATAACTATCTTTCCTTTATTTTGTTTTCAGGGTATAGCTTTTACCCTCTTCTGTTTTTAAATCATACAGGTAAGTCGGAGCCAAATTGACCGGATTTGTTTTTGTATCCGGAGAGATAATAGGCTTGGGTATCTCGGGCACTGTAAACAAAGGATTTGAATTTGACCCTTTTGCAAGTTTCAAACCTGTTCCTTTCAATGATCCTTTCACCCGCAACCGGCAATTTCCTCCTAATGAAGAATGAATAGTTAGCGTCTCCACCTGTCCGTTCTTCCAGCTCATATCAATTTCAAAACCACCTCTGACTTTCAGACCCTTTACAGAACCATCCTTCCATACCGATGGCAAAGCGGGTAACAAGTAGATAAATCCGTCATGACTCTGCACCAGCATCTCGGCAATGCCGGCAGTGCAGCCGAAATTCCCATCTATCTGAAATGGCGGGTGAGCATCAAAGAGGTTGGGAAAGGTTCCTCCCTTTTTCTTTTCGTTCGATACCAGATCCAGCTGATTGGTCAGCAACTTGTACGCATGGTCGCCGTCGAGGAAGCGAGCCCACATACAGATGCGCCAGGCCATCGCCCAACCGGTGGAAATATCACCCCTGTGGATCAACGAAGTACGTGCCGCATCGAAAAGTTCGGGAGTACGGTATGGCGAAATTTCATTGCTTGGGAAAACGCCATAAAGATGAGAGACATGGCGATGAGTATCAGCCGGATCATCCCAATCCTGTTGCCATTCCTGCAACTGCCCAAAGCGTCCTATACGCATTGGCGAAATTTTACTCCGCAAAACTCTGATCGAGTCAGCAAACGATTTGTCCTGACCCAAAATTTCGGAAGCCCGTATCACATTGGAATAAAGATCGAAAACGAGCTGATTGTCCATGGTACACCCCGAGGCAATATTGAACTTCTTATTCTTTCCAAAAGCATTTTCGGGAGAAAGCGAAGGAGTTACCACCAAATAGCCTTCTTTCGGATCAGGAACCATATAGTCGATAAAAAAGCGTGCGGCTTCTTTCATGATGGGATAAGTCGATTCGAGAAATTTACGATCTCCCTGATACAGATAACGTTCCCATAAGTGTTGTGAAGTCCAGGCTCCACCTGAAACCCACATGCCGGAAGGTGCATGATCGACAGTGCCGGTTATGCGCCATATATCGGTGTTGTGATGCAGCACCCAGCCCCTCGCGCCATACATGATACGCGCTGCATCCCGACCGGTCACCGAAAGTTCGCGGATCATCCCGAACAATGGTTCTTCCATTTCTGCAAGATTCGCCACATCGGAAGGCCAGTAGTTCATCTCAGTATTAATGTTGGTGGTATATTTACTGTCCCACGACGGCAAAATCTGCTCGTTCCAAAGTCCTTGTAATGTTGCCGGTTGCCCACCTGGTTGCGAACAGGAAATCAGCAAATAGCGTCCAAACTGAAAATAAAGAACTGCCAGTTGCGGATCGAAACGTGAATGGAATTGTTTCACCCGGACATCCGTCGGATCGTTAACTGCTTCGTTCGAGCCAAGGTTCAGATCAACCCGATCGAAAAATTTCTTATAGAAAGCGGTATGCTGCTGTTTGGCAACACTGTATGGGGTAGCCATTGCTTTATTGAGGAAACCTGCACACTTGCTCAACTCATCAGTCGACAAGGTTTTGTAATCGGTAAAATTGGTCGCCATCGAAATATAAAAAATAACCTCGTCGGCTTTTTGCACTGAAATAACAGCATCTTTCACCGAACAGCTACCACCCAAAATTTTTGCTTTTATCTGCGTACAAAACCTCACTTTACCGCTCTGCCGCTCATGCGTTTCGGTTGTTCCCGAAAGCGTAAGTACATCTTTATCATTAAAGATCGCATATTTTTGATGCGGCGTTGTCAATAAGGTGTTGCAGGAAATGCTGCCGGGCTTATCTGCCGTCAATCGCACAATTACTACCTGATCGGTAAAAGACGAAAATACTTCGCGGCGAAAAGTTACTCCGTCCACCTTATAGGAGACGGAAGCGACGGCCTTGCCAATATTGAGATCCCGATAATAATCAGTGTAATTGCTATGTCCCGGAAAAGAGATATAAAAATCACCCATAGATTGATACGGCATTCCGGAGTTGGTTGCCGGCATCATTTTTTCGTCGACCATCCGTTGGGCTTCTCCGTATTTTCCTTCAAAAATCAGTTGGCGAACCTTCGGAAGAGCCTCTTTTGCGGCAGGATTGGCATTATTATTTGGCGATCCGGCCCAAACGGTAGCCTCATTTAACTGAATGCGTTCCACTGCGGGAGTTCCGAAAATCATGGCACCCAGCCGTCCGTTCCCCACAGGCAAAGCTGCATTCCAGTCGGCTGCCGGCTTATCATACCAAAGAACCATCGGGTTATTACCGGCAGCAAAAAGTGCCGACAATGACACAGCCGAAAATAAAAGAGTCAATAAAAAGCGCTTATTCATAGTTGATTAAAATATTTATTGTGTTTACGGGACAAGCGACATCCTTGTCGCTTGCTATTTCAATTTTTAATCGACAAAACTGTCGATTGAAGATGAACTGAAATGAATCAAGCGATTAGGAAATCGCTTGTCCCGAAAAGGACGTATTCATTTTTCAAAAACAACGGTTCCCTTCCAGTCGTTACAATCTGTAACCAAACCGGCTTCTACAGGGTTGTTCTGTGTATATTCAATAGCAGCATATAAATGTCTGTCGTCTCTGATGGTTGTATCCCAACTCTCTTTATGCCATAAACGTCCTGTTATTCCTGCACGTTTATTTATCTCTGTGGCAGAAAATTGCTTCACCGACTTCAAAACATCTTCCAAATAAACAGGATTATCGCTAGCATCTTTTTCCAACAGTCTGAATACCCAGTGCACATGATTCGGCATAACACAAATCGCATAATTACAAAGCTTTTTGTCCTGCCAAAAGGTTAATGCGTCAATGACAATCTGAACATATTCCGCTGCTGAAAGATCAACGATTGGTTTGCTTGCCAGATGTAAAAGCCCTTCATACGCTTTCATCATTTTTTTGCGCACAAGATAATATTGCTGATTCAACTCTGCACAAAGTTTCTGATTACCATCTCTTGTACTGGTTTCAATCTGAAGTCGTAACGAAGTAAGTTGATCAGAATAATCTTTCATGGCTTTTGCCGGAATAGCATCTTTCAACGACCATGTGACAAAATAAGCTTGCCCTGGTTGCTGATAATGGGGTAGATTTGCCCTGTGGTATTCCTTCTTCTCCATGTATTGTTATTGTTTGGGACAAGCGACATCCTTGTCGCTTGTTGTGCATTCTTTACAGACGACTTACGATTCGCTTGTTATCAATTTCCTTCAGAAACTCACGAATTATTCTTTACATTTTCAAGCAGCAAAAAAATGGCTAATACAGACAAATATATGTTTATTAGCTTAATCCTTCAAATTTTTCAAGCGACAAGGATGTCGCTTGTCCCTGCTAACTTCAAAATCCGACTTTCTTCAGCATTGCCATCAACGCTTCTTTACCCTTAATGGCATTGGCCGGAAGGTTCTCTCCTTTTGGACCGAAAGCATACATTTGCGGTTCCTTTTCGATGGTCACTTTGCTTTCATCAAACGCACCGGAAGCATCTTTCAATACATTGATATTCAACCCAAAATGTTTTGCCACAAATTCATACATTGCTTTGCGTTTGGAGAAACCATAATCGTGTCCTTCAGCCGGAAAATGGGTATCTTCCACCTGACTTTCGGCTCCATAAAATCCATAAGTGCGTTGCAGGAAAGGATATTCCAGCGTCGGAACAGTGCTTGACCAGTCACCGCCATCGGTAATGGCCAGCAACGGTTTCGGGGCAAACATGGCTGCCACCTCAGCATTGTTCGTGCGGTTGCCGCAAAGGTGGGTCGGCATTCCGCTTTCGCAGGGACACCCACCGTTGAAGTGCGACGATAGCATTACCACCGGAATGCTCAGAGTGATACGGTCGTCGATGGCCGAAACGAGCATCGTCATACTACCACCACCCGATCCGCCGGTGATACCGACACGCTTCGGATCTGCCTCTTTCATTGTCAGCAAATAATCGAGTACACGGGTGGTATTGAGGGTTTGGATACTTTGAGCAGCGCTTATGCGGTGCATTGTACCATCGAATTGCAAAAGGCTTTCACCCCAGGCAAAGAGATCCCAGTCGGCAGCAATAATTCCCATACGAGCCTCCATGGCACAACGTTTTTGCTGATCGGCACGGTAACGTCCGTCACCAAAGTGACCGTTCGGATTGAGCATAACGGGGCATTTACCCTTCATCTTTAGCGGTTTATAGATTGATCCGCACACATAAACGCTCGGAAGTGTTTCGATGGCAAAATTTTCGACCGTGTAACCGTCGTATTTCCGCTTCGGCGTGAGAATAACCTTCGAATCGGGCTTGGCCGGAACCAGCGCCGGGAAACGCAACGCCTCACGCATACACGATTTCAGCTCGGCTTTCCGTTTTTCCCAACTATCTTTATCGTTGTAAAGTGTTTTCAGATAATCGAGAAACTCCTTCCCCTCTTCATCGGTGGTGCGGGCATACTCGTACGCTTTAACTTTGTACTTGCCATGATCCATCACATAAGTGTAATCGAACGGGGAGAGCACTGCCTGTAATGTTTTTTCGAGGCTCCAGGGACGAATACGCCAGTCGGCACCCTGCAATTGCTTGCCATCGATCATTTTTTTGTCGTACTTGAACTGAATATGAAACTGCTTTTCGATCGATTGCAGTACATCTGCCAACGGACGACTGTAGCCTTCGTCGGCTGTTTGGGCAAAAAGCGGTGCTGCAAACAGAAGCACCAAAAATGCTGTCAGTAATTTTTTCATTTCTATCTTTTATTTTTCAACGATAACGACATTCTTGTTCAAATCTTCCTGTCTTTCAACCGGATTCGTAACCCGAATCAGATAATTGCCCGACAAGATGATATTGTTACTCTTTTCTCCGTTCAGCGACAGGAACGAACGGCTACCTGCCTGTGGAAAACAGCCGGTGATAAACAGGTCGGAGACATTGGTGGCTTCGATCACCGATTTATCGGCAATAGGTTTCAACGTAGAAACATTGCTAAGGTAAGCATTCGACACATCCGAAAGCTTAAATGCAGCTCCCATCTGAGCATTTACCTTCACATTGCTCAGTCGGATATCTTTTGCACGACTAATATCAAAACCACTCTGTGCATCCATGTTGATATCTTCGAATGAGACATCCGACACCGGCATCTCCTCGATTCCCTCTACCAAACATGCAGCATTTACATTACTACCGGTCATTCCCGAAATATGGATATTCCGGAAGATAGGAGTACGTTCGGAAAGCGGTTCGAGCGGAGCTTTTCCGTAGAACAAACTCAGCACAATTGCCTCTTTTTTAATGTCTTTCATCACAATATTGTTCACCCGCACTTCTTCCACATAGCCACCACGACCACGAACCGATTTGATGCGGATGCCCCGGTCGGTACCGTCGAACACGCAGTTAGAGATGGTCACTTTGCGCACGCTGCCCGACATCTCGCTGCCGATAACCACTCCGCCATGACCGGCCAGCATGGTGCAATTAGTCACAGTAACGTTTTCGCAGGGGACTCCGTATTTGCGACCCTGCGCATCGCGACCCGATTTGATGGTGATGCAGTCGTCGCCCACGCTGATATGACAGTTGGCAATGTGTACATTTTTGCACGACGACGGGTTGATTCCGTCGGTATTGGGAGAATATGGGTTATTGATGGTAATACCATCGACCGTCACATTTTCGCAAAACTCGGGATTGACGGTCCAAAAAGGAGAGTTGACCAACGTAATCCCCTCGATGCGAATATCTTTGCTTTTGTAAAACTGGATAAACGACGGACGGAAGAATTTCTTTGCCAGCGTTCCTTTCCAATCGGAATTAGCTTCAATCTGGAAATCAGGATTTTCTTTATCCCAAAGCGCACGGTATTTTTGCACGCGGGCTGCCAGCGCCTCATCTTTTTTGGCACCTTCAAGCGCCCAAACGGCATTCCACCACGCCTGTCCGTTTCCGTCGATTTTACCACGTCCTTTGATAGTGATATTCTCCTGACCGTAAGCATAAAACAGCGGAGAAAAACTCTTCATCACCACCCCTTCGTAACGCATTTCGACAAAAGGAAGATAATCGTCGTAGTTTGTTGAAAATTGGATTGTTGCTCCCGATTCTATATCTATGGTAATATTGCTTTTCAACACAATGGGACCGGTCAGATAGGTTCCTGCCGGAAAGAAGAGCGTTCCGCCGCCATGAGCCGACAACCGATCGATGGTTTTCTTAATCACAGCCGTATTCAAGGTTTTACCATCTGCTACGGCACCGGCTTTCTGCATGTCTACAACCTCGGCAACAGCCCATTGCACAGACAAGGCCAACAGGCAAATTGTCAATAGTTTTTTCATTAATTCAAATTCAAAATTTCAAAGTTCAAGATTCCGTTTTGCCATACTTAGTTTTTGATTCCCGCAATTCCCGACGGCCAGGAATAGCTTCCCGGTTTGATGGTGAGATACAGTGAAGGCTTCCGTCCTACCCGCATACGCACAACGCCGGGTTCGAGTTCCTGTTCGGGAATCAGCGTTTTCCACTTCAGGTAATTCAGTACACTGTAAGCAGTTGCTCCTCCTTCGATCAACAACTCCTGCACCGGACAATTCTTCACCAGTTCGGCAACCACCTCATCCATGCGCAAACGCAACAAAGAAGAGCTTCCCGGAAACGAGACCTTAGACTGAGAAACGGAAATCGCCATTTTATTGCTCCATTTCCAGTCGGGAATCAAAGATTTTGCCCAACGTGAAAATTCGCCTTCCGAGATTTTTTCCTGCAAGAATTGTGACGGAAAATAACGAATCGGACAACCGGCTTCGGTCTTAAGACGTTCGAGAAATCGCTGTCCCTGAGGGTGCGCTGTTCCGCAAACGATAAGAAAAGAGGACGAAATATCTATCGATTTGTTTGCCACTGCCTTCTTTGCTCCAGTAATCCTGAGCAACACCTGCTCAAAAAATGCGGCACTTCCGGCCAGCAATGTATCCGGCTCCCAATTTGCAAGAGGCAATCCGAGTTCGTTTTCAGAACTGCAATCAGGAAGATAGATTGCCTTTTCCTGAAACTCCCGAACATCGCCGGTAATGATTGGAAACTGGTTGGCCTTATCTCCCACCAGGGCTCTTTCATTCAAGAGCTCAGCCACCTCTGAGGTTCCTGCCGGAAAATCAGGATCGGCAGAAAAACCGGTCTCTTCCAGCAATGTATCTCCCACAAAATATTTTCCATCACGGATGCAACGACCTGCCGCAGGGTTTGCCGGCTGAAGTAAAACTTTCGATTTACCCGTTACCGACATCACAGCTTTGATTTCCTGCACGATATACCCTCGCAGCACGGAATCCACCTTCTTGAAAATAAGCGTATCGTCTGATGTCGACGCTTTTGTTGCCATCAGGCGGTGAATACGATAGGCTCCATCGATTGTGCCCGACCGGCTATCGGTAGCAATTACTACCACATCGGCCGGCTCTTCGGGAACAGAGTCGAGCCCGAAAGCCACTTTGAGTCCGTAGCGAAGGCATACACCGGCTATTTCGGCGGCACCCGTCAAGTCGTCTGCAATTACCGTTATCATTTTGTTCTGTTTTTAGCCATCAAGATTGCATAATCCAAAGCTACCAGCATGGCGTCAGGCGAAGCAATGCCCTTGCCTGCAATTTCAAACGCCGTACCATGATCGACCGAGGTACGGATGATCGGCAAACCAAGGGTAATATTCACACCCTTCACGCTTTTCATGGTTTGCTTTTCGTTGTCCCACTGAAAACCTTCCAGTTTGAAAGGAATATGCCCCTGGTCGTGGTACATCACCACGCAACCGTCATATTTTCCCTGAACGGCTTTCACAAAAATAGTGTCGGGAGGAATCGGGCCTTCCACATTGTAGCCTTTGGCATTCGCCTCTTTGATGGCGGGTATTATTTCGTTGATTTCTTCGTCTCCAAACAGCCCGTTTTCGCCGGCATGCGGATTGAGGCCCGCCACAGCGATACGCGGCTTTTCATAACCAAACTGCACACACGCATCGTTCAACAATGAGATAACCTCCAGCACACGTTCTTTCTTGCACAAATCACACGCCTGACGAAGCGAAACGTGCGTAGTGGCATGAATCACGCGCAGGTTATCATCGGCCAGCAACATGGCATATTTTGCTGTATTGGTATAATGAGCATAAATTTCGGTATGTCCCGAAAAATGGTGCCCTGCCTTGTGAATCGACTCTTTGTTGATAGGAGCCGTAACCGTAGCATCCACTTCGTTGGCCAAAGCCAGCTCAATCACCTTATGCACGGCCTCAAAAGCGGCATTCCCCGCCATAGCCGACACTTCACCCGGCTTGAGTTCCGAAAGAGTAACGTTCTTCAGATCGTACACGTCCACCGTGCCGAAAGCAAAGGTTGCATCGGCAATCTTTTCGATTGCATTTACCTTGAGCGGAGCATTCAACAGCGTGGCAGCCTGCGCCATCACAGCCGCATCACCAATCACCACCGGACGGCAACGTTCGTAAACAGTCGCATCCGATAGCGCTTTGATACATATTTCAGGACCAATCCCGGCGGGATCGCCCATGCTAATTCCTATAATCGGGGTCATAAAACCTTTGTTTAATTGTTCAATTGTTGATCGTTTAATCGTCAATCTGCTGTTTCGCGATTTAACGATTATTCGATTCAACGATTACACGTTATAATAGTTTCGTATAAATTTCTATTGCATCCGCTTTGGTCACTTCACGCGGATTGTTCTTCAGCAATCGGGTGACGTTCATGGCAATATCAGCCAGTTCCGACAAGTCTTCTTTACCGATACCAATCTCTGTCAGATGTTGCGGAATGCCGCATGCTTTTGATATAGCGGCAATCTTTTCGATACCTGCCAACGCTGTAGCCTCATCAGTCGATTGTTTTTCTACGCCCAACGCCAGTGCAAGCTGCGCATGACGAGCCGGAGACGCAATCCTGTTGAATCGCAAGACTTCGGGCATCAGTATGGCATTGGCCAGGCCATGCGGTACATGGAATTTACCTCCCAAACCATACGACAAAGCATGGATAGCCGAAGTATTGACCGGCCCCAGACACAAGCCTCCGTACATCGATCCCAGCGCCAAAGCGGCACGGGCTTCCATGTCCTTGCCGTTTTCGCAGGCACGTTGAAGGTTTGCCGCTATCAGCTCAATTCCTTTCAATGCATACGTATCGACTGCCGGATGGGCAAATTTATTGGTAAATGCCTCGATGCAATGCGAAAGAGCATCCATACCCGTTTCGGCAGTCAGTTTTGCCGGAAGAGACACCGTCAACGCCGGATCGATAAAGCAGGCATCCGGAACCAGATACGGACTAATGATACCGCTTTTTGCCAAAGTTGCTTCGTTGAGCAAAATGGCATTGGGCGACATTTCGCTGCCGGTTCCCGATGTAGTCGGCACGCAGATCAGTTTACGGTTACGGCCATTAAGAATACCAATACCTACTACTTCCGCCAGTTTTTGAGTATTGCCGGTAAGTGCCGCCAACAATTTTGAGCAATCGAGAACGCTACCGCCTCCTACGCCGATAATGCAATCGGGGTTGAACTTTTCCGAAATTGCCAGTAATGTATCGAATTGTGCAAAGGTAGGTTCTCCGGGAAAGTTATATTCCACCAATTCCACCTTTTTGCCGGAAGCTTTAATAGCCTCAACAGAAGGTGCCAGCGCCTCTAAAAGAGGAGTGGCAACCAACATTAATATTTGCTCGGATGATGTGATAAACCGGCATTCGGCCAGTTGTTGTATGCTATCTTCGCCGAAAACAATGGTTCCCGGTTGTTGTAAAACTACAGAATTCATTTCAATGTTCAATGTTTAATGTTTAATGTTCAATGTTTTCAACAACTTTCAACTTGAAACATTGAACATTAAACCTGTAACTGTTATTTTTTGCTTTTAATATACCCATAAATGGTCAGGTGTTCGTCTGCCGGTTCCGATTTGAAGAACAGGCTGGCAATGTAACCCACCACCAACACGATGATGTGGCTATAAACACCCAACATATATTTGTGATGCGGGAAATTGAATTTTCCCAGATCGAGAATCGGCGTATCGTCGATTTTAGTTGTTGTCAGCACAGCATAAGCGGTAAACAGAATACATACCGCAATTCCGATGTACAAACCCTGCCAGTTAGCACGACGGGAGAGCAATCCCAACAGAAAGATTCCCACGATACCGGCCGAGAAGATGGCATACAATCCAAAGACAACCCCGAGGACGCCTTCGCCTTCCCAGGTAACGTAAAGGTAAGCAACCGTCATCATCAGGATACCGGCAACCAACACCAAAATCCGCCCCATCCGCAACTGCTGTTTATCCGTGCTATTAGGCTTAAAACGGAGATAATAGTCGGCGATTCCAATAGCCGAGATACAGTTCAGATCGGATTGCAAACTGGCAAGTGCAGCAGCAACCAATGCAGCCAGTACCAAGCCAACAGCGCCTACCGGCAACTGTGTACTGATAAAAAGAGGGAAAACCTTATCGGCCGAAATGCCTTCGGGCAATGTTGCCGTTCCGTTGTGATAATAGACATACAGCAACGAACCGATCAACATAAACAATGTCCAGACAGCCACACTCATAATCACCCCGATCAACGCCGCATGTTTCGCGTCTTTGTCGGATTTTGCAGCCAGATAACGTTGCACGATGGTTTGATCGGTACCATATTTTTGCAGCGCATAAAAGGCTCCGTTAACTACCATTACCCAAAAAGTGAGCTCGGAAAAGCTGAAATTGAACGGTCCGACATCAATCTTTCCCACTTGGAAAGCCTGACTCAAAGCCACTGTTGGTCCGCCTTCGGGACGGAACAAGAGGATTCCCAGACAGAGCAATCCGCCACCAATCAACAGACCTCCCTGAATCACGTCCATCCAGATTACGGCTTCCATTCCGCCCAAAACCGTCAGGGTGATAATTGCGATGGAAAGCACCAGCATCACGGTCAGCACCGGGAAATGGGTGAAACTGCTCAGCGCAATACTGACCAGGTAAAGTACCGTTCCCATCTTCGAAAAGTGGGTCAGCAAAAACGCTACGGAACTGTACATACGGGCAAACACGCCGAAACGACGTTCAAAATATTCGTACGTACTTAATTTAATTGCTTTTCTGAACAGCGGCACGATAAATCCGATCAGGCCGACCAGTACCACCGGCACCATCAGACCCTGCACCAGTAATATCCAGTTCGACTTATAGGCCGCTGCCGGATAGGCCAAAAATGTAACACTGCTCAACAACGTGGCAAAGATGGAGATACCAATCGCCCAGGAAGGAATATTTTTACTTCCCGAAAAATAACGATCCGAACTCTTCTGACGTCGCGCAAAATAAAATCCGGTACCGATTGTAAATACCACCGAGGCAGCAACAATCAGTCCATCAATCCAATGAATAGGTTCCTGGTTCATTTATCCGTGTTATTTCAATTCTTTTTTCAATGCTTCGAAACTGTCGATAATCTGCTGATTACGTTCGGCAGTCAGCTCTGTCAACGGAGGCATCATCGTAGTACCGCAAATGCCCTCATGGTTCATCAACACCTTCAACGAAGCCAGCGATTCGCCCAACGTACGATCTTTCTGGTAAACTGCACCTACCTTATCGGTCAGCTCCTGATAATGTTGAGTCGTTTTCCAATCGCCAACTTTCGCAGCATCCATCAGTTTACCGTACAGTTCAGGCACGATGTTTCCGGTACTCGGTACCACGCCGTCGGCACCCAATTGCAAACTGCCGAAGCTTTGTGCTCCCCAGCCACAGAAATAAGCGAAATCTGCTCTCTCCATATAGGCCTCGATGCATGCTTTCATGCGATCGGCATCACGTTCCGAATCCTTCAAGCCCCAGATATTGGGGTGATTGCTCAGTTTGGCAACCACGTCCAAAGGAATAGACATCTGCGTGGTAGCTTTGATGTTGTACATCATCACCGGCCCTTTCACATTGTCGGCCAACTGCGTATAAAATGTCACCATCTGATCCGGCGTAAGGATGTAATACGAAGGCAATGTAGCCACGACCACATCGGCACCCAGTTCGATAAACTGATTGCCTCGTTTGATCAGTTCGGCTACCTGATTGCCTACCAAACCGGCATACACACACTGTCCGGGACTCTTTGCCTTGACAGCGGCCTCTACAAAACGAAGGCTCTCTTTTTCATCTACTGAACTTGATTCGCCGGTTGTTCCCAAAACCAGAGGATGAATGCCATATTGGGCAAAACGTTTCATAATAACGGCAACCGCGTCCACATCTACCGTAAAGTCTTTTTTGAGCGGTGTAATCATCGGCACCACTACACCTGAAAATCTTTTTTGCATTGCTAATTATTTTATAGGAATAGAATTCCTATCGTGTATATGAGGTTTTTAAAAGTTTCTATTCATCTGAGTCGCGTAAAAAAAATAGTTTCATTTGGATTCATTTCTGCCTTATCAAAATTTTTTGCAATATCCAAAAATCTACCATAAGTGAAAATTTCTATCTCATTACGCAATTGATTAACCCTCCTACGCTTTTCATTATCAACATTTTCTCTATTCCCTATAAAAATGTAGTAGTTATAAAAAATTGCCGTCTCTGGAGAATTAAGTAAATCACCAGTATTATTAGTAGGCGTTTTCTTGTCATTAAAAAATCCCAGTAAATCTTTTTTTATACACCAATTAGATAAATCCATGCGAAACTCCAAAGGGTTTCTCGCAATATATTCTTTCCAATCATTTATTTGGGAAATTGCCTTGTTCAAACGATTCGAAGGAAGTCCTTCTTTTGTAATTACTATATCATCAGGCGGTTCAAGTTCAATGATATTAACTTCCCATGCACCTGAATATGACATCGGGACAACAAAATCAGCCTTATATTTTGATCCAAACGGAAATTCTTTTAAAACATAGGTACTATGACCTCCTGTTCTACAAACAGCCCATCTTATCAAATTGGGATTGTGAGCTAAAAAGGATGAGATCTCTCCTTCGCCTTTAGTTTCAGCTAAAATAGATTGCAATTCTTTGCTTAGCATATTTTGACGCGTTTATTTCTAAAAAATAGCCTGATTTATTATTGTAATTAGAATTCAATTGTAATCTCCCATTTCCCCGAACCCAGTTCGACTGAATTATCTTTCACAGCCACTGTTTTACCGTTAATTCGTACCGAAGTCGCAGTAAAAGGCAACATCACCGTCGTTGTTGTATTGACCGGAATTGTCACATTCAGATTGAATTCCTTTTCTGTCTTTGTCCATGCAACGAATAGTTTTCCATAAAGCGTTTCGGTTAAAGCCGATACATTTTTTAGATCGCCTACCGGTGTCGGTCGCAAAATAATATGCTTGAACCCGGGTTGTTTTTCATCGTAACGAATTCCAGCCAGCGTATTGAAGAACCACTCCTCGATTTGCCCCATCATAAAGTGGTTCCACGAATTACCCTTGCGTGGATCCCACTGTTCGGTCAGCGTAGTCAGTCCATATTTCAACTGAAAACCATAACCCGGAGCATCGTAGTGATTCACCATTTTGTACATCAGTTCGTTCTGTCCGTTATCGGCCAATGTTTGGAAAAGGTAACGATTGCCCACATCGCCGGTCGTAAGACGATCGTCGTGATAAGCGATGTCATCGGTAAGGTTTTTCAAAACAGCCTGACGGTATTGCGGTTCCACCAAACCGAGGTACAAAGAGACAGCGTTGGCGAACTGGCTACCGATGTCGTATTGCCGGGTCGATTTATTGAAAAAACGTTCGTTGTAAGATTTCTTAATGTCACGAACCAACTGTTCGTATTTGAGTGTATCCTGCGCAATACCCAGCATCGCAGCAGCTTTGGCTACCAGCATTGCCGAGAGGTAATAATGTGACGTAGCCGAAATTGCGATGGAACTGTTCTGTGAATATCCTGCCGGTTTCAACCCGTAATCGTACCAGTCGCCCAAGCCATGCGACAAAATATGCCCGGTTGCTTTCGTCCCGAGATAGTCGACATAGCGCGTCATCACAGAGTAATATGTCCGTATCAACGAACTGTCGCCGTAATGCCAATAATACATCCACGGCACCACGATGGAGGCGCAACCCCATTCGGGAGAATCGGTAAAATCGCCACCGAAAGAGACATACTCGGGACAAATACTCGGCACCAGACCGTCGGCATGCTGGGCATCGCTCATATCCCGCAAAATTTTCGGGAACATGGCAGTCATGTCGTAGTTCATCAACAAGCCCGGACCGTTGAGATGCAACTCTTCTACCCATCCCAGCTTTTCGCGCTGCGGACAATCGGTCATCACGCCCTGAAAATTGCTCTTGATGGCATTGTTAATCAACCAGTGCGTCTTATTGAAAATCTCGTTCGAGCAATCGAAAGTGGCCACTTCGGTTGCCGAGGAGTAGACAAAATTCGATTTGATGTCGGTTATCAGCGGCAATGTGCTTCCTGTCGGGGATTTCTGTACATCGGCACCTTCCACCTGGATATACTGGTAGCCGTAATAGCTGAACATCGGTTGCCATTCTTCCTCCCCTCCACCTTTGAGCGTGTACTGAAAATAGTACGGTGCACCGGTTCGTTTCTGGCTTACCTTTCCGTCCTTATCGAGCGATTCGCCCACCCACATGCGAACGGTTTGTCCTTTTTTACCATGAATTTTAATGGACGGGAAACCCGACAGGTTTTGTCGCATATCGAGCACATAAACCGAGTCAGAAAGATGCTTCAGTTCTTTGATTCCGTATTGTTTGTTGATCTGAACCTGCGGGGCTGTCTGAGCTGTCAGTTTCCCTTCCGGAGCCTCCTGCAACACAACATTTCGCCATTTGGAATCGTTAAAACCGGCAATATTCCAGCCCGGTTGCTCCAGAGTGGCATCATAATCCTCGCCGCCATAAATACTATTGAACGTGATGGGGCTCGGCGCATACTTCCAGCTTTTATCAGAACGAAGGATCTCTTTTTTGCCATCAACATACTCCACCACCATTTTGAAAAACAAGGTCGGAGGACCGTAGGTGCGCCACAATTTGCTGTAACGGGTGCCAATGGTGTTGTAAAAACCATTGCCAAGAATTACACCGATCGCATTTTCACCCTTTTGAATCCTGTCGGAAACATCGTACGTATTGTAATAAACCGTCTTTGAATAGTCGCTCCAGAGTGGCGCAAACTCACTGTTCCCAACTTTCTTTCCATTGATAGATAGCTGATAATGACCCAGTCCGCAGACATAGACCGTTGCCTTTTTTACGGATGTTTCTGCTTTGAAATCTTTCCGAAGCATGATGCTGCGCAACGCCATGCTGTCGAGGTTTTTGAGCATAGCAATATTCTCGGGCGATTTTTTGGAAGGCATGTGATAGCTCTTTCCTATCGGTAGATGAGAGTCGGCCTTGGTCAGCCCACCAATCCATTGGGAATCGAGAAAATCATCGGCAGGCGCTATTGAGAAACGAGCCGGAGCACTCCACGCCGAAGCTTTGCCTTTGGCGTCCCACACACGAACTTTCCAACTGTATGCTTTCCCTTTTTCAAGCGAAGACTTACCGGCATAATCGATCAACTGACTGCCATCCGATTTTACCTTCCCGCTTTGCCAAACAACGGTTTTACTTGCTTCGGCAGTAACAACCAATTCGTAGGCCGTCTGTCGATCGCCGTTGACAACCGACTGCAACTGCCATCCCAAACGAGGTGTCGTCGTATTTACCGACACCGGATTAACAGCCATCTCACAAGTGAGTTTGGAAACGGTGATAGCCGAAGCAATATTTGTTATCAGTAAATTACAAATGCAAAAAAACCAAATAAATACTCGTTTTCTCATCCTTTATCATATAAATGCCACTCCCTTTTAAAGAATAATCTCAATCCTTCTTTATTTTCAATATATCTAATATTTCATCCATAAAATCATAAACAACATCTCCTTCGTCTGTAAGGTTGTTGCTTATTGTTCGCTTCATCTCTTTATAGTTCGCATGATAAAATTCTGAAATTGTAAGAATCACCTTATTATCTTTTATCAATAATAAATTTTCAAACGTACCTATTCGACTGGTATTGTGAGCTGTCTTAAAGCAATCAAAATAAGAGAATTTAAATTCTGTTGCTTTCTTTAGTCCTGCATATCGACTTAATGTTATTTTATTCTCATCAATAAAGAATCTAAGCCACTTAAATCTGAAAACAACAACAGCGTAATAAATTATTACCAATGTAAAAAATATCAAACTCAGAACCATCCCTATCTTTGAATCCACATTCATCGTTGGATCAGAGATTGATGAAATAGAAAAAGGGATAAGTATTGTTATGGCAACAATTACAAATAATTCAACCTTAGCTTTGATAGAAAATCTTGAACGCATAATTTTAATCTGAAGTTATTTCTATACAACAGTCAAAAATAATACTTTATTAGCACAAGATTACGGTTTATAAACTATCGATTTTAATTGAGTGGACGATGCCACTTTCTCACCGTTGACAAACAGCATCAATCCTTTACCAAGGTTGTATTTGCTTCCGGTTTTGTCCCAAACAATGGTCAGCGTTTTACCGTGATACGACACGTTATCCAAACAGAACCAATCCCACTGTTTTGCAGGAACCAACGGATTGACCTCGATGGTTTCGTCGGCACGGGGACGGAGACCTACCAGTCCGGTAATAATCAAATCGTTGAAAGTGGAGTGGTTATAATAGCGGCTTCGTTCCTGATCTCCTTTTAACCAGTAACCGGTTACCTCGTCGAGGTATTCGCCCACGTAGGGACGGCCACGGTAATGCATGCTTTCCACATACTGATTGATCAGAGCAAAGTAAACGCTATCGCTTACCACGTTGGCATCGTAATTATTTTTTGCGTTGGCAAGTGCGGTCAACGTTTGCGAAGTGGCGAACGGCCATACGGCACCATCCCACTCACATTTGCCCACACCATGCGTACGGAACTGCGGATGACGACGTTCGGCGGTTGTCAAACCGAAAGGAGCAGAAAAGCCCTTGGTATCGGTCAACTGTTTCCATGCAACCTCAAATCCTTTGCCCTTATCCGGCAAATTGAAATACCAGGGAAGAAATCCGACCGCTTCACGAGCCTGAGCCAGTTTACCCGGCTCGCGCAAGGTTTCAAAGAAGAGCGAATCCTTGTTCCAAAGCTGTGTTTGAACCAACTGTTTTAATGTATCGGCTTTCAGAAGGTAGCTCTTTTCTGTTGCTTTATCGCCTTTCAAATTGGCAATTGCCGCCAGTGCCTGAGCATTGCCAAACATGTAGCTATTGATGGTCGGACGGGCATATTTCTTTTTACGGCCGCCACTGATGGTCTCTTCCATGCCGTCCTGCACATCGCCCTGCCAGTACAATCCGCTCGGCAAGCGATGATCGCCTTCCCATGCGGCATAGTCGGCCTGCAAGTCGGGATACATATCCAACAAAAAGTTTTTGTCGCCGTCAACCATGAATTTATTGTACAACGCATTCCCGGTCCAACTGCTGAAACTGCGCAACTTGCGCATCGGTTTTCCTTCGTTACCGCGGTACCACACGTGAATGTCGTCATTCAGGTATTTGCTGTCGCGCAACCAGCGGGCTTCGTAGATGTGATGTCCCAATGCGCTGCTAATCAAATTGTATTTATCGGCATACGTTCTGGGCACCAAAAATTCGGTAAATGCGTAGCCATCCGGTGTTTGTTTGATATGTTTACGCAATGTCCACCAGCGGTAGTAAAACATCTCTTCGATATTTTGCTGCGGACATTCAAACAAAGGAACATTCTTTTTCATCCAGCTCCACGACTCGGAATTCGGAATTGCCTGAGCAATATTTTCGTTCTCCATCGTGTTGAAATTGTCCACGTAGTGCTTAAAATCGTCCGCTTTCAACACGGCAGCAGAATTATCGTCATCCTGACTGGAGGTTTTGAAGTTTTCCAGATAATAAACCGCTTCTTTGTCGGAAGCACCCGGATTGGCAAGATCGGTAAAACGATCGGCAGGAGTATTGGGCGTTGGCTCGATAGGCAATTCGCCGGTGCGGAAGACAATGCGAGAAACAGCCTCCACCGGATTGAAGAAGATGCGGGTAGCAATCTCTTTGCCATTCACCACCATCTTATAGCTACGAGTGGTTACATCCAGCATCACTTTGACGTGATACGTTTCGCCGGCTTTATATTTCAAAATACCGGAATAACGGGCTCCGCTCTTCGACTTGAAGACGCTGTCTTTGTCGAAGGTCAAACGAATGCAAGCTTCTCCTTTCGGATTTTGAAATTCGATATCGAGCTGTCCATTCCCGTTCTGACCGGGAACAACCGTAAATTCAGCCGTCAGTTTCTTGGATTCTGGAACGACGCGTTCCACTTTGGCATAATCGAACGGATCGCTGTCTTTGAGTGTCAGCCAGCGTTTACCATCTGCCCGTTTTTCGAGGCTTACCGGGGCCTTCAACGGACTGTAAATATTCCATTTTGTCATCTCCTGAATGGAGTTAAAACGATCGAAAACGTCGTCGGCCTGTGCTGTAGCTTTACCCGTTACCGGCACAGGTATACGCGAGATCCACAAATCCTCCTTGTTCATGCTGTAAGTGACCCAGAGGTTTTTATCGGGCGGCGTACCATTGCCCTCCAGAATTCCACGCACATATTGCGGCCCCAGATTTTTGTAGGCACCGCCGTAACGCATCGGAGTAATATCGCCATGAACAAGCAGCAAGTCTTTGTATTCCAAGCCATCGTCGCTGGTGGAAATGGCCAGCGGCCAGCGGTATTCGGAAGGATTGTAAACCGTAGCGTAACGACCGTCGGAGGTACGTTGCCCCCAGATTTTGGCATTGCTGTTCACAAAACCTTTGCCTCGCTGCGGCATCACCGGCCAGGTTTTACCACCGTCGGGACTGATGGTTGTCAGTGCAAATTTCCACAAACCCACCACACGGCCATCGGGCAAATGATAGAAATTAAACGCTTTGTAATCTTTATGAATGGGAATCAGCGGATCGTTACGGTCGGATTCCTCGTTCCATTGAAGCATCATCAGCGGATTGGCTAATAGTTCGTTGCAGGCAGCCACAAACCCTTTATCCTTGCTTTTTGTATAAAACGGATAAGAGGTATTACTCTCGTTGAAAGCATGGTTATAACGGATAAAATAGATCGGACCGAACTTGCCGTTGGGCAGCACTTCGCGCACCACACGGCCAATGCCGTTCCCATCGTTGGGATCGTCTTTAGCGGCAAAAGCAATGCCGTAGAAACCCAAAACGAGCAGACGGTTTTTCGCAGATACATAAAAACCCATGCGTTGATGCATCACCGCCATCAAATCTTTAGCTACACCCGGAAAATCGGGTTTGGTGGTACCATCGGGCACTTTGTATTCGGGAAAAACCACCGTCGGTTCGCTCCAGTTGTAACCATCCTGAGAATTCATCAACAAAGTTCGCCCCGGAGCTTCGTGTTCGCCCACGGGATCGGACAAATATTCCATGTAAAACCGGTTGTTCCAGTAACACAACATCGGCTGGTGATTGTAGGTCCAGCCTTCGGCCAGGTTAGCCGGATGTTCGCGATTGACACGCAACACCTGAATATTATGCACACCGACAGCCGGAGCCAGTTGCCCGTGGTGATAATCGGAATTCGACAAGGTTTTGCCGGTATAGTAAACACCCTCCTGAGCTGTGGCATTTATTGCAAGAATGATATATAAAATAAAAAGCAACTGTTTCATTTATAGATATATGAAAATTAAAAATAGTATTACGAATCCCCTTTCTCTAATGCCGATTAAAGCCTCCCCTTGAGGGGAGGTTGGGAGGGGCTTTTAATTCAGATTCTTAAGCAATTGATCGTAAAACTTCGCTGACACTTTGAAGATCGTCCCATGTTTATGACCCTGAGGCAAAGATACTTCATTTGTGGCATCGGTAAACGATTTGAAGTCGCGGGTTTTTACGGCTCCGTATTTTTTATCTTTGTAAAATTCAAAATAGACCAAATAGTCATTGCCCACTTTCGTCACAGTTGGCCCTTCAGTAAAATGAGGAGTAATTGCAGCTGAGGGAGTTGTAAACGGACCCAGAGGTGATTTAGCAAAGGCTACTTTCACATCACGTTCGGGGCGGGTATTATCCTTGAGAATCAGCACATAATCTTTCGGAGCACGTTTCAGCAACACGCAGTCAATCACACTGAATTTCGGATCGAGGAAAAGTTTTGTTTTGGAGAATGTTTTGAAATCTTTGGTGGTGCAGTAGTACATCCGGTGATTGTTATCTTCAGCCTCCTGCCCTTTCTCAAAACGATAAGGAATGGTAGATGCCCACATAATGATAAACTGCTTGTGTACATCGTCGTAGAAAACCTCCGGCGCCCAGGTATTTACCGTTGTTGGTTCGTACTTCATCACCTCAATGTATTTCGATGGAGTCCAGTGAATCAGATCTTTGGAACTGGCATAACCGAATCCTTTATCCTTCGTCCAGCTGCTGGTCCACACCATGTAAAAAGTACCATCGGGACCCTGACAAACAGAAGGATCACGCATGATTTTGTCGGTGCCTACACCCGGTGTATTGAACGGCCCGCCCAACGATTGCCAGTGGTAACCATCGGTACTACCGGCCAAAAGCAAACCATCCTGCTGCGGTTCACGGAATGTAGCAAAGAGATAAGCATCCTGTGCCTTTGCCAATGGCAGAAGGGTAAAAACGAATAAAAATGAAAAAATCAATTGCTTCATGTAAATTGAAACTTAGTGCGTTTATGTATTTTATAAATCCGTTATTCACTTTGAAAACCGGCAAGCAACCTCATGGTTCCCTGTCGGTTTTTTGTTATCAGCGATTAACTCTCAAAAACTATTTTGCTGATAACCAAAGTACGGTTGTTCCTGCTTTCGGAGCTTTCAACGTAATGGTTTTACCTCCTTTTACCTTTCCTGCTGGCGTGCCGAATCCGGTTGCCGGATCGATCCATTTGGCAACATATGTTTTCGGGCTGGCAGCCAAGTCAATTGTTGCTTCTCCATTTTTGGAATAGACAATATATCCCTTCTCCGGGTTTCCGAGAATGTATTGATTTTCAGTTTGCGATTTAATGACACTCATCTGAGCAGCATCTTTCAAAAAGCCTTTTTCCAATCCGGCAGGCAGGTTAGGCAACGATCCACCGGCCATTAAAACAGCCCAACCGTATGCCGGATAACTGTCCGAATAGTACATTACGGCCTTTTCAGGGCATTGTGTGCGGTATTCGCTCACAGCACGGTATACCTGCTCAAAAGAGGATTTGCCGGGTTTCACCAGACGGGCGTGTTGGCGCGGTGCAAGGTTAAGACCACCCTGCGGTGCATACACAGTGCCGTTGTCACGATAGTGCCAGTAGCGGATATCAATCACGTCGACCACAGCCGCCCGTTTCGGATCTTTCAGAATAGCGTCCTGCACATCCTTGGTAGCACTCAACCCGATCAGCGGATGTTTGCCGGTCTCTTTCTCCCAGGCTGCAATCACGTCGAGCCAGAACTGCATGAAATGAAGCGGACCTGTATATTCGTCGCTCGTCAGTTGAATGACAGCACTGTTTTCGGTAAAGTTATTCAAACACTGACGGATATATTTTTTGTACAACTCTTTGCGAACCACGTTCGTGGTGTCGTAAAACATTTCGGCAAAGAACAGACGTTTGTCGCCGGCAAAGTTCACGGGCTCGGGAAAACCTGTGCTGTTGATATTGTTGGCTGTACGCCAGGGGCAATCCACCCAGTGAGCACCGGCTTCGATAATGTTGTGCTGAAAGAAGTTATTGTGGAGCAATACCAAACCGTTTTGATCGGCCTGATCCGCAAATTGTTTCAGACGCAACCAGTACCATTTATTGTATTTGGTAAGGTCGTATTTACTCAGGCCGTCCCAGGCAGTGCCCTGACCCGAACGGGCGAAAGGTTGTTCGTAGAAAGGAGGCCACACGTCACCGTCGATGCGACGAATGCGCTCGTGGTCATCGCGACGGCGGTCGGTCCACAACCCGTAATGTTGTTCGAAAGAGACAATATTGCTCTTCTTCATCCAGGCAGCCACTTCATTGACATCATCAGTCAGACCTGTACCTGTACGCCCCGGCACAAAACGGGTAAGCGCCGGTTTGGCTTCATCCAGAAAAGTCGGCAGAACACTCCCATTCCACCAGGGTGTGTTGTGCTGCATTCCTGCCAACAATTCATCGCCGTGAACTAATTTTCCGTTGATGATGGCAGTTGGCAGTGTATTTATTTTTTTAGGAGCAGGAACTCCAATCTCTTCAATGCTCTTCAACCCTTTCCCCTCGGTAATAATGGGAGTACGGGAAGAGGCTTCTTTTATCCATTGTAACAAAGAGGGAGCGGGTTTCAGAGATTCTTGCGTCAGTTGCTGCGCCACCTTTACCGACGGGCTGCTGGAGGCCTCGGAAGGATTGAACATCAAGAAGGCGCGATCACCTGCCGCATTACCAAGACGTTGTGCCAATTGCGCATAGTAGAGGCTGCGGGGCTGAATCTGGTTGTTGGAATCATACCAGCCGCCATCGCCGCCAAACTGCGACCAGCATCCGAATGCCCAGTTTTGCGCTGTCGGCGGTTTCGGACAATCGATCAGCGCTGCCGTACATTGATAGAGCACACTATTGGCGGCGCTCCATCCGGTTCCGCGGTTATCTTGTTGACGATTCGAAAAACGAAGATTATTGCCGTCCACATTCACGATATCGAACAAAACGCCGGAAGCCCAGCTATCGATCGCACCGCTGAAACTGTATGGCAAAACCGATTGACATTGCACAAATGCATTGGGACCGGCAGCACAAAAGCCAATTCCGAAATCGTGATTGCCACCCTCGGCATACAAGCGTTGGAACAACGACTGCTGTCCGGCATTGAAGAAAGTGTAGCGACGTTGACCGCCCAATTCGGAAACAGGATCGGTAGAGATACAATCTTCCACCGTGAGGCGGCGTGAAGACTCGAGCGCCATCACAGCCGAACCGGCAAAATGTGAGAAGGTAATTTGACGTACCCAGCCATCGATTACATTTTCGAGGGTAATTGCCATCCAGGCATGAGCTTCGTCTTTGGGATTGGCGGCATCAACAGTAGATGTGCATTGCATATTTTCAACACCTACCTGACTAATTCTGCCATTCCACGTGTAAGGAATTACTTCGCCGCCACCGTAATTGGCATCGAGAGCGGTAGTGACAGGTGCATCCAGTGTAATTTCATTTCCATTCAGGGCAACAACAGTTCTGTCCCAATAAATGTCGCGGTCGCCGGGTTTCCATCCCAAAGCGGAAACTCCTCCACCAAAAGTGACAGTGCCAAGAGCTTCAATCCAGTTTTGGGTACTCGGACGGCGAACCATTATTTTATCGCCGGCTTTCAACGAACCAACATTTTTAAGCGTCAGCTTCATCGCATTGACCGGAACATAAGCATCGGCCACTTTCAGCGCTTCTGCTTTCGTGCGATCATCTTTACCCACCACGCGAATGAGTGTGCGACGGTCTTTGCTGGTTGCAACCAGCTTCGTTCCGTTTTCGCCGATACCGCTACCTCTCAACACAACTCCTGAAGTGCGGATGATAAGCTGTCCGTCAATTTCGAAAACGCCGGGTTGTAAAAGTACGGCTCCTCTAAAGCCCAACTTATCCGGTTTAAGTGAAGATACGTAATCAATAGCGGCCTGAATGCGGGCTGTCGCGTCGCCGGTTTTAGCCGGAACAACTATTTTGGCGAAGACATTGGGGATTGCCTGTTCGCCGGCCATATAGCCGCTATACGAAAAATCGGGAATACGGTTTCCCAGGCTGTCGGCTGCATAAACCAGCCCTTCTTTGGTATGTTCGAGAGGCAACTGAGGCTTCGTCGTTTTCTTCGGTGCGCTTCCGGCAAAAAGCATTACCGGCAACAATATAAGTGCAGCAACGGAATATTTTACTTTGTTATACATTGATTGCTATTTATTGTTCTGCAAGCATCATATGAAATGACCTTGTCAGAAACAAGATTTACATCTGTTGAATTTAGATTGCTATTGTTGCGGAAATCGTAGACGAAGCCTGATCGTTGACAAAGATATTCATCCGGCAAACGTTTGGTTCACCGGATGAAATATTCTTACTTTTTAGCAGCTTTCAATCGTTCGCCCCACGCCTGACGCTCCTTATCAAGATTGTATCCCTGTTTCGAGAGATAGTTGTTGATACGGCCTTTGTACTTTCCAAAAATCTCGTGCTTTTTGTTGGACGACTGTGCATCAATGGCACGTTCGCGGGCTTCGACCAGCCAGCAGTAGATTTGTTGTTTTTCCTCAGGCTTGAGCGTAGGAATCATATCGAGATACGCGCTGTAAGTAACCTTAATCAGGTTAAAGACCATTCCGTCCTTCACCTTGTCGATTTGTTCGGCATTAAGATCACCCGCAAGTTTCCCTATAAATTCGCAATGCAGGTTGTACAATTGAGAGTTTGCTTCGTCTTGTAAAGCTTTTTCGGCAGATTGAAAAGCAGCTTTATCATTCCCGGCTTTTTCTTTGGCAGATTTAATGGCCGCATCACGACCATCGTGGATTTTACCGAGGCTCTTGTATTGATAGACTAAGATTCCTGTCAAACGTTTAAAGACGATTGAGTCGGAAATCGATAAAGTTTTCACAATTTTCTCGGCACGATCCGTAAGTGTCTTATTGTATTTGTCTTCGTTGTTTTGAGCCGATGCGGTTGCAACCACAATCAGCAACAAAAATAAAGACATTAGATTTTTCTTCATAGCTTTTTTTAATTGGTGGTCGCGGTTCATATCTGCCACAAACAAATTACAGGACCGGTAATAGTCCTGTAATCCAGTTTACAAGCGACAAATAATCAACAAATAAACCACAATAAACAATAATATGATAGTCATTTAGCAGCCGGTGGACACAATGTCATTAAGTTGGGGCCACCGACTGCTGACTAATTGTACTTACATCAGGCCTGTTTTGCCTTTCAATGTATCGTTGTTGTTCTTCGGATCTTTCCAGTCTACCTTCTTGGTAGGATCGATGCCGTTGATGTACTTTTCGATGTTTGTGTATCCGTCACCGTTGATGTCGCCGTTGGCATCAGAAGGATCGTTAGGATTCAAACCGTATTTCTTTTCCCACGCATCAGGCATACCGTCGCCATCGCTGTCTTTGTAAGCTTTGCCTTTGTATTCGGGATAACCACCCACCTGACTGATGTCGGTAATGATACCCATTTTATACGAATCCTTCGGCAATTTGCGGTGTTCAAACTGATAGTAATCGCGTTTGTCAGCCTCTTTGTCGTAGTAAACCTCGCCGGTTTTTACCTGTTTCAACACACGTTGGTCAACGATGTCGCGTTTAGGCAGGTAAGCTCCTGCATTTTCCAATACAAAATCGAAAGCTTCCTGAGCCGACATAATCGGGAACTGAGGCATAGGGAAAGGTTTGTCCCATTTCATAGTCTCGGTATAGCCTTTTGTGTCAGGTTGTTCTTCCACCTGAATACCACCGGCCCAGTTATCTTTTGTAATTTCAGGATAACCTTCCATGATATTGCCGTTAGCATATACACGACCGAATACCAGATAACCCAGTCTCGCACGACCCGATTCCGGTTTCAGAATACGGTGACCCACATTGCCTTTCGAGGTAACAGGACCCGGTTTGTAGTAGTTGTTGATGATGTTGTACAACGCAGTGTAATCGCCGCCGTCTACCGAACGGTGATTCCAGTTGTAGATAACGTTATTCACAAAGTTGAACACTCCGTTCCATCCGATTGACGGGTTACGACCGGCATTGTCGGCCCAAAGGTTACGCAGGAACGAACAATTTTCGCCGCCCAGTGTACTACCGAAAGCATGGTTGTATGTATCCAGCGATTGAGCCGAAATAGTGTTCTGGATAGTTACGTTTACAGTCGGTAATTTTTCTTCCTTGATACCTGCACCCGGATCGAACATGTGGCGGTAGAATGAAATATTTTCGTCCAGACCCCATGAACAAGAGCAGTGGTCGATCATAATGTTACCAACAGGGTTGCCACCGAAGCTGTCGTCGCGACGACCTACCCAGGTTTCACCTCTGCGGAAACGCATGAAGCGTACAACCACATCGTGTGTGTTGGCCCATACAGTTTCACCTGCAATACAAACCCCGTCGCCGGGAGCTGTTTGACCTGCAATAGTGATGTAAGGAGCACGGATAATTACCGGTGATTTCAGGTGAATAATCCCGGCTACGTTGAATACGACGATACGAGCACCACCGGCTTCACATGCTGCACGGAAACTGCCGGGACCATCGTCATTGAGGTTGGTAACAGTAATTACCTTACCGCCACGACCGCCGATAGCATATTCACCACCACCCATTGCACCCGGGAAAGCAGGAATTTCAGCCTGAGGCAGGTCGGTAGGACGGGCTGCCCATGGAATGTAAGGTCTGCCATGTTTTGCCTGATCCTGAACAATAGGCAACACCAGTTTCCAGATGCTGTCCGAACGATGCTCGGCGGCCTTAAGCAACGCCTCCGATTTTGCTTTGTCTTCATTCGACACTTTCGGATATTGTGCCTTTGCGGTTTGCATCATTCCCACGGTAAGCAGGACAGATGCCGTTAAAACAAACTTTTTCACACGAATAAATTTTTAATTAGTATTACATCTTGCGCCTGATATCTCAGAGCCTCACGCAAGCAGGTAATAATCCACGATGATTGTAATCTTCTTTGCTTTGTTAAACCTAACACCTAATACCAATGCTTCTCTGCCTGAAACATCAATACTTTGAGAATACAACCGGACAAATAAATCTGCCCGGTTGTATATTTCTATTCACAATAAAATTTATTATTCAGCCAACGGGTCGAATGTCCCATTAGTATTGCCATGCAGAACATCTTGCCATCCAATAGTCTGCAAAAGAGTAATGTTATTAGTTTGCGCTCCGCTTGTCAAACCGATGATATAATATTGCGGTTTGAAAGAAACTACCTTCCCAGCTTCATCTCCCTGACGTGTTTTACGCATCAGATATGTATTATAAAAGCTTACCAAAGCATTCGTTTGAGTGCTTAAATCGCTCTTCAAATCCATGGGTGCCGGACGGCTGGCTTTGATCGGATCTGCACCTTGTACTTCATTGGCAAATGTTTTTGCGGTAATTTCAATATTATCGCGACGTTTTCCGTTGAACGGCTCGACTCCCAGATAAGAACAGGTATTTCCGCTAAAGCCGGTCAATGTCCATGAGCTTGGAGCTCCGCTGATTTGACCGAAATTAGCTCCGCCATCCCAAAGCAGCCAACGGCGCATATCGTCGAAGCGTTTTCCTTCGAAAGCCAATTCAATCTGGCGTTCATAAAGAATCGCAGCAAATAATTTAGCTCTATTAGAAGACAAGTCTGAGCTCAAACCGTAGAGCCCATCGGCACCAGCCTGAATACCTGCACGTTTACGGATGTCTTTCAATACCTGAACAGCGTCATCCGGGTGTCCTGCTCCACAAGCAGCTTCTGCAAAGTTTAATAATACCTCAGCATAACGGATTTCCATCCATGGCATAGCTCCTTCGGCAAACGAACCTTGTCTGTTATCCACCAAGCTCCATCTGTACATACAAACAGGTGTTGGAGTTGTCATATCGAAATCGTTTGAACGTTTACGGATATAAATACCTTTGTAATTCAAACCCAGACCATCAGCCCCATAACCACTAAGTGTCGCATCCGCCTGTTTGGTTGAATTAGCATACCATGAATAGTTCCAAAGCATATAGTTAGCTCCTGAGTAGGGATAGTCAACACCTAACGAAGTTGGATCGCTTGCAGCATCAAATCTCCAGGATACACCCGGGAATCCGAAAGTTCTATAGAAACGTGGATCGCGATTCGCAAAGAATGTCAATGGGTTGTAGTTGTAAGTTCCTACTTCGGTCGGTTTCTTACCATCTGCCATCGGGAATAAATCCACCATCAAAGAGGTTGCACTCATACCACCGCCACCGTGTGCATTTGCTGGACGGATGGTCTGTTCCCAGTGGTTATTTCTATAAATCTCATTAGCTGCATTGTCATCGTGAACTTTATTATAAAGTGTCACAAATACAGCCTCATTGCTATTAAATTCATAAAACATTTTTGCCCAACCGGCAGCATTAACGCCCGGTGCATCTTTGTAGGCCAGCCCAAATCCACCAGTAGTCAGTGCATCAATAGCTTTTTTGTTTGCATCGTAAGCTGCTTGCCAACGTTCGGCATTATCGGCACGATTAAACAATGGACTTGCATAAAGCAAACGAGCACGTCCGGCCAAAGCCAGGGCTGCACCTTGGGTAATACGTCCAAAATTTGCATCGTCCCAGCGTGCAGGCAGCATGCCGGCAGCTGTTTCCAGATCTTTGCAAATGAAATCAATACATTGTTTGGTTGTTGAACGCGGCACTTCCAGTTCTTTTGCCTGATTCACATCAGTTACCTGCACATGATCGACAATAGGTACACCGCCATAGGTTTTTACCAGCAAATAATATTGCCATGCACGAAAGAAGTAGGCCTGGCCAAGTAACGTCTTTTTCTGTGTTTCAGACAATGTGCTTCCGGTAACACCTTCAATCACATCATTACAGTTACGAATCTCACCCCATGGACCGGCATTCGTTGCCTTGTTTACGTAAAACCAATCATTCAAAGTACTTGATGAGGTCAATGTAACATCAGGACTTACAAAATTAGAAAGACCGCTAAATTCTTCGGTCGACTGGGACTGAATGTCATTTTTTCCAGAACTTGTACTTCTGTAGGACAATCCGGAATTTACATCCGGCAACAATCTCAGATAAAGGTCTTGTACCCTCAACGAAGCACCCGCATAATCGTTATAGATCTCGGGACTGAGATTATCATAATTCTTTTTATCTTTCAAGAATTGGTCGCTACATCCCATCCAAAGGAATATACTCAATAAGCAAGCGACGTTTAAAATTGATTTATATATCTTTGTCATTGTTGTGTCTTTTTAGAATGTAACATTGATCCCCATAGTGATTTTCCGTAATGTAGGATATGTGCTGTAATTTGACATTGTGCTCATAAAATGATCCGGATAAGGGTTATAGAAACTTATCATATTCTGTCCGGTAACATTTAAGCGACAACTTTCAACACCCACTTTGCTTACCCAAGCCTTCGGGAGAGTATAGGCGAGCGTGATGTTACGCAGGGTAACATTCGTATTGCTAACTTTCCAGAAAGTAGAAGCTACACTATTAACATCCGAGAAACGCAGGTTAGGATATTTTCCTTCGAGGTTCTGAGGTGAAACCACTCTTCCCTGATTATCGAGAACATCATTATAAACAAACATGTTTCCTGCCCAGAATGAAGGTAGATTGGTATACTGCATTACGTCATAACCAGAAGCTGTAGAAATAATACTTGAATTACTAATCGCCTGTGTCGGCATCATGGTATAACTACCCCAGCTGGCACCTAATTGAGCGCTGAATGACAGTTTCTTCCAGTCTCCACCAAAATTGAGAGTAAAGCCATAAGGGTTACTACGGAATTTAGATATCTGTACACGGTCATTTTTATCAATT
Source organism: Paludibacter jiangxiensis (assembly GCF_001618385.1). Lineage (NCBI taxonomy): Bacteria > Pseudomonadati > Bacteroidota > Bacteroidia > Bacteroidales > Paludibacteraceae > Paludibacter > Paludibacter jiangxiensis. The sequence continues at coordinate 1,030,317 of NZ_BDCR01000001.1, read as the reverse complement.
ACATTTCCGGCAGGATCATTCGGGTCATTTGCCGCATAATATGTACCGTCAGCTTTCTGAGAACCTCTTACGTTGTTATAGATCAACATACCGGGATGAACATCTGCCTGAGTTTTTCCCATATAGGTTACAATCTTATTCGAAGCAAAATACTCGGCAATTTCCTGATAGCTATGGAACATTCCTATTGATTGGTAGCCCCACAATCCACGGTCGGCACGTCCATTCGGAACAATATCATCAAGTTCTCTTGATCCCGCATCCTTCCAAGGTGCCTTCAGGATTTTATTGTCGGTATATCCGGTATTGAGTTTTACGTAATATTTGAAATCCTTTCCAATCTTATCTCTCCATCCCAATGAAATTTCTATACCGTAATTATCAATAGAACCGTAATTTGAAGCAGAAGCTACAGCACCTACTGTACTTGGATAATCAGGAGCATCAGTAATAGCCATAAATACCTCACGGTTTCTGTCATAATAACCATCCAATGTAACTGATAAACGATTATTCAGGAAAGCCAAATCCAAACCTAAATTACTCTTATAGCTTTTATCCCAATGTGAATCGCGGTTAGGCACTGCATTCGGTATTTGGAAGTGTGGTCCTGCAATTGCATTAGGATCTGTTCCAAAGATAGGACCCTTAACAGTTTCCGATCCATAGAATTGTGCCCAAGCCCAGGCTTTTACATTATCGCGGCCAAGTAAACCATAAGATCCACGAATTTTCATGTAATCAACAAACCTCACATTTTTCTTAAACCAAGGTTCTTCAGAGATGACCCAACCAAGAGACAAAGATGGGAAAACTCCCCAGTAATTTTCAGGAGCGAACTTGGTACTTGCATCCGAACGAATTAAGAATTCTGCTAAATATTTGTTGGCATAGGAGTAATTCAAACGACCAATGTATGATAACACTCCACCTTCAGAACGTGAGAAAGCTGTTGTTTGATTTCCTCCTGCTCCATTGGATTGATAATTAGTAAATGAATAAGGTCCGGTAACATTTCCCCATACATATTCAGATTCATTTTCAGCTTTTTCAATTGTAAACAATCCGCTTACATCATGTTGTCCGAATTTACGTGAATAGTTAGCAATAAAGTTCAACTGATAACTATCGCTGCGGCTCGTATTTCTTTTAAGATAGTTTCCATTGGAAACAGGAACAGTTGTCATTCCTGTAAAGTTCATAGCCTGTTCTTCTGTGTCGGTATACAAGTGTGAACCACTACCACCGCGAGCTCCGTCGGCAAATTTATAGAGCGAATAATCAGAACCGAATTCGTTATCTTTTGTTGTGCTGATACTCTTAGAATAAGTAGCTTGCAGTTTCAATCCCTGTAAAATTTTGTTCCAACCGAAATCATATTCCAAAGAAGCATTAATGACCATGTTTTGAGGCATGTTCTTAACAAAGTTACCCAGATTTTCGACAACATTGTAATTGTACAGCTGCGATTGTTCAATTGTTCCGTTTGTAATGCCATAAGCCGCAATTGGCATGCCATTTACATATTCAGGAATGTAGCGGGGATGAGTCAATAATGCCACATAGTCTTTATCAGCATTTGATCCCCCGACTTTAACGTTTGCTTTTGTTGTACTGCCATAGTCTCCCGATACGCGCAAAGACGCTTTTGTCCATTTATTGATTTTAGTATCTACGCCTGCATTGTAGTTCCATCGGTTATAGTCAATTTTGCCCAGGTTACCGTCTTGTGTAACATACGACATACCTGCAAAATATGTAGCATTATCTGTACCTCCGCTTACATTGACACTATGTTTTTGTGTCATCGCAGAACTCCAGTATTTGTCAAGCAAATCATAATTAAGCGACTTCATTGCATTCAATTCGTCACTCTGAAATAAATCATTTTTCTTATCATATGGACTCGTAGGGTCTGCAGCACGTATGCCATTCCAAATCAAACCAAAATTATAAGAATCCAGCATTTTGGAACGATACGCTTCATCAGTGTAACCAAACTGTCCGTTGTAAGTAATTTTTGGCTTCCCTACCTGACCATGTTTGGTTCTTACGAGAACAACCCCTTGCGCAGAACGAGCACCATAAATGGCTGCTGCAGCATCTTTTAACACAGACATACTTTCAACCATGCTGGCATCCAGATTATTGAATGCTGCCTGTCCGGCTTCCGGTGAATATACAAAACCATCAATCACATATAACGGAACTAAAAGACCGGTACTGGAAGACGGTGCACTTACACTTAAATTACTGTTTCGGATCACGATAGAGGCAGCATCGCCAGGACGACTACCGGACTCACTTATACTCACACCATTAATCTGGCCGGTCAATGCCGAAGATAAATTGGTAACCGAAAGATCGCTAATGTCAGAAGTGGCAACCGAAGCTACCGAACCCGTCAAATGAGCTTTCTTTTGAGTACCGTAACCTACAACTACAACTTCATCCAGCTTCATCACGTCTTCTTTCAATACAATGCGTGGATTTTTAAGATCGGTGATTGTCTGGCTGATATACCCCAGATAAGATACTGCCAATTTACCATTAGCCGGAACCTGCAGCGAAAATTGTCCGTCAATATCTGTAATCGTCCCTATATTACTCCCGCTTACCTTAACAGTAGCTCCGATAATGGGTTTTTCATCTTCACCCACAACGGTTCCTTTGACCGTGCGCGATTGCTGAGCATAAACCGGCAAAGCAAATGCCTGGATGAGCGTTAGGATTAGACCAAGAATTAAAAATTTCTTCATCTTGCTATATTTTAAACGTTTATATTCTTTATATTAATGAGTAGGTAACCAGCGTGGATCACCGGAACCACGTGCAATCTGATCTGCACCGGCCATAGTAAATACTCCATTACCCTGGTAAGTCAGTTTTGGATCGGTTTGAATATAATCACCACTGGTATCACAAGTTGTTCCCTGTACTTCTCCTATCGGGAAGACACCGTTGTACCAATATGAGTTTCCGCCACCTGTAAATGTAGCGCTGGCACTTCCCCTGCGGAAACGTCTTACGAAGCCATTACTACCCGAAGTAGTAGCATTCTCTGCTGAATTGACTATAACACATTTTTGTATGGTGATTTTATCGCCAACCTGACCCATAGCACCATTCGAGTTAAAGGATTGGGCACCTTCTGCGCAATGGTAGAATGTAGAGTTGGTTATGGTAACACTTCCATTTGCCCAGGTTTCAGTCAACGGCTTCACGCTACCTGCATTTCCTGAAGAAATCTGGCAAATACGATTGCTGCTATTACCGGTCACTTCATTATAGAAGGTACTGTTTGTTATCGTCATATCTTTTACCATACCTGCTCCGAAACGGATCGTAGCCTGATTGAAAGTATTGGTGTTTTGTCCGATAATACAATCTTTAATAAGGAAAGTGCCTATACCATATTTCTTACTGTTATCGTAGAAAAGGTAATATTTAAGACCTGTTATCTTACATGACTGAATGGCAATCGGAGCTGTAGTCGGAACTACAGTATAACCGGCAGAAGTCAATGGAATAGCAGGATTTGGCGTGGCGCTCATAAGGATTATTGAATTGCTGGCTGTTCCCGCAAAACCGGAATAGTCTATATCCATAAATTTCATTTTGAATCCAACTCCATTATTGACAAATGAACCATTGGTCATGGTAATCTTAGCATGATGAATTTTGTCTCCACGGAAAGTTACCTGCGATCCGATAGCGACATCACCACTCATAGTATAATTCCCATTCGCTTCCAACTGGTAACACAATTCGGTTGAACTGGAGGGCATTGGATTTGCAGTAAAATAATCCGTCAAATTAGTTCCGCTTGGGATAGTTGCCGTAACAGCTAACAGGTTATCATACAGTTTTTCGGATGCAGTGGTTGCCTCTTTATTATTGTACTTCGTATTTCCCAACGTTTTAACAACAACTTTATAGTGTGTATCTTCCTGCATAGGACGCACTGCACTACAACCATCAATCACTTCATTCTCTGTACCGACTAACACCGGTTTGGAAGGATCATCAACAATATAAAGAGAAAACTGGTATCCTCCTGCTCCATACACTACCGGCCATTTAACTGTAAGTTTAGAGCCGTCAGCACTAGGAGTTACCACGATTTGATCTGCCGCCGGTGACTCCAGCTGTGCATTTTGCACACTGGGAGCCCAAGTCAAGTCATCCTTGAATCCATCTATACATGATGTAACAGACAGAGCGACTCCGATACAAATCAGACTTAGGACTGTTCTGATTTTGCTTCTCATCTTCATAGATTAAATTTTAAAAATTAAACAAACTCACCAATTATTTTTAGATATCAAATTAATTCTTTAACAAGGTTTCCAGTTGCATCAAAGCCACCTGAACTTTTTGTTTTTCAGGCATCTGGAATGTATTGAAAGGTTGTGCAAGGCTGTCGCAACAGATGCCTTTCAGTGCCAGGGCCGTCTTAAGCCCCTTTATATAGCTGGAGCCGAAACGGCCTATGCCATACAAAGCCTCACCTACCTGCATTACTTTTTCCTGCAGTTCGGCAATTTTGTTCAGGTCTTTTGCAGCCGCAGCGTTGTACAAGTCAACAAACAATTCAGGATATAGATTTGCACCTCCGGTTACACCGCCATCAGCTCCCATAAGCACTACCGAGGCCATCATCTCTTCAGGTCCCACAAACAAAGCAAAATCAGGATCATCCTTCATAATATGCAATAATTTATGAAAGTAAACCCCGTTTGCCGAGCTATCTTTCAACCCTACAATATTGGGAAGTTCCGAAAGGCGTTTCACAGTATCCGGCTCAATCATCACTTTTGTATGAGAAGGCATGTTATACAAATACAATGGCAACGGGCATTTTTCGCTCAGAGCCTGATAGTATTCATACAATTCGGGTTGTCCCAAAGCAAAATAGTAAGGAGGAGCTGCTACAAGAGCATTGGCCTTGCATTCTGCCGCAACATTTGCCAAATAAAGGCTTTCGCTCATCGAAGTGTCGGTAATGCCTACCAATACAGGCAAACGACCATCCACCGCCTGACATGTTTCTCTGATAAGCTCTTCTCTCAGTTTAATACTCAGGTGTTGCGTTTCTCCTGTGGTTCCCAGAATAAAGATGCCGCTTACACCACCTTTAATAAGGTGTTCTACGAGATTCCGGACTCCAATGGTATCCAGTTTGTCCGAACCTAATAACGGCGTAATCATCGGGGGGATAATTCCGCTCAACTTGCTATAAGTCTTTGTTTGTGACTCCATTTCCATTTTATTAATTTCTAAAAACTACTACAATCTTTCTTACCGTGTACGTAAACACCTATTTTGCATAAAAAATCAGAGGGATCCTCTAACAATCAACTTTGTAGGAATATATGTTTGTATTTTTTGTTTAGTCTGAATAAACTCGGATGCAAGACTCCCCATTTTCTTAAAATCGGCTGATATAGAAGTGATTCCATTCTCAATAACCTCCAGCATTGGAGCATCATTAAAGGTCACCACACCAATATCTGTGCCCATGTTAAATCCTTTGCTACGACAAATCTTTGTAAATTCAATCAAGTCAGAATGTTTGACAATGAGATAAGCTTCGTGTACGTTCACGTCCGACTCCAAAATATTTTCACGTGTTATCAGAGCGTGTTCCAAAGCGTTTTCATCACAGAATTTTTCAAAATATGGGATGCAACTTCTGGGGTGTTCAGAACTCTCCGGAAAAACCATCGTGACCTTCTTATACTTTCTGAACAATTCAGCTCCCGACATCAGGCAATCATACAATGTCTTGTCAAAACCCTGACAAACATAAGCATATTTATCTTTTTCGAACTTTCCGAAGTCCAGCAATAAAACACGGTTACTATCCAACTCATCCAATACATCCGAATAAACATCGTTAGAAATATTCATGATGATGTATAAGTTGTATTTACCAATACTCTCTTTTATGATAGACTCAAAAAACTTTTTATTGTAGTGGTGAAAATAGAGATCAACTTTATAATTTGCCGGCAAATTATTAGTCAATGCATGATACATGTCATTTTTATACGGACTGAAAATATCAAACATAGCTAATATCTGGGTTGTCGCTGTTGCAACATAATATCCTTTGGTAGGAGTCGATTCTATAACTCCGGATTCTTTTAGCGTCTGAAATGCCTTGAAAACAGTATCACGTGCCACACGGCATGTCTTACTCAGATCGTTTATTGAAGGTAGTGCGCTGCCTTCCGGGTATTCGCCAATAGTAATTGCATCCTGAATTGCATTCGCCAGCTGCTTCACCTTAGTAGTCTGTTGAGAGAATTCTATTTCAAACATTTGAATAAAATTAGGATGCTTTATATTATATATTTGAATTACAGCGCATTAAAAAATATTATACTGTACTGTACTGTGCTGACAAAAATAGAGGCTTTTATTTGCTTTCTATCTTAAAAAAACATGTTATGCAACATGTTTTTGGTATTTTGTTTTCTAAAATCAGAAAACATTATTTATATATCTGTATTTCTGCTATTTACACAATGTTAAATCTTTAATTGGTTGTCATAAACAATATTTTTATTTCAAATAAACAACCCATTATTGTGAATTAAGAACAAAATGAAAGGTATTAGTAAATAAATGAAAGAATAAATACACATATAAAACAACATTTGCCTGTCCCGAAAAGAGGATGCCTGCAAAAGAAAAGTTTCCTCCTAAAACAACCATTGTCATAATCAGAAAAAATGATTATATGAAGTCAAAATATCCCGATTCGTGTTTAGAATATATATACGATACACGTTTTTTATATTACTTTTGTGGTTCATTCAGAGAAATGCATAATATTATACAAGCGCGCAATAACTCAAATTCATATAAATACTTATCACTCTTAATTACAAATTATTATGAACGTTCCTGAAAATCTTTTTTACACCGCGGAACACGAATGGATTCGTCTCGAAGGTGAAACTGCGTACGTAGGAATTACCGACTATGCACAAAGTGAACTGGGCGAAATCGTCTTTGTAGATGTAGCAACAGCAGGTGAAACTCTCAAAGCAGGTGAAACTTTCGGATCTATTGAAGCCGTAAAAACGGTTTCCGACCTCTTTTTGCCCATTGATGCCAAAGTAGAAGCGTTCAATGAAGAATTGAACGACCATCCTGAATGGGTAAACGACGATCCGTACGGACAAGGCTGGATAATTAAAGTTACCGTGGCTGATCCGGCACAAACAGCTCAACTGCTGACAGCAGAAAAATATCAGGCGCTGATAGGATAACAACTCTACCAAATAGAATTGTATCATCAAAATGGAAACCTCTTTTGCAAGACGAATCATTCTTTTTTCGTTACTGACGATGTTATCGTTTGTGGTTTCCGCGCAAAAGGAAACACTGGTTATCGGGCAGGTGTTTGATAGATTCACACAACAGCCGGTTGCCGGTGCTACCGTCCAGTTTAAAAATACCTCCATTTCCACCATTACCGGAAATGAGGGGTATTTTTTAATTAAAACCAACAATCCCGCTGCAAAACTAATGGTGTTTGCAAACGGATACAAACCTTTCCAAATTCGCATAAAGCGCAACTCCACTCTCGGGGTTGAAGTCTGGTTATCTCCGATAGGGCCTGCCGCAATCCCTTTGGAGAAAGTAAACGAAGATTCTGCTTCTCACAGAATTGTTCAAAATTCAATTCTGAAACGTACAAACAACAGCCCACCTTCGGGACGTAACCCATCCACCGTATCCGATCGACTGAAAGCCTACGCATATAATGTGCCTCCAAATTGGATGAACGACGTCAATGCACGAAAAGCCTCCGTATGGTCTCCCGACTCTCTGTTTACCGTTCCTCTGTTCATTTCCGACAAAATCTACCGCCAACCCAGCTTCCCGTCGGTAAGGCTCGACAAAAGCATGGTACGGAACAATCAGATAACCATTTTACCGCTTGAGAAGGAATATGTGGAAAAAATGCTTTTGTTGTTAACCTTACAACAAAATTTCTACAAAGAGCATGTTGAGATACTGGGCAAATATTTTTTGAGTCCTCTCGCAAAGAAGGCTTTCAAACATTATGCATTTTTCTTGCAAGACAGCAGTATTGTCAACAAACGCAAATGTTACACAATAGGTTTTCGTCCGAAACAAAGAGATGCGCTACTTCTGACCGGTAGTATGACAATAGATTCATTGACATACGGGTTAGTCACTATCGATGCAAGCATTCCTAAAACGCTCCCTATCAATTTTGCGCACTCCTTCAACATCAAACAACAGTTTACCCTAAATAAGGACAAATGGGACTACAGCAGCATCAATACCCTTTTGGTGTTAAACCTGCCGCTTCCCGTCGGTCCCCATCAAAAACCCGTACTTGGGGTTATTGATAAAGAGTTGCTTTTTTCTTCACCCAAACACGACGACGGCGATTTGCAACAAATTGCACTTATGCGCCAAAAAGAGAGTAAACCCACCAGTGATTCTATCTACTCGGGGGTGACACAACTCAACAAAACACGATTTATGCGTGATGTGAAATGGGTAACCGATCTTTTGATGTATCAGTATGCTCATGTCGGTAAGATTGACGTTGGGCCAATTAACTCGCTGTATCATAAAAATGTACTGGACGGTCCAACCGGAGCTTTCAGTTTCAGGACAGGAGAGAGCTTGTGGAAAAACTTTAGCGTGGGAGCAACCCTTGGGTACGCATTCGATAATCACACGTGGAAACTCGGAGGACAGGTCTTATACCGGTTTCCTTCGGAAAATTTCCAGCAAATGCAGTTTTCATACAGCAAAAACGCCTACAGAACAGGCTTTAGCGAAGACATTATGCTGGTGAACGAAAGAAAAGTGTTCCTCAGCGACGACAACCTCTTCTCTACCCTTTTGCGGTTCAAACCCAATTATGCAGTAAACGAAGTAAGTACGTGGAAGTTTCAGTATGAAAAAGAATGGAGACGAGAATTTAAAACAACACTTACGCTCTTCGATAACCGTTATTTTTCGAACCAGTATGTGAGCTTTGTGAGCCAGGATGAGCCCGTTCAAAGCATTTTGCATTACGGGGGCAAACTTGATTTCAGGCTTTCGAACGACCAATTGATTTGGGACGAATTTTTCGGAAGACGGTTTCTTTCAAACCACTTCCCGGTTTTCCATTTTCAGGTTGAAGGAGGCCAATACTCTATGAATAAGGCAACCCGAAACTACGGTAAAATTCAGGCGACAGTGAAACAATCGGTAGATTTTATCGGAGGAATGATTTACTATACCGGAGAGACCGGTTGCATACTGGGCAAAGTCCCGTTCCCATTGCTCTCTTTTTCGCGAGGAAACGAAACATTGTTTTTTTCCGATTGCAACTTCAACCTGATGAACAATCTGGAATATGTTGGGGATAAATATGCCAACCTTTATGTGGACTACTATTCCTGTGGTTTGCTGCTGAAGAAAATTCCGCTGATACGACGGCTGAACTTCAAAGAAATGTTTTCGCTCAGAGTGGCTGAAAACGGACTCAGCAAAAAACACCTTGAAGTAATGGCTCTACCCTCCGGCTCCCAAACTCTCAACACTCCTTATGTAGAAGCCGCTGCCGGTGTCTATAATATATTGAGCTGTCTGGGAATCCAATCGGTCTGGAGATTAACTCACAGAAACGACCCCAAAGCGAACAACTGGGGAATGCGGGTGCTATTCTACGTCGCATTTTAATACGCCCTTCCATCGGAAAAGAAAAAATAATCTCTACCTTCGCAACGTTATCTACCCAACGGTTCAATCTATTTCGCATGCGTTTCAAATTTTTCATATTAACTCTCCGGGCTAGCGTTCTTGTTTTAGCGCTTATACTGGTATCTTGCGGCGACAACAAGACATCCATCCCTCCCATGCCGGTGAGCATGCAGATCAACCTGCTACAGGAACCAACACTGCTTTCATTAGGAGCCACAAAAACATACACGAAAGTGTCCACGGGCCTCGAATCATTGGGATTCGGAGGCATTCTTTTAGTGCACACTTTTGATGACAGCTACTGCGCATTCGATCTAGCATGCCCATACGAAGTAAAAAACACCGTACGGGTGGAAGTCCAGACTGATTTGTCGGTAAAGTGTCCGGAATGTGGATCGAGATACCGTATAACCGACGGTTCGGGTTGGGTAATAACCGGGCCTTCAAAAGAAAAATTGAAACAATACCATATATACCCGTCAGGGAATTATCTTTACGTTACTTATTAGACGAAAAATCTAAAAAACAGATAATTATGAGTCGAAAGAAACTTATGTTGTTTGTTGCCATGTTTTGCATTTTGATTATAGTCATTGTGACCTGGCAATTCTCGTTTGTCTTACGCAACGTTTTTATCAATCAATCAGGGTTTATTTCAAAAGACAATAAAGTATATTTCAGCCCTTTACTGCCTACATCATTACAAGACAGCCTAAGCACCTTAGTGCAAAAGGCCGAGCAACGGAATATTGCATTCTGGGGAATTAACGACCACAAATACAAAATAATTTTCTGTGCCAACAATAATGAAGTCGGCAGGTATTCAGGGAATGATCAGTTTCATACGGTGAGCCGCCGCACGTTGTTACTGGGAACATTCACTGTAATAGGCAGGGAAGGGTTCAACGTTGATGTTATCAGTCACGAACTCTGCCACTCTTATTTTTGGTCACAGTTAAGCTATTTCGATAAACGGAAAATCCCGACATGGTTTGACGAAGGGCTTGCTTCCCAGCTCGATTACCGTTCGTTTCTTAACGATTCGGCCTTAGAGAAGACCTACATAACAAACTACGATAATCTTCGAAACATCGAAACTCCGGAACAGTTCTACAAAGGCGGCTGGCCGCTAATGAAGAAAAACTATATCATTGCCCGGATTGAAATTAAGCAGTTTCTAAACTCTTGCGGCATCGAAGGAATAAAGCAAATTATTGAGAATCTGAACAAAGGAGATAATTTTGTAGCCTCATACAAAAAAATTAAAGAAACCTGCCATGGAGCGTCGCGATTACTTGGAGAGGGAAATTGAAAAAATGCGTGCTGTCCTTCAGAAGATTCTGCGGTTGCGTGTCGACAAAGAGGAGGAAGCACAAGAGATTATATCCACCGAACTGTTGCACTACTTTGACATTACCCTGCCCCGATTGCAACAAATGTCTGAGAAAGATTTCGAGTGCTTTATTCAGGGGAAAAACACCTCTTTGCTCGAATATCTTGGCAACCTGCTTTACGCATCTACTTTGCCCGAAGCTCCGTTATCCGCCACAGATCGTTTATCGTTAAAAAAGGCGATATTTGTATGGAATATGTGGGAACACAAGACCAAAACCTTTGACCCGGAACAACAGGCAATCAAAAATAAAGTCTTAGCCCTATTAAACGATTCACCAACTGAATAATAGAACAATGAACAAACTCATCATTTTTCTTGTAGCTCTCTTTTTTGCAGCCGGAATCAACGAAAGTATCGCCTGCACCACCGCAATTGTATCAGGCAAAGCCACTCCCGATGGGCGCCCGCTGCTTTTCAAACAACGCGACACTGACGAACTGCACAACAAAATAGAATTCTTCAAAGACGGGAAATTCGATTATGTAGGTTTGGTGAACAGCAACGATCCGTCACAAGCCGTTTGGGGAGGATACAACAATGCAGGATTTGCCATAATTAACTCCGCATCCTACAATCTTAACAGCAACGATCCCTCACCCATAAAAGACAGTGAAGGTAAACTCATGAGAATGGCGCTGCAACGATGCACCACAGTCAGCGATTTTGAGCATTTACTCGACTCGTTACCCAAACCGTTGGGCGTTGAAGCGAATTTTGGGGTAATCGACGCCAAAGGAGGTGGCGCCTATTTTGAAACCGGGAATTCCCGTTATGTGAAGTACGATGTGAATGATCCGGCAATTGCGCCTAAAGGATATATCATCCGCACCAATTTTTCCTTTTCCGGCGACCGCAGTCAGGATAAAGGAGTCAGTCGCTATTTGGAAGCCGAACAGCTTTTCACTAAGGCGTCAGCAACACAATCGCTTTCGTGCGATTTTTTCCTGCATACAGTTGCCCGTTGTCTCACGCACGGCCTCACGAAAACCAACCTGTATGATGCAATGCCATCTAATGGAGAGACACCTGTTTTTGTCCCTTTCAGAGATTTTATTCCCCGCCATCTAACATCTGCAACTGTGCTTATTCAGGGGACGAAAGAACAGGAATCCTCTGCCCTGACAACCATGTGGACAATCCTCGGTTCGCCCCTCACTTCTGTTGCAATACCGGTATGGATGAACCCAAAAGGATACTTCCCTCCAATACTACTCCCGAACGAAACCGGAAACGCTCCGCTTTGCGAATGGTCATTGCAGCTCAAGAAGCAACTTTTCCCGATAACAAAAGGAGAAGGCAATGACTACCTGAACCTTTCGGCTTTAATCAACAAAGAAAATAAGGGAATACTGCAAAAGAATTCTGCAGTAGAAAAAGGAATCATTTCCCGGTCGGAGACGAACCTGAATGGCTGGAGAAGCCGTGGAATAAACTATCAGGAAATGGACGAATTATACCGTTGGATAAACCAATTTGTATCCGAATATTTTTCTCAAACACCCGGATACCTTTAGATTTTGGTTAGTGATGGAAGCCCTTACAGGTTTTTGTTTTTCAACCTGTATTTTGCCATCTCTTCGAACTCAGTCCCCGGCATTCCGTAGTTGGCATAAGGATAAATGCTTATGCCTCCGCGCGGAGTAAACAGACCGGTCACTTCAATATATTTCGGTTCCATTAACCGAATCAAATCCTTCATAATAATATTCACGCAATCTTCATGAAAATCACCACGATTGCGGAAGCTGAACAAATAAAGTTTCAGGCTTTTACTCTCCACCATTTTTTGAGCCGGAATATAATCGATAACTATGGTAGCAAAATCCGGTTGCCCTGTTATCGGGCACAATGACGTGAACTCTGGACAGTTGAAACGCACCCAGTAATCATTTCCGGGGTGTTTATTATCAAATGTTTCCAACAGTTCGGGAGCGTAGTCGGTTGGGTAATTGGTTTTATTTCCTAAGTGATGCAATGACATAATTCTAAACTTCTTTGACTTTCCAGATACTGTACGACACGTCAGTATCGAAAACATCTGTTTGTTCTTTTTTCTTTATATACACCACAACCCGCTGTGTTATAGGCAATATAATAATTTCATACAACGTTTTGAGTAATGCCTGAGTAATCATCATCATCACCAGTTGATAAGTTGTAAGAATACCACAAAAAGCGATTGAAATGAAAATGGCAGAATCGGCAGCTTCGCCAACCATCGTAGAAGCGATTGCACGTACGGAAAATTTATTTCCATTCATAGCCACCTTCATCTTGCTCATCACGTAAGCATTCAGAAACGATCCGGCCAGGAAAGCCAACAAGCTGGCAATAGCAATACGCGGAGTTTGAGACAATATGGTACTGAATGCATCCTGCCCCGACCAAAAAGGAGCCGGTGGCAATGCTACGGCAAACTGATAAAACAGCACCGCAAAGAAGTTCATTGCAAACGCCAGCCAAATCATCAGTCTGGCTTTACGAAAACCCCAAACTTCAGCAATCACATCGTTGATAATGTACGTTATCGGGAATAAAAAAATACCGACCGGTACTGCAACAGATGCAATAACGACAATTTTTGATGCAACTAGATTGGAAATCAACAAACAGGTGGTGAAAACCACCGTCAAAAGGAGGTAAAGGGGAGAAATATTCTGTTTCATAATCTTGTTTTTTACGTGGTTACCAAGAACACGTGCCCGGATTTATAATTGAGCAACATAAAATAAAAGAAGGTGGGCAGTGATGGATTCGAACCACCGTAAGCGTAAGCTAGCAGATTTACAGTCTGCCCCATTTGGCCACTCTGGTAACTGCCCTTCCTTAAAGCGGGTGCAAAGATAAGAATTATTTGCAATAAAACAAAGACTATCCTAATCTTGTGTCATCAAAATTGATTGCAGCGATGATTCTTCTGCCTTCTCTTTGTGCTTGCTAAGGCAGTTCTCAATACGTTTGCGAAATTTCCAGCACGTCATCTGATTCAGACTCAGCTGATCGGCATAACAGTAGGAAGAAAGAGGCTTGCCTTCGACACACACCGTATATGCGATATAGAATGCCTTGTTAATTGGGAATTTACAATTATGAAAAAGAGTATGCGCTGTGGCAGATTCTTCTGTTTTGCACCTCGTACAACGACGCGAGGATGGAGACTTACCATCGCAATAGTTGGTGTTTCCGCACTTGCGGCACACAAATCCCTCTTCCCATTTAATATCAGCGATAAAACGCAGCGTCTTTTCGCTGTCATCAAACAATTCCTGAGCCAGTTCCGGGGTTATTGATTTTTTGAACAACATAAAATAATGATTCTTATTCAGTATGCAAAAATAGTAATAAAAAAGTGATGTTATTATAACTTATCAGGTGATATTATTATAATTCATCTTCCTTCGCTATTTTTGTTGCCTGAAACAAGGAAAAACGGCAAAAACAATACATTAAAACATGGAAAATATTCTTTCCCATCATTTTCTCAAAGTCATTTTGGGAACGGTATCCGGAGCTGTTATCGGATATTTATACTACCGCTTTATCGGGTGTGCCTCAGGAAGCTGCCCCATCACGTCAAATAAATACATATCCACGATCTACGGAGCTATTTTAGGATTGCTTTTTACATTATAAACCACAAAAAAGAGGAATCCGCACACGCATGCAGGTTCCTCTTCAAACGTCTGTTTACAGGCCACGCTTCAAAGCAACCATTTTAATGGCAGTAACTGCGGCTTCATCGCCTTTGTTGCCATACCTGCCACCTGCGCGATCGGTTGCCTGCTCCATATTATCTGTGGTAAGAACACCAAAGATAATGGGCACTGTTTGCGTCGCATTAAGATAAGAAATGCCGTGTGTTACGCCCTGGCATACATAGTCGAAATGAGGAGTATCACCACGAACCACAGACCCAAGAGCAATTACAGCATCTACTTTTGCATTTTCGGCTAAAAATTTAGCTCCGTAAACTAATTCAAAGCTTCCGGGTACATACTGAACAACAATTTGATCAGGTGCAGCGCCCTGGTTCTGCAATGTTTGCAGCACACCTTCCAATAAACCCTCCGTAACATTCGGATTCCACTCCGATACTACAACACCAAAACGCATATCGCTGGCTGATGGGAGTTTATCACTTTCGTAGTCAGACAGATTATGATTTGCAGTTGACATAAGATTGTTTTGAAATTGTTATAAAAAAACTGCTCCAACTATTTTGAAGCAGTTATACTTTATTCTCCGTAAAGGAAGGAGAGAATGTTTTATTTCACAAAAGTTTGTGCACGGGCGATATAACGATCAATGTCCGAAGCTTCCTGGCTTCTTGCATATTCATCTTTAATCTTAGTGTAAACTTCTATCGCCTTTTTGTAATCGCCTTTGCTTTCATATGCAATTGCTGCCTTTTTAAGATAAATAGGACTGATCATTTCATTTTCTGAATCGGCAGCTTTCATGAAGTACTTAATCCCGTCTTCGACTTTACCCAATTCAACATAACAGTCACCAATAAGACCTGTAATAGAAGGAGCAATATTAACATCCTTTCCGCTGAATTTTTCGAGATATTTGATTGCGTTATTGTAATCTTTCAATTTATAGCTACAAACACCAGCGTATGCATTAGCAAGATTGGCCGATTTTGTCATGCCATATTCGTCAATCACACCTTTGAAACCAATACAGTTTTCTGTTCCATCTCCATTAAGAGCAACTCTAAACGAGTCAACAGCAAAATAATTTTGACATGCCGCCAACTTGGTTTCGGCATTATTCTCTCTAGGAACAAGATACCAGTTTCGGAAAGCAAGGATGGCCAATACAACCAACACGAATACGCCGACACCGTATAAAATTTGTTTTTGGTATTTTTCAATGAAAGCTTCTGACTTACTTAACACGTTTTCAACGGTTTTCAGATTATCAGGTTCTTGCGCTTCTTTTTTTGTTGCCATAAAAATGGAATGTTTATAAGATGAAAATTCTATTTGGTGCGCAAAAATACATAATTATCGGCAATAAATAAAAAGAATTATCCTCTATTTTTACAACTTTGCTATCAGCAATAGCCATAATTGTCTTTTGAGAAGGCATTCGCAAACCTAATCTTCGTCTCAAAAAAGACTTTCCCACCAAGAACAACGGATTTCTACACCCTATATTAATGGAGTAATCTGGCTTTACAGTCCACGCGTTTGTTTAATATATTTTTTACAATTTACACTTTTATTGTCTTTTTTGAAAATTGTGCTTCAACAAAGAAAAAAATGGATATGCCTGTTACATTTGGGATTTGATTTTAACATATTAATTAATGATAGATTGACTACAAGTTGAATTCTCCATCCAATTTTTCATTCGAATAAATAACAAATGTTTTTATGACCATCACATTGTCAATCTTTACATTATGCAAACACAAATAAATCCTTGCTTATTAAAAGACAAAAGTTTAACGAACAAAATTCCGAGATAGTATACCATTATAGGTTAATCCAATAACAACCCAATGCAAAAAATGTATTTTAACGCAAAAAATATGCGTTGCTGTTGCGATATTCATCAAATTTAATTATTTTTGAATGGAAGTGTTGCTTTATATGTAATTATTAAACGCAACATTCAAAAAAACCACAATCATATTTGTCCTATCTAAAGAGAACCAGCCTTATTTTATGCCTAACATAAATCATAATCAGGCATTTATAATCAGAGAGAAAGATACCGCTTGAGTTGAATGGCTGTAATTTTACAACAAGATTATTTAATTATTCTTACATTTTTTGGCTGACAAAATCATTCAAGGAAGTGAAACTATCCTTTCATTTCCAAACTTACTTCATCGCTAAACGCGCTTGAAGTATTTTTCTTAAATAATCCAAAAAGAGAAATCCATTATTTTTTTAATCTATTTGACATGTCATGCCCATTCCGGAGCATACACAACTTTAGTTTTCATGTCAAAAAACGTCTCTGCTGACAATACATCGACAATCGATATATTACAGTATGAAGAGGGACGCATATTCGTCATTTATATTGTTTTGCAATATATTATGAGTTAATTGCGACTTGTTGTATTCCATCAAAAAAAAGAATTATCAACAAAGGTTCGAAACATGTTGGCTATTCAATAAACGGGAAACCCAAACTGAACAATATTTTAAAAATTATATTTTAATCTTATTTTACTTATATATGAGATTTTTTGCATTTATATTTCTCTCTATACTGTTTCCTCTTGCGCTCTTTGCACAGGAGGCAACATCAAGTGCCGGTGGAAACATTTCAGGCAAAGGGGGATCTGTAAGCTATACATTAGGACAAGTATCATATACAAGTATTTCTGTGTCTGACATAATATTCGGAGAGGGAGTGCAGCAAGCCTTTGACAAAACATCCGGCATCATCATTCCCGGAGAAACATCATCAAGCGATTTGACTATCGATTGCGTCGTATTTCCAAATCCGACTACGAACTATGTAACGCTTACTATCAAGAACTCCAATTACAACGATCTGAAATACCTGTTGTATGACTCCAGCAAAAAATTAATTACACAAAACGATATACAAACAGCTAACACTATTGTTTCACTGGTAGATCTTCCAACCGGGACTTACCTGCTGACAGTAATGAACCCTAAGAAAAATATTCTTCGAATTGTCAAAATTATAAAGGATTACATTCAACAATGAAACATCTGCTACACATAACCATTGCACTGTTCATTACAACAATTTTGTATGCTCAGGCACCGCAAAGAATGACTTATCAGGCCATTATTCGAGATGCCAATTCGAATCTCATTCAAAACAAAACTGTTGGTATACGAATCAGTATTTTACAGGGCACTTCAACCGGTCCAGCGGTATATGTTGAAAACCATATAGTTCCGACTAATACGAACGGGTTGGTTTCTCTTGAAGTGGGAGGCGGCATTGCCCAGGTATCCTTTTTCAATTCAATTGACTGGTCTAAAGGACCTTATTACATCAAGACCGAAACCGATCCAACCGGAGGTACCAACTATACGATTTCAGGTGTAAGCCAGTTATTAAGTGTTCCATATGCGCTCTACGCAGTTACCAGTGGGAACAGCAGCAATAGCAGTAATAGCCCTTCCTCTCCAACTACGGTAATCGACAATCTGACTTCCACCTCAACCACATCTGCTTTATCTGCATATCAGGGTAAGTTACTGAAAGATATGATTGATGGTATCAATACTTCAACAGGAGGCACTACGGGCGGAACTACAGGGGGTACCACAGGAGGAACAACTACAGGCACCTCAAACCTTACAGGAGACGTAACTTCTGCCGGCTCTGTTACAAAAATTGAAAAATTACAGGGATATCCCATAGTAGCAAATATTCCGTTAGTAGGTCAAACTTTACTATATGATGGCGTCTTCTGGACTCCAAAAACTTTAACTTTATCCGGAGATGTGAACGGAGCATATACAGCCACAAAAGTCACACAGATCCAGAACATTCCGGTAGCGCCAACAGCTCCTGCCAGCGGCCAAACGTTACGTTTCAACGGAGTTGCATGGATTCCTGAATTTTTATACGCGGAAAATGTTCAAATATCGCCCCAAATTCCGGGTCTTTATGCCACTAATGTTCAGGATGCCTTACGCGTTCTCCAACAACAAATAGGAACAGCTGCCGGAGGAGGACTCACCACCGTGTATCACGACTCGAGCTTTAGCGGAAATGGAATTTCGTCATCCCCTTTAAGCCTTGCTGATTACAGTGTGTCCTCATCCAAACTGACTGATAAAGCTGTAACACTACCAAAACTGGCCGATATTTCCTCAAACACTTTAATTGGACGCTCAAGCAGCGGAACTGGAGCTGCTGAAGCAATTACGATAGGATCGGGCCTATCGCTTACCGGAGGAGTTCTCTCCGCAACCGGCTCATCAGGAGGAGGAAGTGGATCGGGCACAATTACTGCAGTCAATGCTGGAAGCGGCTTGACCGGAGGCGGAACATCCGGAAGTGTAACGCTCGGATTAGGAAGTATTGCTGGAAACTCAATATTGGGAAATGCTTCGTCGTCGTCATCAACACCTACAGCATTATCTGCCTCACAGGTAAAAACCTTGCTTTCGCTCTCAAAGTCTGACGTCGGACTAAACAATATTGACAACACATCTGATTTGAATAAACCAATCAGTACCGCGACACAAACAGCATTAGATCTTAAAGAAGACAAGGCGAACAAAAGCACGGACGGAACGCTTTCCTCAAATTCGGATACCAAATATCCCAGCGAAAAAGCAGTAAAGACTTATGTAGATGCAAAAGTTTCCTCTGGAGGAAGCGGTTCTTCCACTGTATCGCACGATGCAACCCTGACCGGAAGCGGAACTTCCAGCTCACTATTGTCGGTTGCCGACAAGGCAATTACATATTCAAAAATGGCTGATATTGCATCCAGCTCGCTTATCGGACGCACAAGCAGCGGAAACGGAAGTCCTGAATCTATATCAATCGGATCGGGTCTTTCATTAGTCGCCGGTGTTCTATCTGCCACCGGGAGCGGAAGTGGCTCGGGGAGCGGGAGCATCACTGGCGTAACAGCCGGAACAGGCTTAGTCGGAGGAGGTACTTCCGGATCTGTAACTCTTGGGTTGAACAGCATTGCAAACAATACGGTTCTGGGGAATAACTCAGGCTCCGCCTCTGCTCCAACTGCGCTGTCTGCCACCTCGTTAAAGACAATGCTTGCACTCACTCCAACCGATTTAGGACTAGGAAACGTTAACAATACAAGTGACGCAAACAAACCTATCAGTACTGCTACTCAAACAGCACTGAACCTTAAGGAAGACAAAGCCAATAAAAGCACAGATGGAACACTGTCATCAAATTCAGACACCAAATATCCATCCGAGAAAGCAGTAAAAACATACGTGGATGATAAAGTTCCCACTTATGCAACCACTGATGCGAACAAGGTGCTCTCTGTAAACGCAGCCGGAACAGGAGTAACATGGGCTACACCAACCACTTCTGCCACAGCGGCAACCGTACCGGTTGTAGTACAAAACGGACTGCCATCAACGGCAACCACAGTCCAAACGGCATTAGAAAATTTACAGGGAGAAATCTCCTCTATTGTATCTTCAGGTGGTAGCGGAACTGTAACCGGAGTGACGGTTGCGACCACA
Source organism: Paludibacter jiangxiensis (assembly GCF_001618385.1). Taxonomy (NCBI): domain Bacteria; kingdom Pseudomonadati; phylum Bacteroidota; class Bacteroidia; order Bacteroidales; family Paludibacteraceae; genus Paludibacter; species Paludibacter jiangxiensis. The sequence continues at coordinate 1,009,983 of NZ_BDCR01000001.1, read as the reverse complement.
AATGGATTTAAAGGTACTGCCACCTCAGCTGCTGTACCTGATATTTCTCTTGGAACCACAGTTACAGGTTTGTTAAAAGGTAATGCAACGTCAGGAGCCATTACAGCAGCAACAGCCGGTACCGATTATTTAACCCCTACTGATAATGCCGCTTCGGCAACCAAACTACAAACGGGAAAAACAATTTCAATCTCCGGAGACCTTACTTACACATCTCCGGCATTCGATGGTAGCACGAATGTGACTGCTGCCGGAACCATCTCAAACAATGCTGTTACTACTGCCAAAATAGCATCAAACGCCGTTACTTATACCAAAATGCAAACCATGACGGCAAATAAACTTTTAGGATCAGGGCTAACCGGAACAGCCGTTTCTGAAATTACACTCGGCAGTGGGTTGAGTTATTCGGGATCAACATTGAACACCGTTGCGCCAACTCCTGCGAGTACAGATGCCGGGAAAGTTCTTACGGCAAATGCATCAGGATCGGCCACCTGGCAAACACCAAGCGGAGGCGGTTCTGGTATATCGACAGCCAGCAATGGTTTGACCGTAACCAGTAGCGATGTTGCGTTAGGCGGTACTTTAACAAAAAACACGACTGTAGACCAAGGAGCAAATACCCTGACATTCTCAAATACAGGACTTACAGGATCGGCCGGAAGGACAATCTTTAACGGGAACGTTCAAATGAATGGTGCAGTATATGCAAAGATAAGAACCTATACAGGCACCTTTGCCGGATTTACAGTCAATGATGATGACTATATAATCAACATTCAGATTGCGGGAGCAGGAAATATTACTTTGCCAAATCCAGTTACCTGCCCGGGTCGCGTCTTGATGATAAGAAACAATAGCGTACAAGCAGGAACTTCGGGTACCTACACATACATCACTTACGCACCTGTTAATAACACCTCGATAGCAGCATCCAGAGGAGAAATGATGATCTCTGACGGAACAAGCTGGTATGTAGTCGCTGGTTTTTAATAATAATATAGAGGAAGAATATGATAAAGTTATCAAATATTTCAAAAATAGGATTGTCCCTTCTAATAACTATCTCATTTTGCAGCCATACCTATGCACAGGTATTCTCAAATGGGACAGTTACTGCAAATATTACTGCAGAGAATCCATTCTTCGACGCTTCAAGTAATTTCGATTTAAGTATAGATCCCAGCAATGCAGGGAAAGGTCTACTATTTCCGAGAACGAATCTCACTACTTTTAACTTTAATACAGGAATTCTTGATGGTGCGACATTTCCATCTGCTTATGATGGCATGATCGTTTATAATATTGCGACAGGGACTACTCCTTCGGGACAAGGACTTAAATCGACAAGTGTCACTCCGGGGTATTATTATTTCAGTAATCCTAATGCCGCAGCAAATACATCTTCCACCTCTGATATCGCTAATGGTCAATGGGTTCGCATCGCAGACCAGAATGACATGAAAACGACTCCCAGCGGAAGTACTTTTCCTTCAACACCATCGCCCGGAGACGTTTTTTATAACACAACGACCAAGAATTTTTATTATTACAAGGATACTGAATGGGTTGCTGTATCCACAACACCAAGTGGAACAATATTACCTGCTACTTCAAGTGCAAAAACCGGGGATGTTTTCTATCTGACAAATGCAGATCCGGCACAAAATGTATTGAAAATATTTGATGGAACAAACTGGATTACAGTAGGAGGTGTATTAAATGGCAGCATCACGGACGTTAAACTTCAGGGAACCGGAGGCAGTGCTTTAACCGCAGGCACCGCCGGTCAGGTATTGGTATCGGCCGGTAATAATCAATTCAAATGGGCAGAAGCCGGCTCAACTCCAAGCGGAGCAGTATTACCCGCTGTAGGACCAGCAGGAACAACATTCTACAACTCTCAAACGCACACCTACTGGGTATCAGATGGCACAAACTGGGTACAAACAGGAACCGTCACTTCGGTAGGATTATCATTACCTTCCTTCATGACGGTAAGCAACTCGCCCGTCACCAGTACAGGAACGCTGACCGGCGCATTAGCCAGTCAGCCGGCAGGAACTGTCTTTGCCGCACCTTCGGGAGCTGCCGGTACACCAACGTTTCGTTCCTTACAGGATTCTGATGTTCCCGGACTTGCCAACAAGGTCAATGTCAGCTCCATTGGAGCAGCATCGGGAGTGGCACCTCTGGATGCCAGCCTGAAAATACCATCTGCATATCTGCCAGATGCAATTCTTGGATCTGTAACCTACAAAGGAACATACGACGCAAGTTCGGGCATGCCATCCCTCGCCACGGCATCCTCAACGAATAAAGGACACTATTATGTTGTAACAACAACTGGCTCAAATCCCATCAACCTGAATGTAGGCGACTGGATAATTTCAAACGGAAGCAGCTGGGAAAGAGTGAATAATAGCGCGGCTGTTTCCAGCGTATTCGGAAGAACAGGAACAATCACTGCTAATGCAGGAGATTACAATACAGATCAGGTTACCGAGGGTTCTACCAATAAATATTATACAGATGCTTTAGCGAATGCCAATCCCACTTTGATAGGAAAAGAAGACGTTGCTAACAAAGTAAATTCGATTATCTCTGACGCTACCTACACAAAATATCCTACCGTTGACGCGGTAAAGAATTATGTTGATGGGAAAGTGCCATCCGGAGGAACGGCAGGGCAGGTTCTTACGATGGTCAGCGGAGCACCTGCCTGGTCAGCCCCGGGAGTAACTAGCGTCACTGTCAGCTCCAGCAACGGGATTATCAGTTCGATAACCAATCAGACAACCACACCGTTTATCTCGCTATCGCTCGGAGCCATCACTCCGACATCGGTTACAGCAACAGGAGCCATTTCCGGAGCAACTCTTTCGGGTAGCCTGAATGCCTCCAACCTGACGGGAACGATTGCAACAGCACGTTATGCCTCCAATACTATTCCGGTTTCGGCCATCCAGGCATCGGGACGGGCAGCAGGTACATATCTTGACGGATCGGGCAACTGGTCTGTGCCATCAGGAGGATCAAGCAGTCTTCCTACTTACAGTGCAAGTGACGCAAACAAGGTTCTAACAATAAATGCACTGGGTAATGCTGCAACCTGGCAAGCCCCGGGAACGACCACCATACCTGACGCCACCACCAGCAGCAAGGGGATTCTCAAACTGAGCGGAGATTTAGCCGGTACAGCCGATACGCCATCCGTCGTCAGTATAGGAGGAATCTTACCCAGCACGTCAACAGATGCGAATACACTTGTAATCAGAGACGGCTCCGGAAAAGTTCCCGGCGATATCACCGGCAACGCAACCACAGCAACATCTGCAACCACCGCTGTTACGGTTACAGGAGCTTCGCAGCCCAATATTACCTCTGTTGGAACATTGACAAACCTCTCGGTAGTCAATCCTATTCAGGGTGACATAACCGGAAATGCGGCCACAGCAACTACTGCAACTACAGCTACCACATCCACCAAAGTAACGGTGACCGACGTTTCGGCAGGAGCCACCGTATATCCAACCTGGGTCACCGGAAGCGGTAATGTTCCCCTGAACATCAGTACATCCAAGCTTAAGTATGCTCCTTCTACAGGAACACTTACAGCCACAACCTTCAGCGGAGCATTAGCGGCAACTAACCTGACCGGTACCATTCCTGCTGCCAACTATGGAACAAATACTATCCCTTTGACAGCCCTTAATGCCGGAACAATAAATTCTTCAGGGTTTCTGAGAGGTGATGGTACATGGGCTATCCCGTCAACCAACCCGGGAACTGTAACCTCCGTAGGATTAGCCATGCCTTCTATCTTTGGCGTTGCCAATTCTCCGGTTACCTCTACGGGCAATTTGACCGTAACTTTAAACAATCAGACTGCCAATACAGTTTTAGCAGCTCCCAGTGGTAGCGATGGAGCACCTACTTTCCGCACTCTTTCGGGAGCCGATATTGCCGATTTTGCATCAAAAATCGACGTAAGCACCAAAGGACAAGCTAATGGCGTTGTTCCTTTGAATGCATCCGTAAAAATTGATCCGGCTTACCTTCCGAATTCTGTTACCGGAGCCGTTACATACAAGGGCACTTACAATGCTTCGTCAGGATTACCATCCCTTCCATCAGCAAGTGCCAGCCAGGGCTACTATTATGTGGTCAATACCGCAGGATCTATTCCTATGGCATTAAATGTGGGTGACTGGGTAATTTCAAACGGTACCTCGTGGGACAAGGTTGCAAACGGAGGAGCCGTGAGTTCCGTATTCGGACGAACCGGCGCAATTGTTGCCACAGCCGGCGACTATACCACCGACCAGGTAACCGAAGGAACAAAAAAATATTACTCCGATGCATTGGTTTCTGCCAATGCCACTGTTGTTGGCAAAGAAGATAAATCGAATAAAACTACCGACGGAACGCTTGCTTCGGTTACCGACACACAATATCCATCGGCTAAAGCTGTAAAAACGTATGTAGATGCAAAAGTTCCTTCTACGGGAGGAAACGGACAGGTATTGACCATTGTTTCCGGAAACCCAGCATGGGTAACTCCAAGTACAGGATCGGGCTCCGTAACTTCGGTAGGATTATCTCTGCCTTCCATATTTACGGTTACCAATTCTCCGGTTACAGCTTCCGGTACGCTCACAGGTACGCTTAACAGTCAGTCTGCCGGAACTTTCCTTGCTGCGCCTACAGGAAGTAGCGGCGTCCCGACATTCCGCGCAATATCAGCGACCGACATCCCTCTTCTCAATCAAAACACCACAGGAAATGCGGCAACAGCTACAACGGCTGTAACTGTGACAGGAAGTGCTCAACCTGCGATTACATCGGTAGGAACATTAACAGGACTGACCGTAACTGCTCCAATAAACGGCAGCGTGACAGGGTCGGCAGGATCAGCCTCAACAACAGCGATTACAGATGATGGAACAACAGCAACCTCAGTATATCCAGTATGGGTAACATCCAACACAGGTAATTTAGCTCAAAAAGTAACCTCATCACGTCTAAAGTTCGTACCCTCCACCGGACAATTAACCGCATCCTCTTTTAGTGGGAATATCGATGCGAGCAATATCACTTCAGGTGTTGTCGCTCCTGCTCGTTTGGGGACAGGCACTGCCAACTCTTCCACTTATTTGAGAGGAGACGGAACATGGGCTGCAGCAGGCAGTGGTACGGATGCAACTACCAGTACGAAGGGTATTCTGATGTTGGCCGGCGACTTAGGAGGAACGGCATCTTTGCCCTCTGTCACTAACGTTGGCGGGTCAACGGCTGCCGCTATCAATTCTGCTACTATTGCGGTAAATAACGCAACCACTTCGTCTAATGCAAATACACTTGTCAAAAGAGATGCCACGGGTAATATCGTAAATCTTAATGCATCGAACCTTGTATCAGGCACCGTTGCTACAGCCCGACTGGGTAGCGGAACGGCCGATGCAACGACTTTTCTGCGTGGAGACGGAACATGGGCAATACCGACTGCTGCCGATGCAACAAACTCAACCAAGGGAGTTTTAATGCTTGCAAACGATTTGGGCGGAACAGCAGCGGCACCAACAGTTGCCTATGTGGGAGGAGCCACAGCAGCCGCAGTCCGCACCGGAGTCGATTTGGCAAATGGAGCAACAACGTTGTCAACGCCCAATTCGCTTGTCAAAAGAGATGCGTCAGGAAGCATTACTAATCTGGATGCAACGCAACTGACCACTGGATCTATTCCCGCTGGAAGATTTGGAAACAGCACAGTACCGGTCGCTGCCATCAACACCTCTTCAGGTACAGCAAGCTCAACCACCTTCTTACGGGGTGACGGAGTATGGGCAACTCCATCAGGAGGCAGTGGTTCTTCTTTACCAACAGCAACTATTCCGGACGATGCAAATAAAGTGCTGACTGTAGATGCAACAACCGGTTCTCCTACATGGAAAACACCGGCTTCAGGAGGTAGCAGTTTGATGTCTTACAATCCATCCGGTGATACAAGATTTTTTTGCAGAGCTTCGGGACCCGGTGTAACAGTAACTCTTTCAGGCAATACACACACCGTAACTGTTCCTGCCGGAGTATGGCTCGATTATCTCAAAATAAAAACTTCATACTCAGAATTAGGAAGTCAAGGCAACTGGCTTATCTCTATTAACTACGCAGGAAAAGAATATAATTCAGCAACTGATTTTACTGATTTGCTCTTCCCTAATATTACAATGTTTGATATTAAAGTGAATTCTCCATTTACAGTACTTATTTCCGGTTCAAATACAATGAAATCTGACTATACTTGGTATTGTACTGCTGTGGGAAATGGCACTCTTACTCTAAAAAATCAAGGAATAGCCAATTTAACGAATACATCAGGGAATGGCTTTATTGCTGTTCTACACTTTTAGATACCACATAGAACAAATTGGTCATAGGAAGGCCTTTAATCTTTACTCTCAAGGTATATGAAAATTGTACGATACAAAATATACATTGTTACAGCACTCATTTTTGCTTGTACAATATTGAGTTATGCTCAAACAAAGAGACAATTCAGTGGTGCCGTAAATATAATGGAAGCTACTTCATTAACCCCGAATAGCGAAAATGCTCTAACTTTACTATGCCTTAATGAGAATGAAATTTTTCAGGGTTCAAGCGTACAAGTTGGAGATATTGTCGTTGATTCAAATGGACGTTCCTATGAAATTGATTATATAAGTCCTAATCCAACCTCTACTATCTATTGTACTGTCAAATGCCTCGATGGAAGTGATGCTACCCTAGGAACCGGTGTCTTGTTCCGCCCTACTACCAAGGGTTTATACCTTTCCGGAGCTGACATTCCCTCAAATGTATTAGCCACAGCAATAAATGCAGCACTGCTCACCATTGACGGGACGACTCCCAATTATTATGTTGGTACAAGCCTTCCTTCATCTTCCGGATACTCGATTGGATCTGCCATTTTTAATTCTGTTACATCAACGGTTTATACTCTCACAAGTACTGGATGGACTGCAGTTTCAGGCATTCAGGATTCTTATGATTCACCGGCATCGTCAAGAGCTCCGGAAGCAAGTGGTACCATTGTAAAGAACTTTTTTGATTCGCAATATTATGTTTGCGATGGAACGACATGGTCTCTGGTTCCAAGCGTTACTTCTCTCCCGACGACATACAAATATGGGGATGTTTATTTTACGACCACTGATAATAAGCTGTATATGATGGGGCAAACAGGAACATGGATGTCTATCAGTAGTACCTCCATCCCTGCAGGACCCGTTACAGATCGGCCAACATCTCCCAAAGCCGGCGATTTCTTTTTTGATAACGTAGACAATATTCTTTATGTCTATGATGCCCTGAACCGGTGGGTTATGGTTTCAATCAACGGAGCAACTCCCACCGGAGCAATGAACCCAAGTCCATCCACAACGACCGTGAAGGAAGGAGAAGTATTCTATAATACTACTGACAAAAAGTTTTATTATTACAATGGAACTGCCTGGGTAAGCCTTACCAACACGTTGCCTGACGGAAAGATATTTGTGGGTAATGCATCCAATGTTCCTGCTGCAGTTTCCATGTCGGGTGATGCCACCATCAATGATATGGGTCAACTAACGGTTGCTAACGGAGCCATCTCAAATGCAAAACTCGACAAAGCAAATATTCCTTTGAGTGGTTTTGGCCGTGCGCAAAACCACATCGAAATGGGGGATGGAACCAACAATTACCAGATCAAACACCTTGCAATCCCTACCCTTATAGATGATGCCGCGACCAAAGGTTGGGTCGATATGCTTTTTACGACCCCTTCTACGCTTGGGCTGAATAACAACAATGTGTTTGTCGGAAATTCTTCCAACCGGGCCATTATGGTATTAAAAAATGCTATTCCTGTTAGTGATTTCGGCAAGGCAACGGCTGCCCTCAACATGGGTACATCAGGAGGTCCGTATTATAACATTTCAAATTTGGCAAATCCGACCGCAGCACAAGATGCCGCCACAAAAAATTACGTGGACACGAAAATGTTTAGTCCTGCTAATATTTCGTTAGCCACAAATCAAATATTAGTAGGCACGGCAGTAGGAGTCGCCTCACCCGTCCTTAAATCAGCCGTCCCTCTTAGCGATTGGGGAGCTCCCACCAGCGATATCCTAATGGGAGGTAAGAGCATTAAAAACATGCTTGACCCGATAAATGCGCAAGATGCGGCGACCAAAAATTATGTGGATTCCAAGAACCTTTCACTAACCAATAATTATATTTTTGTAGGAGACGCTACCAATGTTCCCGTTGGTACCCCAAAATCGTCTATTCCTTTAAGCGATTGGGGATCAGCCACGACAAGTATCTCGATGGGGGGAACAAACCTGATCAATTTGGCTCAACCAGTTAACAATCAGGATGCCGCCACCAAGAAATACGTAGACGATAAAACGGGAAGTATCACCACAGGTACTACACCTCCAACATCTCCTTCTGCCGGAACTACCTACTACAACACAACAGACAAAACATTTTATGTGTACGACGGAACAAGTTGGGTACCTGTAAATAACATACTGCCAAACGGCCAGTTTTATGTTGGAGATGCATCAAACAAAGCTGTGGCTACTCCGAAAAGTACAATCACTATCAGTGGATTTGGCGATGCAAAAGCCAATGTATCGATGGGTGACGGTTCCAACAACTATAAAATAATCAACCTGGCAACGCCAACCGGCGATCGCGATGCCGCTACTAAAAAATATGTAGACGATAAAGCTAACGGAACTACCACCGGAACCACTCCGCCATCTACAACCACACCCGGAGCAACTTACTATAACACAACAGATAAAACATTTTACGTTTACGATGGAACCACTTGGGTACCGGTAAATAACCTGTTGCCTACAGGCCAATTGTATGTCGGGGATGCTTCAGGGAAGGCTGTTGCTACGGCTAAAAACACAATTCCGGTAAGCGGTTTTGCTCCCGCTACTGCCGATGTGAATCTGGGAAGTCAAAAGCTGACCAACGTAGCTACTCCTGCCGCCGATCAGGATGCTGCCACAAAAAAATATGTAGATGACAAAGCGGGGACAACAACCACAGGAACAACGCCTCCATCAACTCCCACTCTTGGAGCAACTTACTACAATACGACAGATAAAACGTTTTATGTTTATGACGGCTCCAAATGGATTCCGGTAAATAACCTGTTGCCTACAGGCCAGTTGTATGTCGGGGATGCTTCAGGGAAAGCCGTCGCTACAGCTAAGAACACAATCCCGGTAAGCGGTTTTGCTCCCGCTGCCGCCGATGTGGATCTGGGAAGTCAAAAGCTGATCAACGTGGCAACACCGGCCGCCGATCAGGATGCTGCCACAAAAAAATATGTGGATGACAAAGCGGGAACGGTAACAACGACCAAACCCACTACTCCACAACCGGGAAATACTTATTACGACACTACCGAGAAAACATTCTACGTATATGATGGTAGTAAATGGGTACCGGTGGACAATACACTGCCTCAGGACCAGCTGTATGTGGGCGACGCAAATGGGAAAGCGGCTCCCACGCCTAAAAGCTCCATCACCCTCAGCGGCTTTGGCGATGCAAAAGCCAATGTTTCGATGGGTGACGGATCCAGCAACTACAAGATTATCAATCTGGCAGCGCCGACAGGAGATTTGGAGGCTGCCAACAAAAAATATGTAGACGACAAAGCAGGTACAACTACCACTGGAACCACACCGCCGTCGACCACCACTATCGGAGCTACGTACTATAACACAACCGACAAAACGCTATACGTCTATGACGGAACGAAATGGATTCCGGTAAATAACCTGTTGCCTACAGGCCAGTTGTATGTCGGGGATGCTTCAGGGAAAGCTGTCGCTACAGCTAAAAACACAATTCCGGTAAGCGGTTTTGCCCCTGCCGCGGCCGATGTGGATATGGGTAGTCAAAAGCTGATCAACGTGGCAACGCCTGCCGCTGATCAGGATGCTGCTACCAAAAAGTATGTCGATGACAAAGCGGGAACAGTTACAACCACCAAACCCACTACTCCACAACCGGGAAATACTTATTATGACACTACCGCAAAAACATTCTACGTGTATGATGGTAGTAAATGGGTACCGGTGGACAATGCACTGCCTCAGGATGAATTTTATGTGGGCGATGCGAATGGAAAGGCAGTTCCCACTCCTAAAAGCGCTATCACCCTCAGCGGTTTTGGCGATGCGAAAGCCAATGTATCGCTGGGTGATGGTTCAAACAACTACAAAATTATCAATCTGGCAACACCAACCGGAGACCTGGAAGCTGCCAATAAAAAATATGTAGACGACAAGGCCGGGAATACCACGACAGGAACCACTCCGCCGCCGACAACAACTCCAGGGGCTACTTATTATAACACAACAGATAAAACGCTCTACGTCTATGACGGATCACATTGGGTGCCGGCGGGCGATAACCTCGGTAACCATACGGCTTCTCAAAACATTCAACTGGGCACTTATGCCATCAGCAACGACGGCCAAAACAACAAAGGGCTGAGCTTTGAAACAAGTGGCAACGCTACTTTTGGGCAGGATGTGACTATAAAAGGAAATTTCTACACGCCTTCTGATGAGCGTTTGAAAACAAAAATCGAAACACTGACGAAAGCTCTTCAGTCCATCGACCGGATGCGGGGCGTTCGTTTCGAGTATAAAGACCAGACGAAATATGCCAAAGGGCCTAAGATTGGTGTCATCGCACAGGAACTTCGGAA